>NZ_JAUCEU010000007.1:1752500-2060000 GCF_030348765.1 Neobacillus sp. CF12 | reverse complement strand
AAGGTCTGCGATTGAAATCGCAGAAAAGCGCTCTAATTTGATTATTTTTACCGGCGGACTTGGGCCGACAAAAGATGATTTAACGAAGGAAACAATTGCCCGCCATATAGGGAAAAATCTCGTAATGGATCAAGAGGCATTAGAATCTATTGAACTTTATTTTAAAAAGGGAAATAGGGTAATGACTGAAAATAATAAGAAGCAGGCCCTTGTTTTAGAAGACTCTACTATCCTGCCAAATCATCATGGGATGGCACCGGGTATGATGGTCGAGAAGGGTAATTGCGTATATATGCTACTGCCAGGCCCTCCGAAAGAAATGGAGCCCATGTTTTTGAAATTCGGTACTTCCGCTTTGTCAAAACAAGTGAAAACAGATGAGAAAATAGTTTCTAGAGTGTTGAGGTTCTTTGGAATCGGAGAGGCTTCACTAGAAACAGAAATTGTTGATTTAATAGAGCAACAAACTAATCCAACAATTGCGCCCCTTGCCGCAGATGGAGAATGCACGTTACGGTTAACCGCAAAGCACCAAGACTTGCAAACAGCAGAAGTAATGCTTGATGAAGTTGAGGGTAACATTAAGGCGCGAGTAGGGCAGTTTTTATATGGTTATGACAATACTTCGTTGGTAGCTGAGTTAGTGAAAGTCTTAAAGGAAAATAAGTTGACGATATCGGCTGCAGAGAGTTTAACAGGAGGATTGTTTCAACAAGAACTAACGAGTGTTCCAGGTGTTAGTTCCGTCCTTAAGGGCGGGGTTGTTTGTTACACGAATGAGGTAAAGGAAAAAGTCTTGGGAGTTAAAAAAGAAACAATTGAAAAGTTTGGGGTAGTTAGTAATGAGTGTGCAAAAGAACTATCTGAAAATGTTGCGGCCTTAGTATCTGCTGATATAGGGATTAGTTTCACCGGTGTTGCTGGACCTGATGAAATGGAAGGCAAGCCTGTTGGAACAGTTTACATTGGGATTTCGATTAGAGGACAGCAAACAGTGGTTAAAAAGCTAGAACTTGGCGGAACAAGAGAAGCAAACCGAAGCCGTTCGGTAAAATATGGCTGCTATTATTTACTAAAGCAATTGCAAGAATCACAGAAAGCTAACTAGCTCTCTGTGATTTTTTTATCCTAAAACTTTACTCTCAGATAAGCAAATTTACTCTCGCATAACGGAAAATACTCTCGGATAAGCGAATTTACTCTCGCATAAAGGAAAAATACTCTCGGATAAGCAAATTTACTCTCGCATAACGGAAAATACTCTCAGATAAGCAAATTTACTCTCGCATAACGGAAAATACTCTCAGATAAGCAAATTTACTCTCGCATAACGGAAAATACTCTCGGATAAGCGAATTTACTCTCGCATAAAGGAAAAATACTCTCGGATAACCAAATCTAACTTACTAGGAAAAAGACTGATAATAGATAATAAAGGTAAATTAGAAATCAAAAACTGTTGAAAATGGTTTAAATATGTGGGAAATTACCTATTATTACATGATTATTTGCCCCAAAAAAGTCGAATGAATGTTCGTTTTTTTGCTGTACAAAAGACTAAAAAGAGGTTATATTATTAATAGGATTTAAATTATAGATTTTGGCTATTAACTTTTTGGTTTATATATAAGGGAGGAACTAGTAGTGACTGATCGTAAAGCTGCCTTAGAAATGGCGCTAAAACAGATTGAAAAGCAATTCGGTAAAGGCTCCATTATGAAAATGGGAGAAAAGACAGACACAAGAATTTTAACAAGTCCTAGTGGCTCATTAGCTGTAGATTCAGCACTTGGCGTTGGCGGATATCCTCGCGGACGGATTATTGAGATATACGGCCCAGAGAGCTCTGGTAAAACAACAGTTGCCTTACATGCAATTGCAGAAGTACAAGCTGCAGGCGGACAAGCAGCGTTTATCGACGCTGAGCATGCCCTGGATCCAGCTTATGCACAAAAACTTGGAGTAAACATCGATGAGCTATTGTTATCCCAACCTGACACTGGGGAACAAGCGCTAGAAATCGCAGAAGCACTTGTACGTAGTGGTGCAATTGATATTCTAGTAGTCGATTCCGTTGCAGCATTAGTTCCAAAAGCAGAAATTGAAGGAGAAATGGGAGATTCCCATATGGGTCTTCAAGCACGCTTGATGTCTCAAGCACTCCGCAAACTTTCTGGTGTCATTAACAAATCCAAGACAATCGCAATCTTTATCAACCAGGTTCGTGAAAAAATTGGTGTCATGTTTGGGAACCCCGAGACGACCCCTGGTGGTCGTGCGTTGAAATTCTACTCTACAATCCGTGTTGAAGTACGCCGTGGTGAAGCTATTAAACAAGGTACTGATGTAGTCGGTAACAAAACAAAGATTAAAGTTGTTAAAAATAAAGTTGCACCTCCATTCCGTACGGCAGAAGTAGATATTATGTATGGTGAAGGAATTTCTAAAGAGGGCGAGATCATTGATATTGGCTCTGAATTAGATATCGTTCAAAAGAGCGGTTCCTGGTATTCATATAATGAGGAAAGAATTGGTCAAGGCCGTGAAAATGCGAAGACTTTCTTAAGAGAAAATCCAAGTATTCGTCTTGAAATTCAGCAAAAGATCCGTACACATTTCGGATTAGATGGTGAAAAGATTGTTACTGAAGCTGATGACGATGATCAGTTCGAATTAATAGACTAAAGTGAAAAAGAGCGAAACCTGATTAGGTTTTGCTCTTTTTTGTAAAATGCATAATTATTAAACTCTATGAATTTTTATACATCGAAAGTGATTTTGTGAATTGTAAAAATATGAACAAAGTCTAAATATTTCAAAAAGCTAGCAGGAGTTACCCTTGACAATGAATATGCACACATTTACAATTAACATGTATATTTTACATTTTTGTTAATATTACAATGAAAAGCCTGGTGCTTGCTGTATGTTGAACCAAACCAATGTACATGCCGACACTTAAAAAAGTGTAACAAAAAGTTCATAGCAAGAGGAGGTGTAACGATGGAACCTATTACTATCATCTCCATTTTGCTTGGCATTATCGTCGGTGCCGTTGTTGGCTATTTTGTTCGTAAATCCATTGCTGAGGCAAAAATAGCAGGTGCAAAGAATGCTGCAGAGCAGATTCTTGAAGATGCAAAGCGTGACGCTGATTCATTGAAAAAAGAAGCTTTGCTTGAGGCAAAGGATGAAATTCACAAACTTCGTACAGAAGCCGAACGTGAGGTTCGTGAACGAAGAAATGAACTGCAAAAACAAGAAAACCGTTTACTGCAAAGAGAAGAGAATTTAGATCGAAAAGATGAATCGTTAAATAAACGAGAAATTCTATTAGAAAAGAAGGATGATTCTCTTAACCAAAGACAACAGCATATTGAACAGATGGAAAGCAAAGTGGACGAGTTGGTACGAACACAACAAACTGAACTTGAACGTATTTCGAGTTTGTCTCGTGAGGAAGCTAAGACAATCATTATCGATAAAATGGAGCAGGAGTTAACCTATGACACCGCGATAATGATTAAGGAAAGTGAAAATCGCGCGAAAGAGGAAGCAGACAAGAAAGCGAAGGAAATCTTATCGCTAGCAATCCAGCGTTGCGCTGCTGACCATGTTGCGGAAACGACTGTATCTGTAGTCAACCTTCCAAATGATGAAATGAAAGGTCGTATTATCGGCCGTGAAGGAAGAAATATCCGTACACTAGAGACACTTACTGGAATTGATTTAATTATCGATGATACCCCAGAGGCAGTTATTCTATCAGGCTTCGACCCAATTCGACGAGAAACAGCTCGATTGGCGCTTGAAAAGTTAGTCCAAGACGGACGTATCCATCCTGCACGTATTGAGGAAATGGTCGAAAAATCTCGTCGCGAAGTAGATGAGTATATCCGTGAAGTAGGTGAACAAACGACCTTTGAAGTCGGTGTTCATGGATTGCATCCGGACCTAATTAAAATCCTTGGACGCTTAAAGTTCCGTACAAGTTACGGACAAAACGTTCTTAAGCACTCAATGGAGGTTGCTCAGCTTTCGGGCTTACTTGCAGCTGAACTTGGTGAGGATGAAACGCTGGCACGCCGTGCAGGTCTCTTGCACGATATCGGAAAAGCAATTGACCATGAAGTCGAAGGAAGCCATGTTGAAATTGGTGTCGAGCTTGCGACTAAATACAAGGAACACCCTGTTGTTATCAATAGTATAGCATCACACCATGGTGATACGGCACCAACATCAACCATTGCGGTTCTAGTGGCTGCTGCTGATGCATTATCGGCTGCAAGACCAGGAGCACGTAGTGAAACTCTAGAAAACTATATCCGCCGCTTAGAAAAGCTGGAGGAGATTTCAGAGTCTTATGATGGTGTTGAGAAATCCTTTGCCATTCAAGCAGGTCGTGAGGTGCGTATTATTGTAAGACCTGATGCGGTTGATGATTTAGCCGCACATCGTTTGGCTCGAGATATTCGGAAACGAATAGAAGAAGAGCTTGATTATCCAGGACATATTAAAGTAACAGTCATTCGTGAAACACGGGCTGTGGAATACGCAAAATAAGCGGTGCTCTTAGCACCGCTTTATTTTTTTGACAATGTTAAAATCATTGTTGATTTTAGTGCAGGTATGAGAATGAATAGGCGGAGAATTTCCGGCTAATGTATATAGAAAGAGCTTAAGGAGCAGATATAAGCGGAGATATTCCGGTTAACTGCTCTAAATAAGTCAAAATCCAACGATTTTTGGCAGCTAACCGGAAAAACTCCGCTTATTTTTAAGGAAATTTGGGTATTTTCCAATTTAGCCGGAATTTTTCCGTTTATTTTTAATACACAGTAAAATCAATAGCATAGTTTAACACATTCTTTGAAAATGTAAGCTTACGATTAAATAAAATAAAAGTGTGATACAATTCATAGTATATTAACGCATTACGAAAGGATACCACATGAACTTATTATTTATTGGAGATGTTGTAGGCTCGCCAGGCCGTGATATGGTAAAAGAATATGTACCGAAGATAAAAGATAAATATCGACCTAATTTTACAATTATTAATGGTGAGAATGCTGCAGGCGGCAGAGGGATTACCGAAAAGATCTACCGTGAGTTTTTAGGTTTCGGAGCACAAGCTGTAACCCTCGGAAACCACTCGTGGGATAACAAGGAGATATTTGAATTTATCGATAGCGCAAAAAATTTGGTACGCCCAGCCAATTTTCCTGAAGGTACTCCTGGCAAAGGACTAGCATTCTTTAAAGTAAATGACATCGAAGTAGCTGTAATCAATTTACAGGGACGCACCTTTATGCCTCCTCTGGATTGCCCTTTTAAGAAGGCGGATGAATTAGTGGAGTTGGCGCAGGAAAGAACACCATTTATTTTTGTAGATTTCCATGCAGAAGCAACAAGTGAAAAACAAGCAATGGGCTGGTATTTGGATGGCAGAGTTTCTGCAGTCGTTGGAACACATACACACGTGCAAACAGCAGATAGCCGTGTTTTACCGGGCGGCACAGGCTATTTAACGGATGTAGGGATGACAGGTCCTTATGATGGCATTCTGGGTATGGAAAGAGAGGCAGTAATCACAAAGTTTCTTACAAGCCTTCCAGTAAGGTTTGAGGTGCCAAAAACAGGACGAAACCAGCTAAGTGGTGTCTATATGGAACTGGACAGAAAAAGCGGTAAATGCAAGAAAATGGAAAGAATATTAATAAATGAAGATAATCCATGGTACTCGTAACCTTCCAGTCTTGGAGGGTTATTCTTTTTTGTTGGTAATTTACCACTTTTTTTGTCCAAGCCGGAATATGTCATTTGAAAAATGAATATAGTAGCAGTGGAATCTTATATACCTGATTTGCTCATGAAACTGCTCATGCCAGGATCGGGATTATACAAGGGGGAGCTAGCAATGGAAATATTAAAAGTTTCAGCAAAATCTAATCCTAATTCTGTAGCTGGTGCACTTGCTGGAGTTCTGCGTGAAAGAGGTGCAGCAGAAATACAGGCAATTGGTGCAGGTGCATTGAATCAGGCTGTTAAAGCAGTAGCGATTGCAAGAGGATTCGTGGCACCTAGCGGAGTAGATTTGATTTGCATCCCTGCGTTCACTGATATTCAGATTGATGGTGAAGAACGCACGGCCATAAAGCTTATTGTTGAACCAAGATGAAAGAGATAGAATCAAAGATGTGAAGGAAAATAAATGAATTAATTTAACCTGCTTACATGTAAGCAGGTATTTTTATTTTCAAATTAAGAAAAAAATATTATACTAGAATATACGAAAACGTTTTCTGTTATAAAAATAAAGACAAATATATATTACGAGATTATTTAAGAACTGCGTTATGATAGCGTTTTTAATGCATTTCTTTGTATCCAGTAAATGTCAAATTTTAAATTATAAAAAAATATTCATATTTTAGACAATATTTCGTTCGAAAGGGTTGCAATTTTTTGTTTTCAGGTCTAGAATTGTAAGCGTTTAGTACATCTCGTCAATTCATATTATCTAATCTTTAATGCTTTAAAAGATTAAATTATAGTGAATAACTCGGAATTGTGCTACACTATTAGTGATTTATAAAATATATTTTTTACATATCCAAAGGGGTGTAAGTCATGATCAATCAACTTTCGTGGAAAGTTGGCGGACAACAAGGGGAAGGTATTGAAAGTACAGGGGAAATATTTGCTATTGCATTGAATCGCCTCGGTTATTACTTGTATGGTTATCGTCACTTTTCATCTCGTATTAAAGGCGGTCATACAAATAACAAAATCAGAGTAAGTACGACAGAAGTTCGTTCAATCTCTGATGATCTTGATGTTCTTGTCGCTTTTGACCAAGAAACGATCGATTTAAACTACAAAGAGTTACACAGCAAAGGTGTAATCCTTGCAGATGCAAAATTCACACCTAAGAAACCAGAAGATACACAAGCATCATTGTATGCGGTTCCATTTACAGAAATTGCTACTGAATTAGGAACTTCTCTAATGAAAAACATGGTAGCCATCGGTGCTACATCTGCTGTATTGAATCTTGATATTAATGTTTTTGAAGAAGTAGTTCAAGAGATTTTTGGTAAAAAAGGTGCTCAAGTCGTTGCGAAAAACATGGATGCCATTAGAGCTGGCTTTGATTATATGAAAAAACAGCTTGTAGATGGTGTTGAAATAATGGAACTTGAAAAAGCTGATGGCAAGAAGCGTATGTTCATGATTGGAAATGACGCGATTGCATTAGGTGCAGTTGCTGCTGGCTGCCGTTTTATGGCTGCTTACCCTATCACACCAGCTTCTGAAATAATGGAATATTTAATTAAAAAGCTTCCAGCTCTTGGAGGTACAGTTATTCAAACAGAAGATGAAATTGCTGCTTGTACAATGGCAATCGGTGCAAACTATGCTGGTGTTCGTACAATTACGGCATCTGCTGGCCCAGGTTTATCATTGAAAATGGAAGCAATTGGTCTTTCAGGTATAACTGAAACTCCGCTTGTTGTTGTTGATACACAGCGTGGTGGTCCATCTACAGGATTACCAACAAAGCAAGAACAGTCAGATTTAATGGCGATGATTTATGGAACACATGGAGAAATCCCTAAGATCGTTATGGCTCCAAGTACTGTAGAAGAGGCTTTTTATGATACAACTGAGGCATTTAACCTTGCTGAAGAATATCAATGTCCTGTAATTGTTCTTACAGATCTTCAACTCTCTTTAGGTAAGCAGACAGTTGAACCTTTAAGTATGGATAAAGTAGAAATCAGACGTGGAAAGCTTGTTACTGATGCAATTCCTGAGAGTGAAAATAAAGCATATTTCAAACGTTATGAAGTGACAGCAGATGGAGTTTCTCCACGTGTAATTCCTGGTATGAAAAATGGTATTCACCATGTAACAGGTGTTGAACATGATGAAACTGGAAAACCGTCTGAATCGGCTTTAAATAGAAACGCTCAAATGGACAAGCGATTCCGTAAAATTGAAAATATTCGTTTCAATACACCGGTATATAAAAACACTAAGCATGAAGATGCTGACGTTTTACTAGTTGGATTTAATTCAACACGAGGTGTAATTGAGGAAGCTATGGTTCGTTTAGAAAAAGAAGGAATGAAAGTAAATCATGCTCATATTCGTTTGATTCACCCATTCCCAACGGACGAAGTATTACCACTTGTTCGTTCAGCAAAGAAAGTAGTGGTTGTTGAAAACAATGCTACTGGTCAATTGGCAAACATTATAAAAATGAATGTTGGTCATGCTGAAAAGATTATTAAACATTTAAAATATGACGGTAATCCGTTCCTACCACACGAAGTATATACAAAATGTAAGGAGTTGTTCTAATCATGGCCACTTTTAAAGAATTTCGTAATAATGTAAAACCGAACTGGTGCCCTGGCTGTGGCGACTTCTCTGTACAAGCGGCAATGCAACGTGCAGCAGCAAATGTAGGGCTAGAGCCTGAAAACTTAGCTGTTATTTCTGGTATCGGGTGTTCTGGTCGTATCTCTGGATATATTAATTCATATGGCTTCCATGGTATTCATGGTCGCTCATTACCTATAGCACAAGGTGTTAAAATGGCTAACCGGGATCTTACAGTTATCGCTTCTGGCGGTGATGGTGACGGTTTTGCAATCGGTATGGGACACACCATTCATGCTATCCGTAGAAATATTGATATTACCTACGTAGTTATGGATAACCAAATTTATGGATTAACAAAGGGACAAACGTCTCCGCGTTCTGCTACAGGCTTTAAGACGAAATCATCGCCATTAGGTTCGATTGAACAACCAATTTCACCAATGGAGATGGCTTTAACTGCTGGAGCAACGTTTGTAGCACAAAGTTTCTCTACAGATTTGAAAGATCTTACTGCTTTAATTGAAGCAGGTATTAAGCATAAAGGATTCTCTTTAATTAACGTATACAGTCCTTGTGTTACTTATAATAAGGTCAACACGTATGACTGGTTTAAAGAAAACCTAACAAAATTAAGCGATATTGAAGGGTATGATCCTTCTAATCGTGAAAATGCAATGCAGACATTGATGAAGCATAATGGTTTAGTTACTGGTTTGATTTATCAAAACACAGAACGTCAATCCTACCAAGAATTGATTAATAATTACTCTGAAACTCCATTAGCACATGCTGATCTAACTCTCGATCAAGGTTACTTTGATAAATTAGTTGGAGAGTTCATGTAATAGAAATTGGAAACTTCCCGTAGTATACTACTACGGGATTTTCTATTGTTTTCAAGCCTTTTAACCTTTATACTATAATAATGTGCGGATGTGTGGGAGATTCAATTCTTATTCACTAGTACAGGAAAAATTTTACTTTACAAATATTCATAGACAGCAAATTGACTGAAAGGAGATTTTACTAATGAATGAAAAACAACGTGTAGAAGCTCAACAAATCGAACCTGCTAATTCTTCGGACAAAAAATCCGCAAAGGATTACAGTAAGTACTTTGAGCAGGTAATTACCGCACCTTCCTTAAAAGATGCTAAAAAACGTGGGAAAGAAGAAGTGAAATACCATAACGATTTCTCTATTCCTGAGGAATTTCGAGGCATGGGAGAAGGTCGGAAGTTTTATATTCGTACCTATGGCTGCCAAATGAATGAGCACGATACCGAAGTAATGGCAGGGATTTTTTTAGCATTGGGTTATGAGCCAACAGATTCTACAGAAGATGCCAATGTGATTCTGTTAAATACATGTGCCATTCGTGAGAATGCTGAAAATAAGGTGTTCGGTGAACTAGGTCATTTAAAACATTTGAAATTAGAAAAGCCAGATCTACTCTTAGGTGTTTGTGGATGTATGTCACAAGAAGAATCCGTAGTTAATAAGATTCTAAAAACCTATAATCAAGTTGATATGATTTTCGGAACACATAATATACACCGTTTACCGCATATTTTACATGAAGCGTATATGTCTAAGGAAATGGTTGTTGAAGTATGGTCTAAAGAAGGCGACGTAATCGAAAACCTTCCAAAAGTAAGACGCGGCAAGATTAAGGCATGGGTTAACATTATGTACGGCTGTGACAAATTCTGTACCTATTGTATTGTTCCATTTACACGAGGTAAAGAACGAAGCCGTCGTCCGGAAGAGATTATCCAAGAAGTACGCCATTTAGCCGCACAAGGCTATCAGGAAGTTACTCTTTTAGGGCAAAATGTAAATGCGTATGGAAAAGATTTAGAGGGAATGAACTATGGTCTAGGTAACCTTATGGAGGAATTACGGAAGATTGATATTCCTCGTATTCGTTTTACAACAAGTCATCCACGTGACTTTGATGATCATTTGATTGAGGTCCTTGCAAAGGGCGGAAACTTAATGGATCATATCCACCTGCCTGTTCAATCCGGTTCTACGGATGTATTAAAAATTATGGCTCGTAAATATACAAGAGAACAATATTTGGAGTTAGTACGTAAAATCAAAGCTGCGATTCCAAACGTTGCATTAACTACTGATATTATCGTTGGCTATCCAAATGAAACAGATGAACAATTTGAAGAGACTTTATCCTTATATCGTGAGGTAGGCTATGAACTAGCTTATACATTTATTTATTCTCCTCGTGAAGGTACACCTGCTGCTAAAATGCAGGACAATGTTCCAATGGAAGTAAAGAAGGAACGATTGCAGCGTTTAAATGCTTTAGTTAATGAACTTTCGGCTGAAGCAATGAAAAAATATAAGGGTCAAATTGTTGAAGTTCTTGTAGAAGGGGAAAGCAAGAACAATCCTGAGGTCCTAGCAGGATACACTTCAAGAAGCAAGTTAGTAAATTTTGCTGCGCCAAAATCAGCAATTGGAAAAATAGTTAAGGTAAGAATCACTGACGCAAAAACATGGTCATTAAACGGTGAAATGGTCGAAGAATTAGAACCAGTAGAGGTGAAATAAAGTGGCAAAGTATACAAAAGACGATATTATCGCTCGAGCACAAGAATTAGCACGTATGATAGCAGAAACAGAAGAAGTTGATTTCTTTAAACGTGCAGAAGCACAAATCCATGTAAACCCAAAAGTAAGCACATTAATTTCAGATATTAAGGGTTTGCAAAAGCAAGCAGTTAATCTACAACATTACGGAAAACCAGAAGCATTGAAAAAGGTAGAAGATAAAATTGCTTCCATTGAACGGGAATTAGAAGATATTCCGGTTGTTCAAGAGTTTAAGCAGTCCCAAATCGATGTTAATGATTTACTTCAATTAATCGCCACAACGATCTCTAATAAAGTTACAGATGTTATCATTGAATCAACGGGTGGAGACGTATTAAAAGGTGAAACCGGTGCAAGTATACACAATGGCGGTTCTTGTGGAAATCACGACCATGACCACGATCATTAAGAATATGAAACCAGGCTTTTTTTAAAAGCCTGGTTTTTTTCTGCGCTTTTCTATATGTAAAATAATCTCCTCACTTTAAGTACATGCCTATTTGGAACCTACAATAAACTCCCGCATAAAATGAACTATGACTAAACTTTTAACCAGTATTCGCAGAAATATATCGCACACTAGTCTAAAAACTTGCATAGGATGAAATGAAAATGAATGAGGAGGGTTCGCGCGAAATGGGAGAATACAGAGAGATAATTACGAAGGCCGTAGTAGCGAAAGGGCGTAAATTCACCAATTCCAATCATACGATTAGCCCGGCACATAGTCCAACCAGCATACTTGGCTGTTGGATTATCAACCATAAATACAACGCGAAAAAAGTCGGCAAAACTGTAGAAATACACGGCTCTTATGACATCAACGTTTGGTATTCCTATAATGATAATACCAGAACAGAAGTGGTTACGGAGTGTGTGAAGTATACAGATGTTATTAAGTTAAAGTATCGTGACCACGATTGCTTGGATGACAATGAAATTTGTGCAAGAGTGCTGCAGCAACCGAATTGTTGTGAAGCAGTTATCTCACCAAATGGCAATAGAATCATTGTCCATGTCGAAAGGGAATTCCTAGTGGAAGTTATTGGTGAAACGAAAGTCTGTGTTGCCGTTAATCCAAAGGGCTGCCATGATGATGACGATGATTGGGGAATGGATGTTGACGACGAAGAATTTGAGGATTTAAACCCAGATTTCTTACTTGGAGTCGAAGAAGAATAAACATACTAGGAAGTCTTTACTTCCTAGTTTTTTCTTTTTATTCATTTTATAATATAAGAAGAATGTATGATAAAAAGAAAAATCAGCAAGCTATTTTTAGGAGGTGTCAAAGATATGGAACCTAGACAGCCTGGAAATAACAAACTACCTGATTTTAACGAATTAGACGACAGGATCATCGCTGAGCAGCCCTCGGGTCCCCATTTAATTATTAAGACAAATCTTGACCCTGAGGATTCAACTGAAAATAACCCTTATTATCAAGGGAAGGAAACCAATAATCCCAAAGCCTTCAAAGATTATTTTGAAGAATAAAAGCCAGGATTACCTGGCTTTTTATTTTGCTTGTACTCCATGGGATGAAGAAGTGGAAGTCTCCCATTCTTGCTTTAGTAAAGAAAAAATATAGGTGGTATGAAATTGGTCGTTCTGATACAAATAGTCACGCAGTACTCCTTCTTTACTAAATCCTAATTTTTCAAGAAGTTTGCTGGAAGCTTCGTTCTCTAGGTAAACAACGGCTCCAATCCGATTCAATTTCAATTCTACGTAACTATACCTTAAAACCTCCCTTATTGCTTCAGTAGTGTAACTCTTTCGCCAAAAAGAGGGATGTATTTCATAGCCGATTTCAGCTTTCTTATTTTTTAACTGTAATCCATTAAGGCCTGCCGTCCCAATAAATTTATTATTTTCCTTAAGGATGATACCCCAGCGAATGGAACGTTTTTCGTAATAATTCTTTTGGAACATGTCAATTAATTTTTTTGCTTCTTCGATAGAAGTAAAAGTGTCAGTGCCATAATACTTGGTTACCTCATCCAATGATAAAATTTCAAACAAACTATTTGCATGATTTTGAGTAATATCAATTAAATGTAATCGTTCTGTTTCGAGAATAGGAAATCCCATACAATCACCTCTTAAAAGGAAGAACTTTTTTTAAAAATATAGAATATTTTATCTATTCTTAGTGTATATCGGATGTATACTAAAATAAAGATAAATTAATCCGTTTTGTTCTGAGGTGTGCGTATGAAAATTGAGAAATATACTAAATTAATTGGAAATGAATTACTACCCAATATACAACTATCAACAGATGGTCCATTTGATCCAATCATTGTAAAGAATTTTTCGAATACATGGAAAACAATTGGAAGCGGGAATTATGCAGGTGTCTTCTTACACCAATCAAATCCTACATGGGTTGTAAAGGTATACGGAAGAAAACCTGAAGACTTAAAAAAAGAAGTCGATGTGTATAGGAAACTTGGAAATCATGAATCCTTTTCCTCACTCATTGACTATGGTGATAATTATTTGATCCTAAAAAGGATAGATGGAATTAACTTGTTTGATGCACTTGTAAAAGGGATACCTATTCCAGCCTCTGTAATCCATGATGTGGATGAGGGGATCGCATATGCACGTTCAGTTGGGTTAAACCCGTATGATATTCATGGGAAGAATGTCGTTATGGGCAATGGGAGAGGGTATATCGTTGATGTATCAGATTTCTATAAACAAGGAAAGTGCAGAAAGTGGGATGACCTGAAAAAGGCCTATTACAAAATTTACTTGCCGTTTATTAGTAAATATCATCTACCCATTCCATTCTTTATTGTAAACAATGTCAGAAAAGGGTATCGGTTATACCGAAAAATAAAAAAGGGAAATATATAAAATAATATTTCCCTTTAAATACTACATTTATTGGTGAGTTTGTTGAAATTGTATCATGAAATCACTAAAAGCTTTACATGTTTCATATGGGACAGCGTTGTAGGTAGATGCTCGGCAGCCTCCGACAGAGCGATGTCCATTTACACCGACAAATCCTTCTTTCTTTGCCTCAACTAAGAACTTTTTCTCCAGTTCCTCATCCTTTACCCGGAACGTTATGTTCATTAGGGAGCGGCTCTCAACTTCAGCATGACCAACATAAAATCCATTGCTCTTGTCGATTGCATCATAGATAAGTTTTGCTTTTTCCTCGTTCCTCTCACTTAGTGCATGTATTCCGCCTAATTCCTTTATCCAATTTAAGACTTCACCAAGCATATAGATTCCGAATGTTGGAGGTGTGTTATATAACGAGTTGTTTTTTGAGTGAGTGCTGTACTTTAACATAGTCGGTATGGAAGGATTAGCTTTTTCAATCATATCCTTACGGATGATTGCCACTGTAACACCAGAAGGACCAAGGTTCTTTTGGGCACCAGCATAGATTAAAGAAAATTTGCTAACATCAAAGGGCTTGGATAAGATATCGCTAGACATGTCTGCAATCAATGGCACATCTCCTGTATCTGGAAAGTCTCTCCATTGTGTGCCATAAATTGTATTATTCGATGTCAGATGTATATAGGCATCAGTCGGATTGTATTTCAACTCATCAAATTGTGGAACTCGACGATATTGACTATCCTTGGTGCTGGCAACATGGTAGGGGTCCCCAAACAATTTCGCCTCTGAAAATGCTTTTTCAGACCATGCACCGGACATGATATATCCTGCTTTTTCACCAGGTTTCAAAAAGTTCATTGGAACCATTGAAAACTGTAAGCTTCCTCCTCCTTGCAAAAAAAGTACCTCATAATCTTCTGGGATAGATAATAGTTCCTTTAAAAGTGCGATGGCATTATTATGTACTTCCTCATAGGCAGCACTTCGGTGACTGAGCTCCATGACAGACATACCTGTACCACGAAAATCAATTAGCTCTTGCTGGGCTTTTTCGAGAACAGCTAGGGGAAGGGCGGATGGACCTGCATTAAAATTATAGGCACGCTGTACTAGTGCTTTCATTTTCTCACTCCTAATTTTTATTTATTTGAATATAACATATTTTCAATCATTTTAAATGAAAATATCACAAAATTATCTAGTGAAGACGTTTTCATTTTTATAAATCTCAAAAATAAAAAATTAAGCGATTACAAATAGTAAAATTATAGAATAATTCCCGTACAGGTTCTTTCTAGTGTGGATATATGGCTAACAGCAATATCATGATGTAAAAAATGAGCGGTTCCACATCTTCTAGGTGAATAACGTTGGCGCTAATTACCGTAAACATGCCATAGAATCTGGTCTAGCTATCCCTGAGGATCCTATTTATTTTGCTAAATACACAAATAGTCTTTCGGGACATCGTGAGGATATTTTCCTGCCAAAAATGGCTGAACAAGTGGATTACGAAGTCGAATTAGTTGCGATAATTGGGAAACCGGCCAAAAATGTTTCAGTTGAAAGTGCATTAGATTATGTTTTTGGATATGCCGTTGGAAATGATCTTTCCGTTCGTGAGCTTCAATTCCGCAGTCCTCAATGGCTATATGGAAAAGCAATTGACGGTTTTGCTCCGCTTGGACCTTATATCGTAACTGCAGATGAGATACCTAATCCACAAAACTTGAACTTAAAGTGCTGGGTAAATGGTGAATTGCGTCAAAATTCAAATACTGAGGATATGATTTTCTTAACTGCTAAGCTAATTAGTGATTTGTCGCAAATTATGACGCTTCTGCCGGGTGATGTTATTTATACGGGTACACCAGAGGGAGTCATTATGGAAATGGGAGAAAAAAACTGGTTAAAGCCAGGTGATGAGGTAGTTTGTGAGATTGATGGTCTTGGACGTTTATTGAATAAATTGAGAAAAGAAGACTAACTAAGAAATGGATCATAGTGTACACTTTTACTCATGGCGTGTGATAACGATAAAGCAGGGGCTAGTTGTTAGCCCCTGCTTTAATTCTTTTTTTTTGATTCTTAGTTTCCCTTATAAGCCTGATGAAGGATATCTGCTAGTTCTCTCATCAATGGACGTTTTGGATTGACATTCGTATCTGGATCAATAAAAGCATGTAAGGCTAAACTGCAGATTTTGCTTTCGTAATCAGTTTGATCGATTCCACATTCTTCAAGACTCAATGGCATATCTAATTCCTCTGCCAAATGGACCACAGCTTTTATTAGACTTTCAATTCCTTCTTCAGTTGTTCTAGCAGGCAGTCCCAACATTTTAGCCAACTCCGCATAACGATAAACCTCCTCAATTAAATACTTATGTACGACTAAAAATATATCAATGAATAAAATAGAAATTTGTAGAAGGATGTGGAGGATTTTGGCGATTTCTGGCTAAAGACTAATTGTTCAAGGAATGTTCAGAAATTGATTTTATCCGTATTATCATTGAGTCTAAGGTGGTAATAAAAATCAAAACAACCACCCATAAAGAATCAGGTGGCTGTGTAATGGTTAGTCGTTATTATTTTCCCACATGTCAATTAGTAATTGAGCTTTATGTGATAAGTTTAACTTGGCACTGTTAGAAATGTAATCAGTGTTCCTGCTATGGTTAATTTCTGTTACATATTTCTCAATAAATTTCAAAGCTTGGTCTACAGATCGTTTTTCAAGTTGATGTTCTGCTTGTTTAAGAGAATTTTCTAATTTGGAAACTAATGGTCCATTCAACTCTCCATTGGCTTTATAGTCAGCCATAGCTCCATCTAACACAGACCGAACCCCCGGAGTCCAGAAATTTGGTACTGGGACTTTTGCCCAATCAGTATCACTTCCGAAATAAAAGCTTGTATAGGAAGGCTGATTATAAGCAGTACTTTGCCTTGCTACTTCGGCACGATATTGTGCATCGTGCATTAATGTATATAATTTGTGGTTTGTAACCTCAGTATTCGTATAAATACGAATCGCTGAACTATCCGCAGTTCTGACTAGAAGTTCTTCTCTCCAGTCACCAAGTATATCTGCAACTAAACTTGGATTGCCTTTTGTACCGTTATTCGTTCTAGTATCAGCAGCGGTAAGGACTCTGCCTTTTTTCCAGTCATCGATGGTAGTAGTATTATCTAAAGAACCATTCACAATTTGAGTTGTCATATCCGCAGACCACTTTATGTTCATGTTTGTCCCAGGAGCTCTTGTATCAATCCTTTCACCAGCTGCGCTCCACAATCCAACTGCCCACGTTTCTAATCCAGGTTTGGATGGATCAACGTCCCCAACCATACCACGTCCGGTATCCCTTCCAGTATAGCCCCCATAAATAATTTCACCTGTTTTAGCATCACGTAAAGAATATCCATACGGAGCCCATGCACCGCCTTCATGTACCATAAAGATTTCCATTCCCGGCCTATTTGGATCTATATCCGTTACATGCAACGCATCCCCATGACCGAGTCTAGCAGTGGTGTTTGGTGCCGCACTTTGTGCAGGCATTGTATCTATTGAACTGTATAACAAGGAACCGTCATCATCAATGGTTGCACTGCCGTATACGATTTCCTGTTTGCCATCGCCATCAACATCTGCAGCACTTAAAGAGTGTGCACCTTGAGTTGTCAAGGTACCAAATTCCGGGTCAGTTCCGTCACGACCATGTGGACCATCATTAAATGGATTACTCATTGGTGTCCATCCGCTATCAACTGTCCAATTTTCTTTTAACTCCTTACCATCCCAGCTGTATGTAACGAGATTGGTTCTAGTGTAATAACCGCGGGCAAACACTGCATATGGTTTTTCACCATCAAGGTACGCAACATTTGCAAGGAAACGGTCGACACGGTTTCCAGGTTCAATTCTACCCATTGCATAGTCGCCCCACATCAAACCATCATCATGCCTGCCAGGTTTGTAATCAATCGTATCCATTTCTTCGCCTGTTTCTCCATTAAAAACAGTCAAATATTCAGGACCTTCTAAGATAAAGCCCTCAAAATCTCTTAATTTGTTGTTTCCACTTCTTTTAGGTGCGTAAACGTCCATAAAGTAATCAGTTAATTTTATGGCATCTCCTTTAGATAAAGGATAAGTAAATTGTTTTTCGATACCAAATGCTTCCTCAAGCGTACTTGGCCAGTTTCCAAGGACGACCTCTTCATTCTCATGCCACCCCATAAACATGTTTACAACATGATTGTAATAGTCTTCTTTGCTCATTCGATAATCATCTTGATTGCTGTAGCCAGCAGTAATGTCTTTCTGAGGCATAGTAATAAATTTTTCTGAGGTGATAGTTCCATCTTTATCAAATTTAATAATCTTTGTACCAGGTGCGGTTTTGAACATAATCTCTGATTTTCCGTTACCATCAAAATCATAAACTAGGAATTGGGTATAGTGAGCTCCTGAGCGAATATTTACACCAAGGTCAATTCGATATAATAGAGTTCCATCAAACTTGTAGCAGTCAATAAACGTGTTACCGGTATATCCTTTTTGTGATACGTCCTTTGAGTTGGAAGGTTCCCATTTAACAAAATACTCATATTTGCCGTCTCCATCAACATCTCCGACACTCATATCATTTGCAGAATAGGTATACCTTTCACCTGCAGGTGTCACACCATCGGCTGGCTTTTTGAGCCGTAAGTCAACATAGGATTGCTTCCAAGGTGTGACAGAAGTACTTTGATCGAGCTCTTTTCTATCTAATACAGAACGAACATAATAGCTAGAAGCAGAGGTGCCATTTTGATCAACAAAGTTGGTGCTGTCTTCGACTGTTGAAATCAAATTACCATCACGGTATACATTGAAGTTGACCCCGGTTAATCCAGTTTCAGAATAACCTTTCACCTCATTCGCTAATAATCTCCAGCTTAGGAATATACCCCCAGATGTTGGAGCAGCAATTAACCCTCTGTCAAGGTATTCTAATTGGACTCCTGGAAGATTACTAGCTTCATTTTTTTGCTGTATCTCGACAGCAGACACACTAGAAACACCTGATAAAAGTAAAGGTAATGCAATAGCAGTGGATAGTACCTTTTTAGACAATGATTTTTTCTTCAAATTATTCGCCCTCCTGCACAATTTAAAAAATGATTGAATACGCTTACAAAAATTAAAAACACCTCCATACGAAATACTGATAAGGAACTACATAGTAAATTTTATTTTAAATATTCGGAATACTGAATTTAATATTCAGTATTCTTTAATAGAAAATCAGTTGTATCTACTTGAAAAAAAGGTAATTTATATCTTTTCTCATAGTCCTTTTGAACCAATTAAAGTATTTATCCTTTACTTGCAAAAGTGTGATAACAACGCAAGAAATTACCATTTCAATAGATAGGTAGATCAAAAATGTCCAATAGTAAAATGAACAAGGTTGTGTTATTGAATAGATAACGAATATTATTTCTATTAAATTAGATTGGAGGGTATTTATGGGTAATAAATCAATTCGAATTTTTCTTGCAGCAGACTCAACAGTACAGAACTATGATGTACAGGAAAAACATCAAGGAGGCTGGGGCGAGTTTCTGCAGAGTTATTTAGATGAGGAAACAGAGGTAGTAAATCACGCTATTGGTGGGAGGAGTTCGAAGTCATTTATTGAGGAAGGGCGATTACTTAGAATATTAGAGGAAATTAAAGCTGGTGATTACCTATTTATCCAGATGGGTCATAATGATGCGACAAAAAGTAAACCTGAACGTTTTACAGAACCATCTACCACCTATAAGCAATATTTAAAAATGTATATTGAGTGTGCAAAAGAATACCAAGCGGTGCCTGTATTAATAACCCCGCCAGCGAGGCTGCATCTAGAAAATGGAAAATTTATTAACGACTTTCCTGAATACTGCACAGCAATGAAAGAAGTTGCAAAAGAGGAAAAAGTAATAGTAATCGATTTAATGGAGAAAAGTTTGAACCTGCTGGAAAGCATTGGCTATGAGGAATCATTAACTTTATTTATGGCCTCAGTAAATGAAACCGATTTTACTCATTTTACAAAAAAAGGTGCCTATCATATGGCAGGTTTAGTAGTTGAAGGGATAAAAGAAAGTAAACTGCCAATTGGTGGAATGTAAGACAAGAATCAGATTACACTGTTTTTTGATAAATTTTGACTGAATTTTAAATTAAAACCTAAATGTAGTTTAAATATAATTAGCTGTATACCCTAGAAATCTTTTTTTGAAATGATCCATACTAATATCATTAAATATGAGGAGGAAATAATAGATGCATAGACATGAAATTGAACATAAAATAGAGCTGCTAATTGATAACTTAATTAACCTAAATGATCCAGACGGGAAATATGCGATACCGCTTGCTGATGGAAGAAAAATTGATAATAAGAGTTTTAACTATTGGGAATGGACAGCGGGTGTAGGCCTTTATGGAATGATGAAGTATTATAAATTAACCAAAAAAGAAGAAGTATTAACTATTATTGTAAAGTGGTTTGAGGATCAGTTCAAAGAACCTCCAGTTGAAAAAAATGTGAACACGATGGTTCAAATGTTAACGCTTGCATATTTGTATGAAGAAACAGGGAATCCAACCTACATTCCATATTTAGAAACCTGGGGTGACTGGCTGTATCACGATATGCCTAGAACAAAGGATGGCGGCATCCAGCACGTTGTGTTTGGTAATGAAAATTACCAGCAATTATGGGATGACACCTTAATGATGAGCGTACTGCCATTAACGAAAATTGGTCTATTGTTAAATAAGCCGGAATATGTGGAAGAAGCAAAAAAACAATTCTTAATACATATCAAGTATCTATTTGATAAGAAAACAGGGTTATGGTTCCATGGGTGGACGTTTGAAGGAAATCATAATTTTGCAGAAGCACTGTGGGGACGTGGAAATTCATGGGTAACGATTGCAATTCCTGAATTCCTTGATTTAGTAGAATTAGATGAGAAGGATCCGGTTCGTCAAATTTTGATTGATACGTTAGATAGACAATTAGAAGCACTTGAAACGTGTCAAAATGAAAACGGTTTATGGCATACCCTGCTCCTCGATCCAACATCCTATGTAGAGGCATCCTGCACAGCCGGTTTTGCCTTTGGAACATTAAGGTCGGTGCGTAAACGCTATGTTGGGAAGAGATACAATGATATGGGATTAAAAGCGATTAAGGCTGTAATTGAGAATATTGATGAAACTGGTGAATTACAGCATGTTTCAGCTGGAACGGCAATGGGCGAAACCCAAGAATTTTACAAACAAATTCCTGTCACAGCAATGCCATATGGACAATCAATGGCAATCCTTGCATTAGTAGAATACTTGCATCACAGAATCTAAAACAAGCATAGGTGGGGGATGAAAATGTTAAACATTGGAATAAGAGCACATGATATTGAAAACCTGCCATTAGAAGAGTTGGTACAAGAGATTGCTAGCAAAGGGCTCACTTCCGTTCAGTTGGCTTTAGGTAAGTCATTATCGAATGTAAATACCGAAGTAGGCAGTTTAAGCCCAGGTTTAGCCCGATATGTAGGTAGTATGTTCTCAAAGTATAATGTTCAGATTGCGGTATTAGGCTGCTATTTTAATATGATACATCCTGATTTGGTTGAAAGGAAAAAAGGGATTGAGCGTTTTAAAGAGCATATCCGCTTTGCTAGAGATTTTGGCTGCAGTATCGTGGCTACTGAAACGGGAAATGTAAATCCAGAAATTTTCTATACAGAAGAGAACTTCAAAGAGAGACCTTTCCTAGAAGTGGTGGAAAGTGTACGCGAACTGGTAAAGGAAGCAGAAAAATTTGGAGTCATTGTTGGAATAGAAGCGGGAGTCAACCATCCTGTTTATTCTCCAAAAGTGATGAAGCGACTCTTAGATTCAATTAATTCGAATAATCTACAAGTCATTCTCGACCCGGTAAATCTATTAACAATAGACACATACCAAAATCAAGAAGAAATTTTTCAAGAAGCCATGGATTTATTCGGTGATAGAGTAGTAATCCTCCATGCAAAGGATTTTATCATTGAAAACAACCAACTAGTACCAACAGCAGTTGGTAAAGGACTATTAAATTACGAGTATATATTGAACGTCCTAAAAGAGAAAAAACCATATATCAACATCCTATTAGAAGAAACAAAAGAACCTTTTATTGACGAAAGCATCGCATTTTTAAAGGAAAGATAAACGTATACACTGCCCATTATTGTTGTTTAACCATAATGGGAGTTTTTTTACCAATTGGAGGGAAGACAATGAATAGAATCGTAGTTTGTGGGCTAAGCAATCGAGCATTAGGTATGTTTATCCATTCAATCATTCACCAATTTGGTTCAAAAAACCAAGTTGTTGGAGTACTTGATACCGACCCACGAAGAATAGAACTATGCAAAGAAAGTTTTCCGGAATTAGCCTCCGTACCTACGTATCATCCAGAACAATTCCAGCAGATGATTGAAGAAACAAATCCGGATACGGTCATCGTTACGAGCAGGGACGATACACATATCGATTATATTTTAAAAGGCTTAGAGAATGACTTAACGGTTATTACCGAAAAGCCAATGGTGACAAAAGCCGACGACGCTAGAAGAGTAATCGAAGCAGAAAAGGCAAGTAAGGGAAAAGTAATCGTCGCTTTTAACTATCGCTATAATCCGTTTCATCGAAAAATAAAAGAAATGATTCTAGAAGGAAAAATTGGCAGAGTCACTTCCGTTGACTTGAATTGGTATATTGATACCTTCCATGGTGCTAGTTACTTCAAGAGATGGAACCGCAATCGTGATTTTTCAGGCGGGCTATCCATCCATAAATCTACACATCATTTTGACCTCGTAAATTGGTGGCTAGATCAGAAACCTGAAGAAGTATTTGCGTATGGTGCATTAAATTACTTCGGTAAAGATGGAGAATTCAATCCAAGTCCAACCGACAACCGTTATTGTAGTACCTGCGATGAGAAACTTTCGTGCCAATACTATATGCGCTGGTCAAACCGCCGAAATAATTTAGCTGTTAAGGATGACCATATTAAGGCTGATAGCATTGAAAAATCCGCCAATAACTATACTCATTATCGTCCTGATTCCTGTATCTTTGATCACGAAATAGAAATCGAAGATACGTATGTTGCCACCGTTAAGTATGATAAAGGTGCATTCCTAAGTTATTCCGTAAACTTCTCTCTTCCATATGAAGGCTATCGGTTAGCGATTAACGGTACGAAAGGAAGAATTGAAACGACTGAATTCCATGAACCAAGCCGGATTCCATTTGCGATTCCAGAACAAACGATTGAGTACTATCCGTTATTTGGCGGAGCAAAAGAAACCATTCATGTACTCCAAACTGGAGGAGGACATGGCGGTGGAGACCCTGTATTATTGGAAGATCTTTTCTTAGGAGTAG
This sequence comes from Neobacillus sp. CF12, assembly GCF_030348765.1. Classification (GTDB taxonomy): domain Bacteria; phylum Bacillota; class Bacilli; order Bacillales; family Cytobacillaceae; genus Neobacillus. The sequence goes on along the minus strand of NZ_JAUCEU010000007.1, from coordinate 2,036,627 downwards.
ATCAAAATCGCTCTTATCCAATATTAGCGGGTGCAGAGGCAGGAGCATACTCAATTGCGGTTGGTGAGGGTGTATGGCGTTCAGTAAAAGAAAATAAGCCAATGAAGATAGAGGAATTATTGAAAAGTACCGAAGATTTTTCTTTGAGTAAAGCAGTTTTCTAGAGCTTATGGTAAACGTTGAACCTGAAGAATCAAGGTAGAGGGAATCAAGAGGCGTTTTGGTTAGTAAAAAATAACCTGTGGAATATCCGAATGTTCCACAGGTTATTTTCAATATCTCTTTTTTTGTTAGTAGATTGATAGAATACACAAAATAGGGGAGGAAAAAATTTGAAGACTTCCTATGTAGTGATCAATGATGAATCGTCTATTTCTCTGCCGGAAACAATCACCACTTCTGTCAGACATGCAGTAGACATGATTTTTAGAGATCATGAGAAAGTATTTATGAAAATGCCAAAGCTCTGTTCATCCAATAAAGAGGCTGCTGATATTGTCATTCGATATGCCTCCACTAAAGAGGAATGTCCTGATAGACCAGAAGCTTATAGCTTTCAGTTCATTGAAAATAACGGAAAACTATCTTTCCACATCGTGGGCTATGACGACTTAGGAATTATATACGGATTACTGCATTATAGCCATCAATACTTAGGAGTGGACCCTTTTTGGTTTTGGGCAGATTTACAGATTGAACAAAAGTCTGAGATACATATACCCGCTGTAGAGTTTCATTCCCTGGGGAAAAAGGTGAAATACCGTGGCTGGTTTGTCAATGATGAGGTTTGTCTAATCGGCTGGAAGGAAGAATATCCACCATCTAAAGATATTTGGTTTCCTGTTTTTGAAGCATTATTACGCTGCGGTGGAAATATGGTTATCCCTGGCACCGATCTCCCGAAGGATGGCATTCATGCAGAACTGGCAGCAGAAATGGGCTTATGGGTTACTCATCACCACGCAGAACCATTAGGAGCAGAAATGTTCCTAAGAGCATTTCCAGGCGAGAAACCTAGCTACAAACAAAATCCGGAACTTTTTGAGTCTTTATGGGAGGAAGCGATTGAGATCCAAAAGGATAAAAAAATTGTCTGGGTACTTTCGTTTCGCGGGCAGGGGGATGCACCATTTTGGCAGTATGACCCTGAGTTTGATACACCGGAAAGTAGAGGTGCAATGATCTCTAAAGTTGTGCATAGGCAATATGAGATGATAAATAAATCAGTTGATAATCCTGTCTGCTCTATGGCTTTATACGGTGAAATATCCGAATTATACAAAGCAGGACATGTAAAAGTCCCTGAAGGTGTGATTAAGATATGGGCTGATAACGGGTATGGCAAAATGGTGACCCGAAGACAGGGAAATGAAAACTATCGGATTTCTTCTCTTCCTGCAGATAATGAAACAGGGGAGCATGGAATATATTATCATATCACTTTCCATGACCTCCAGGCTTCGAATCATTTGACGATGTTTCCATCTCCGCCAGAATTGATAAAACAGGAACTTGAAAAGGCGTTTGATGTCGGCGCCGTATCCTACTTGCTGCTTAACAGCGGAAATATCCGTATGCATCTTTATCATCTCGATGTGGTGAGTGAATTATGGAATACCGGCACGATAAATCTAGAAGAACATTTGCACTCATTTATTGAGCGTCTATACACAACCAAACACAAAGAAATTGCACAACTTTATTTAAGCTACTTTGAAAAGACGATACCCTATGGCCCTAATCCAGATGACAAAGCAGGAGATGAATTTTACCATCATCCAGCAAGGAAGATAATTGGCCACTGGCTTCAGGGGAAAACGAATATTCCGTTGGAGAGATTGTACTGGGCTACAGGGGAAGTTTCTTTTATCGAACAAGTGAAATGGTTCTTGGAAAAATGTGGAATTGGTTTAGCAGGCTGGGAGGAGTTTTTAAGCCAATGTCGTCATCTCTCGTTACTGCTGCTTGAAGAAGACAAGCAGCGTTTTACGGATCTACTCCTACAGCAGGCGGAACTCCATGCCTTCGGGTGTAAAGGGTTTATTTCCCTGTGTAACGCCTTTTTATCTTATTTGGAAAAGGACTACCCGCTTGCCTTTGTCCACGTATCCCAATCAATTGGTTTTTACAAGGATAGTAAGCAGGCATTAAAACGTTCAGAGCACGGTAAGTGGGAAAATTTTTACCGAGCAGATTGGTTAACAAACATCGACAGTACCATTTATTCTTTGGAAGCACTGCGTAAGTTTCTAAGAATGCAGGGAGACAGTCCTGATTTCTTTTTATGGTATAAAGAGTACCTGATGCCAGAAACGGAAAAATATATTTATTTGGAGAATACTCATCGAAATCCTTTGTCAGATGATGAACTAGCGGAACGACTTGCTGTAAAATTCCTATCAAAAACTCATGAACATAGCCAAAAGCTATATTTATAGGGAGGGTAAAAACATTGACTTATATATTCTTAGCAGGTGATTCTACCGTAGCTAACTGCCCACGGAGCGAGGCACCGATGGCCGGGTGGGGGCAGGTGTTTCAATCCTTTTTTACGAATGACATTAAAGTTCTTAACTTTGCCAAAGGTGGAGCAAGTACGAATACCTTTATTGAACAGGGATATTTAGATATTATCCTTGAATTCATACAACCTAATGATTATCTGTTTATTCAATTCGGACATAATGATCAAAAGTCATTTGGCACGCAACCCTTTACAACGTATCAGTCTTATTTGACGGAATATATTAACGGAGCACGGGAGAGAGGTGCCATCCCAGTTTTAATTACTTCAGTTAATCGAAGAAATTTTGATGAAAATAATATTTTAGTCCATACATTAGGGGACTACCCAAAAGCAATGCTGCAGTTGGCGGAAAAACTTGATGTCCAAGTTATTAATCTATTGGAAAAAACAGAAAAACTTTATCAATCATTGGGCCCAGAAGGCTCTAAACAATTGTTCACCTGGTTTGATGCAAATGAACATCCAAATTACCCTGAGGGAATTCAGGATAACACGCACTTTTGTGAACATGGGGCAAGGGAAGTCGGAAAGTTAGTAATAGAAGGAATAAAAGAATTACAATTGCCCATTGTCTCGTTTATCAAAGAGTAGATTAATCGAAAAAATTAACAACATGAGGTGAAATTAGTATGAGCAAAAAATTATATCATGGTGCCGCTTACTACCCAGAACTTTGGGATGAAAAGGTAACCGCAGAAGATATTAAAGAAATGAAAAAGACTGGTATTAACGTTGTTAGAATCGGTGAATTTGCTTGGGCATCCATGGAGCCAGAAGAAGGAAAGTTTGATCTTGGCTTTTTCAAGAATATTATTAACACACTTTATGAAAATGGGATTGAAACGGTCATGTGTACGCCGACCCCTACGCCACCTATTTGGTTTTCTCATAATCATCCTGAACGGATGTATGTGGATGCTGATGGAAAAGTAATGGGACATGGATCAAGGCAGCATGCCTGCACAAACCATCCTTATTTTAGAGATAGAGCAGCACTGATTACGGAAAATATTGCAAGAGAAGTTGGAAGTTTACCAGGTGTCATTGGCTGGCAAATCGATAATGAGTTTAAATGTCATGTGAGTGAATGTATGTGTAATACCTGTGAAAATTTGTGGCATCAATGGTTAGAGGAACGCTATGAAACAATTGAAAACCTCAATGAAGCGTGGGGTACAAAAATTTGGAGCGAGTACTATCATAGCTTTGAACAGGTACCACAGCCGGGTCCAGCACCATTTTTACACAATTCATCGTTACATACGATGTACCAACTGTTTTCAATGGAGAAAATTGCTGAGTTTTCTGATGGGCAGGCTGAAATCATTAGAAAGTATTCTAGTTCACCTATTACGCATAATAGCTCAGTTTTTTTCAGTGTTGATAATGAAAGAATATTTAAAAACCTGGATTTTGCATCTTTTGATACGTATGCAACAATCGAGAACTTTCCAGCTTATCTCATTAACAGTGACTTGTGGAGAAACTTTAAAAAAGACCGAGGTTTCTGGGTAATGGAAACAAGCCCATCCTATGCAGCATCACTAGCAAGTTATGCAACACCACATCCGAACGGATATTTAAAAGTTGAAGCAGCAGCTGCGTACGCATTAGGTGCGGAAGCTTTTTGTTACTGGCTTTGGAGGCAGCAGCGGGCAGGATGCGAACAGCCTCATGGTTCCGTTCTAAGCGCATGGGGAAAACCGACAGTTGGATATGAAAATGTGTTAGAAGTAAATGCATTGAGAAAAGAAATTGAACCAGTCATCGTAACCACTAAACCAAGCCAGGCAGAATTGGCGATTACCTACTCAGATCGTGCTAAGGCATTCTTAAAGACTGAACCACATCGCAATTTAAATCATCGTAGTTTAGTCACTGATTTTTATAAGCGTATTTTAAACATGGGAATTCATCGTGATGTGATTCCAGAAGGAACTGACTTAGAAGGCTATAAGCTTTTATTTACTCCATTTATCCAGTATTTATCAACTGAATATATTGCCAGAGCACGACAGTTTGTTGAAAATGGCGGGATTTGGATTGCCGGACCGTTAACTGGTGGTCGAACGGAAAATCATACTGTGCATACAGACCGGGCGTTAGGTGAACTTGAAGAAATCGCTGGAGTGGAAGTGCTATTTACGTACCCAATGGATGATTCGGGGTCCATTGGACGTGCATTTGATATTTCTGCCCCATTATCAATGTGGAGTTCTGTTTTTGAAGCGAATTCAGATACTGCTGTAGGTGTAATTGAAGAAGGTCTTTCTAAGGGAAAATCATTTATTACGGAGCATAAGGTTGGAGCAGGGAAAATTGTTATGCTTGGATCCATGCCAGTAGGCGAGACAGGAGATTTGCTGCTACAGAAACTAGTAGACCACTATTCTAAAGAAGCTAATATTACTCTGAGAAGTGATGTAAGTGAAGGAACGATTGTGGCTCCGCGTCAAGGAGATGGTTTTACCGTTTGGTTCGTCATCAATATGGATGGCAATGGCGGAAGCGTTACACTTCCACAACAAGGAATAGATTTACAGACCAATAGTGTAGTGGAACCAGGAAAACTTGAAATTGGTAGATTCGAATATAGAATGATTCAATTCAATCAATCGTAATCGTTAATAGGAGGACAAGAAGTATGATTCGAAAAGCATCGGTAATGAAAGTGTTTGAAGGCTATCAAGAAGAATATAAAAAACGCCATGATGAATTATGGGCTGAAATGGAAGTAGAATTAAAGAACCATGGGGCACATCATTATTCTATTTTCTTAGATGAAAAGACAAATAACCTTTTCGCCTATGTAGAAATTGAGAGTGAAGAGAAGTGGAATGGCATGGCTCAGACAGAAATCTGTCAGAAATGGTGGGCCTATATGAAGGATATTATGGAGACAAATGAGGACAACAGTCCCGTTGCAACTGAATTAAAACAAGTATTTTATTTAGATTAGAACCTAATCTTGATTAAAGACCATCATCTGTGGTTTAAGATGATGGTCTTTTTTATTAAATAATTCAATTGTTGCAGAAGGCTGGCAGCAAAAAAGTATTATTGATGGAAAACATAAGCCACTATAAGGTAAGAATACAGCTACCAGCAAAAAACTTACGTATTTGAAATGAGGAATCAACAATGGGAAAAGGGACAAAATGGCCAGCAGAATGGAAAGAATTTCATGACCAGATTACAGGAGTAAAAATCTCTCAATTAACAGATTACATGGCACATAGTTTTCATACATATTTTACGAATGATGGCATGTATGATAACGGTTCCAAATTATTAGTTTGTTCTGACCGTGGGAACTCTACAAATCTATTTAGTTTGGATTTAACGAATGGAGAATTCACCCAATTAACGGACTTAGACAAAGATGTGTCCAAGGGATTACAGGGTACGTATGTAAATCCTGCTAAAAATGAGGCTTACTTTACCTTGGATAAAAGTATCATCGCACTTGATTTAGGTTCTTTAGAGGAAAAAGTAATTTATACAAAGCCTGATGGTTTTAATTTTAGTAATCTAAGTTGTACAGCTGATGGAGAACATTTGTGTTTTGGTCTTTCAGAAGATTTATCAAAAACCATTCATAGCAATCTATCAGGTGGATATGTTGGATTTGAGGAAACAGAAGCAGCGAGACCGTATTGTCAGATATGTTTGCTAACACTTGCAACAGGAGAAATAAAGGTCATTCATGAAGAGCAACGCTGGATTGGACATGTGAATGCCTCACCAACCCAGCCTCATTTGATTACATTCTGCCATGAAGGACCGTGGGAAAAGGTGGACCACCGGATTTGGGCTATGAATATTGATACTGGTGAGGTTTGGAAAATCAGAGAAGGAGAGCCAAACCAATTTGCCGGTCATGAATACTGGCATGCAGATGGTCTTCATATTGGCTATCACGGATTTACCGAATCACTTGAACGCAAAGATGGTAAATTTCTCGGGTTTACAAAATTTGATAATTCGGACACCCATGAATTTGAATTTCCATACCAAAATATGCACATCCACTCGAAGGATTCTGAATTAATTGTTGGGGATGGACAGCAGTCTAGTGCCTACCATGGTGAAAGATATCAGGATTGTATATTTCTATGGAAGAAAACCGCTAATGGAATGGAAGGGCCACGTATTTTATGTAAACATCGAGGAAGCTTTCAAATTCAGCAACTCCATGTTCACCCTCGCTTTAGCCATGATGGGAATCAGGTGTTGTTCACTTCAGATCGGAATGGGTACGGGAATGTTTATCTAGTCGATGTTCCTGAATTTGAAACTCTGCCAAAACTGGTAGATGGAAAATTGATAAAAGAATAGGAGGACCTGCGAATGAAAGTAAAATGGTTGAATAAAAAACCAACTGAAAAAACGGGGATTTCATGGGGTGTTCCATGGGCAAAAGGTACATTAAATAAAAATGATTCAATATGTCTCAAAGATGGCAGTGAGCAAAACATACCTTTACAAAGCTGGCCAATGGCTTTTTGGCCAGATGGGAGTGTCAAATGGACTGGCCATACAGCAGTTTTGGAAGGGGAAGAAGAAAAGTTCGACTTGCATATGAGCAACGAGAAACTGGATATTAGCAGCACCTTATTCGTAAAAGAAACCAGTGATAGCATTGAAATTGATACTGGGGAAATAAGTGTGACCATATCCAAACAGGGCAGCGTTCTGATTAAAACAATTAAAAAAGGTGCAAAAACCATTGGAATTGATGGAAGATTAATAGCCATAAGAGAAACACGCAATAAAGAAAATGGACTGAAAATTACCAGTGAAGAACCACTGCAAAGTGAAATAAACAAGGTTGAACTCGAACAAAAAGGGCCATTAAGAAGTGTGATTAAAATTGAAGGAATTCATCAGAATGTATTCGGTACTGATTGTCTGCTGCCGTTTGTTCTACGGTTATATTTTCATGGTGACACTTCATCCCTTCGCGTTGTTCATACACTCTTTTATGATGGAAACCCTGAAAAGGACTTTATTAAGGGAGCAGGGTTAGAACTGACGGTTCCGTTAACGGGAGAACCGTTCAATCGAAATGTCCGATTCTCAGGTGATAAAGGGGTTTACTCTGAGCCCGCACAGCTTTTACTGACAAGAAGACACCGAAATGCAGGCGGATTATACGATAGTCAGATAAATGGAGAAGTCATTACTCTTACCGAAGAACAACATGGTCCTCTCCTAGATCATGCAGGACAGAATGCTGTATGGAATGATTTCAAAATTCATCAAGATTCTTCTGACCATTATCGTATTAGTAAACGAACGAACGAAGAATACGCTTGGGTCGAGTCTACTCATGGTACTAGGGCAAAAGGATTAATGTATGTGGGCGGTACAGAAGGAGGGGTAGCTGTTGGGATAAAGAACTTTTGGCAGAAGTTCCCTTCTTCACTTGAGGTAACCAATTTAAGTGGAGCAAGTGCAAAACTCAAAGTGTGGTTCTGGTCACCAGATGCCCAGGCAATGGATTTACGCCATTACAATAAAGAGACTCATGTTGTCAGTGCCTATGAGGGATTCGATGAAATGAGAGCCAATCCAGTCGGGATAGCGAACACAAGCGAATTGTTTTTGCACTTCTATAACGAATCTCCGACACATGAACAATTAGAAAATAAGGTTGACGAGTGGCAAGCACCTTTATTGTTAGTTTGTGAACCTGAATATTATTACAGAACGAAATCTTTAGGCGTTTGGAGTCTGCCAGATCGAAGTACTCCCATTAAAGAAAAGCTTGAAGAACAATTAGATGAAGCGTTTAATTTCTATAAAAATGAAATTGATCAGCGTAGATGGTATGGATTTTGGAATTATGGCGACGTCATGCATACATACGATCCTGTCCGACATCAATGGAGGTATGATTTAGGGGGATTTGCGTGGCAAAATACAGAACTTGTGCCAAATATTTGGCTTTGGTACACATTCCTGCGTTCAGGCAGGGAAGATGTATTCATAATGGCAGAGGCAATGACCAGGCATACAAGTGAAGTGGATTGTTACCATTTTGGTGAATATGCAGGACTAGGATCAAGGCATAATGTCAGTCATTGGGGGTGCGGTTGTAAAGAAGCAAGAATTAGTATGGCAGGACTTCACAAGTATTACTATTTTTTAACTACAGATGAGAGAACAAGAGACTTGTTAAGGGGAGTAAGAGATGCTGATAAGGCTCTATTACATTTGGATCCTATGCGGGAATTCTATTCAAATGAACAGTTTAGTAGTCATGCCAGAGTTGGTCCCGACTGGGCAGCCTTTTGCTCCAATTGGCTTTCTGAGTGGGAACGAACTGAAAATCAGGTGTATAGAGATAAAATAGTTTCAGGTATTGATACACTAAAAAAACTCCCTTTCAGATTGTTATCAGGACCTACATTTGGATATGATCCAGAAACCAGCACCCTGCAGCATATGGGAGATGGGAATGCAGGAGGGTACCATATGGTCATTGCCTTTGGCGGACCGCAGGCCTGGATGGAAATAGCACAGATCCTTGGTGACGAAGAATGGGACGAAATGCTGGCCGAATTTGGTGAATTTTATGTTCTAAGTAATGAAGAAAAGTTAAAGAGGAGTAATGGAATCCTCCACGATAAATTGTTCAGTCTGCCGATGTTGGCTTCAGGAATGGTTGCTTATGCAGCAGCAAATAAACAAGACGCAAAACTCGCTGAAAAAGCTTGGAATCTGTTACTAAATGAAGAAATTAGTGAAATGATCCTGCCAATTAAGGAGCAAGAAGTAGAAACATGGAGAACCTTGAAAGAAATTCCAAGCGTTACAACCAATACAACTTCACAATGGTGTCTGAATACGATCGTTTCATTGGAATTAATCGGTGATTACTTATCAAATAAGGATTTTCAAGAAAGTATTAATTCGACAATAAAGTGTTTAAATAGCTAAAAACGTGATAAGGACAAGGTTTTTGTGAGTACAAAAAAATGTAATTGTCAGAAAAATGAAAGCGATTTATCTTGAGGTAGAACATGTTTCAGTTGCCATTACCAATGGAAATGGAGATGAAGCTGAATCAAGATCTAAACTTAGATGTGAAAATTGGGGGTAAGAAAATGAAAAAAAGAATGAAGAAAAGATTATTTGGAAAAAAGGTTGCAGTTCCAGCTCTTTCAGCAATGTTATTATTCTCTTTAGCTGCATGCAGTGATTCAGAATCAGCAAGCAAAGATAGTAAGGATGGAAAAAGTTCAACACCTGAAATCAGAATTATGACTACAGCATATACACCAGATCCGCCAGCTGATGACAGCCCCGCTTTAAAGGAATTAGAAAAGTTTACTAATACAAATATTACCATGAATTGGGTATTAAATAGTTCTTATACAGATAAGTTAAATATCACTTTAGCATCTGGTGACCTTCCAGAAATTATGATGATTCCTTCTAAGATTCCTAGTTTCGTAAGTGCTGTCCGCGACGGTGCATTCTGGGAACTTGGACCTTACTTAAAGGATTATCCGAATTTAAGTAAAGCGAACGAAATTACCTTACAAAATAGTGCAATTGATGGAAAGATATACGGCATTTATCGTTCTCGTCCGCTAGGAAGATTAGGTGTAACGATTCGTGCAGACTGGTTGAAAAATCTTGGTCTAGAAACTCCGAAAACAATTGATGAATTCTATAATGTATTAAAAGGTTTTACTGAAAATGATCCTGATGGCAATGGAAAAGATGACACTTATGGGATGGTTGTATCAAAATACACTGGTCCATTTGACATCATGCAAATTTGGTTCGGCGCTCCAAATAAATGGGGTGAAAAAGGTGGCAAACTTGAGCCAGATTTCATGTCCGAAGAATACATGGATGCTTTAAAGTTCTTCAAAAAATTATATGATGAAAAATTAATCAACGAAGACTTTGCCGTAATGGACCCGCAAAAATGGGGAGATCCATTGATGAATAGCCAAGCAGGTGTGATAGTAGACGTACTTGACCGTGGACGCCGTGCAGATGAAGATTTCAAAAAGTCTAATCCTGAATTAACTGAGCCAATTGACATCTTTGGTGCGGTTGAAGGTCCAGAAGGTCTTCGTTCTCTTCCTACCTCAGGTTACTCTGGATTGTTAGCTATTCCAAAATCAAGTGTAAAAACTGAAAAAGAGTTAAAGCAAGTTTTAGCGTTCATAGATAAATTGAATGAGGAAGAAGCTCAAAAATTAGCCTATAACGGTGTAGAAGGCCGCCATTATGAAATGAAGGATGGTAAATTAAACCTTCTTACAAACAATGATCAGGCACTTATCAATGAATTTACAGACATAAATCAATTTGTACCGGGTATTCCAGAGAGTAGATTCATTCAACCAGAATTAACGGCTGTTAGAGAAAAAGAGGCACAAATACTGAAAGATAATGAAAAAATTGTTGTTCCAAATCCAGCTGAATCCTTGTTATCTGAAGTTTACGCTCAAAAAGGACAGCAGTTAGACAATATCATCAACGATGCACGTATCAAATTTATTGTAGGACAAATTGACGAAGCCGGATTTAAAGATGCGATCAAATTATGGCGCAGCACAGGCGGAGACGACTATATCAAAGAAATTAATGACCTATACAAAAAAACAAAGAAATAATAACTAGGTGTAAAAACAGGCAGTGTTCATACACTGCCTGTTTTGAAAAAGACCCTAGAATTTGAAAGGAGTGAATTTATGGACGGCCTTAAGGCACAGAGTGTCGAAACTGTGGAACCAGGGTATAAAACTGTAAAAAAAGCATCAAAGGCTGAAGTAAAATCGAATATTTCCAATATCCAACGTTTAAAAAGAGATAAATGGCTCTACCTGCTCTTAATTCCAGGCTTAGCTTATTTTATTATTTTTAAATATCTTCCCATGTGGGGAATTGTCATTGCCTTCCAAGACTACTCTCCATTTCTAGGAGTTTTCGGTAGTAAATGGGTGGGTTTTGAAAATTTTATCGATTTCTTCAAAAACCCTGATTTCTTTAGATTACTAGAAAATACTTTTATTCTTGCGTGTCTGGACTTAGTATTCTTTTTCCCTGCGCCAATCATTTTGGCTCTTCTATTAAATGAACTAAGATTGCAAGCATATAAGAGTGTGGTGCAAACCTTTATTTATGTCCCACATTTTATGTCATGGGTAATTATCGCAAGTATCACGTACATCTTTTTTACCACTAGCGGTGGTGTAGTAAACGAAATCGTTTCACTTTTTTATGGGAAAGAAATTAACTTCCTTTCCTCTCCAGAATGGTTCCGTCCACTTATTATGGGACAAATCATTTGGAAAGAATCAGGCTGGGGTACGGTTATTTTCTTAGCAGCGCTTGCTTCTGTCGATAAGGAGCAATATGAAGCGGCAATAGTAGACGGGGCAGGAAGAATGAGAAGATTATGGCACGTGACTCTTCCGGCTGTAAGAAGCACGATTGTTGTTCTACTAATCTTACGACTTGGTAATTTTCTTGATACAGGTTTCCAACAAATCTTCCTTATGAGTAACTCCCTCAATCGAAGTGTAGCGGATGTTTTTGACACGTATGTTTACTTTGTGGGTATTACCCAAGGGGCTTATAGTTATAGTACCGCAGTAGGATTATTTAAAGCAATTGTAGGTGTAGTCCTCGTTTTAGGTGCTAATAAATTGGCTAAAAAGATGGGGCAGGACGGAATTTTTTAAGGTTTTATGATTTAGGAGGTGGAAAGAATGTCGATGCCAAAAATGCATAATACTCCTGCTGGTAGAGTATTTGATGTATTTAATTTTATTCTTATGGGGATCATTGGATTGATTATGATATGCCCATTCCTTTACATTATTGCTGGTTCCTTTGCAACGGAAGCAGAATTAACAAGGAGAAGTTTCTTTATCTTTCCAGAAACTTTTACACTTACAGCTTATGAATATATCTTTTCAACAGATACTTTTACTCGAAGTATCCTAGTATCCATCGGTGTTACCTTAGTAGGAACATTGGTTTGCTTATTCTTTACATTCTCAATGGCTTATCCATTATCAAGAAAAACGTTGATGGGCCGTAACTTCTTTATGAACCTAATCGTTTTCTCAATGCTCTTCAGTGGAGGAATGATTCCAGGATATATCGTGGTAAAATCATTAGGATTATTAGATTCTTACTGGGCGTTAATTTTGCCGATTGCGATTAATCCTTTTAACTTAATTATCGTTAAAACATTCTTTCAAAATATCCCGATTGAATTAGAAGAAGCGGCTAAGATTGATGGATGTTCCGAGGTTGGAATCTTTTGGCGGATTATGCTGCCGCTTTCGAAACCAGTTCTTGCTACCTTTGCTTTGTTCTATGCGGTAGCCATTTGGAATGACTTTTTCAGTGCTTTGTTATACATTACGGACAGTGCCAAGTGGCCGGTACAAGTTTTGCTTCAACAAATTATTATTCTATCACAGGCACAACTTGGCGATGCAGCATCTGCAAGTGCGAACTTTGTGGAACCGCCTGATCAATCATTAAAACTTGCGGTGGTTGTTGTAGCCACTTTACCTATCTTAATTGTTTATCCTTTCCTACAGAAACACTTTGCAAAAGGTATGTTATTAGGTTCGGTTAAAGGATAAATGAAGAAGTATTTTAAAGTAATTAATAGGACCATTTGCATTGGATGATAGGTTTCATTCAATGCAAATGGTCCTTTGTGTTTACAAAAATCAGACATAATAGTAAAAAATCAGACATTGATAGTGAAAATTCAGACATTTTTATTAAAGCGCCTTCATTTTTGATGTAAATATGCCATAATTGGTTACAGTCGAGTTTTTGCAAAGTTCCAGATGCGGAGGTGTACTAGTGAGATTTAAAAACATAAGTTCAAAACTAAAAACGCTTCAATGGAGAGGTAGTTTTCATCGTAATAGTTTTATTTTAATCTTGCTAATTGCGAGTATCCCAGGCTTAATCACTGGTCTATGTATTTATTTGTTTGCTGTTGGGAAAGTGGAAGATGAATTAAGAATATTACATACTAGTCAAATCGAGCAGAGAGCAAAAAATATTGATGAGCAGTTCAAGTATTTGGAATACTCTACATCACATTGGGCATTTGAGCCGAGATTTGGAGAATCATTAAGGAATATCGATTTTGTCAGGCAGTTTACGGAAACCTATGATATTTCTAAAACACTTTTGTTATTACAGGGAAGTCATAATCTTATAAAAACAGTAGATTTATATATTGAACGCGAGAAGCCAATTTTATTTAATAGCGAATATAATGTACTAGATGATAAGTCAAAAAGGTTTTACCATGAAGGTTTAAGTAATGGTAAAAAACTACACTGGGCTGAGTATCCGGTAGAAGCAGGATCTAAAAAGAAAACGCTTGCATTTATTCACAGCATTCCCGCAACAAGCAAGGATCCATTCGGCTCCATCATTGTTACAATTGATCAGCATAAAGCACTGCAACTACTAAAGACATTAACCCCTTATGATAAGGGGGCAACATTCATTTTAGATGGAGAAAACGAAATTTTACTCTCATCAAACAGCACAAAGGACTCTACCTTTATAAATGTATTACAGAAAGAAATGGAAAAACACAAAAATACTGATGGGTCTTTCCAAATAAAACATAATAAAAAAATGTATTCTATCTCCTATGGTCAATTTACTAGAATAGATTCGGATTGGACATATGTTTCAGCTGCGCCGATGTCTTCTATTACTGCTCCATTGGTATTCGTTTCTAGGTTGATATTGATTTTTAGTATAACAGCACTTATTCTTGCATTTATATTATCTTGGTTCACGTCAAATCGGATATATTCTCCTATTAATAAACTATTAAAAAATTTAGGGCATGAGGAAGAAGGATTATGGAGAGGTAAAGGTCGGGACGTATTTACAGTAATTGAACAGCAAATGAAAAATTTATCACAAAAAAGTGATCTGCTTCAGTCACGTTTAGTCGAGCAGGTAACTCAAATCAAAAGCAGTTTTATTCTCCAATTAATCCAAGGATATTTATATCATCATACAGAAGAAGATTTGCGGGTAAGAATGGAGAATTATGGCTGGGAGTTAGAAAGGAAATCTTTTACAGCACTTGAAATTCAACTGACAGGTTTAGGTGAATCATTCTCAAATAATGATGAGAGTCTCGTTACATTTACGGCAGCAAACATAATGGAGGAACTGGCAAACGAAATGTTTGATCAGTTTAATATTCTAAAATTTACGGATTTATCAGTAGGCGTATTGGTGATCCATCTAAATAACGATTCATTCAGGGAGGAATTACATCTCTTTGCTGATAAAGCAACAAAAACGATAAATGAAATATTACAGATGCAAGTAACTGTTACAATTAGTGAACCAACGGATAGTCTTAAAAAAATTCCTTATATATTTGAAGAAGTTCGTAGCGGAAAGCGGTTTAGATTATTTGAAAATAGTAATCAGGTTATTGATCTGATGGAGCATGAAAGGTCAGGGAATATCAACCAAATCCACTATCCATTTGCGATCGAAAAAGAAATTATTCAAGCGATAAGAATGGGTCATACTGCAGAGGTTGAGAATTTAATTAGACCATTTTTGCAAGAATTAACGGAAAAGGGCATTAATGAAATCAATATTCATCAGGGGATTGTGCAGCTTTATAGTAGTATTCAGCATGAAATACTTCATTCCGGAATACATCCTCATGAACTGTTCGAAGGGAAAAATATGTATGAGGAGCTTTCTCAAATTCGGGATACGGAAAGAATCATTAAATGGTTTACTGATGATGTAATCGGTCCGTATATACAGAAGTTAGAGGGTAGGATGAATATTGAATTAAAACGGGTAATTGAAAAAGTTGTCACCAAAATACAGGACAGTTATGCGGATGACATTTCCTTGGAAAGTTGTGCAGACGAGGTAGGTACAAACCCTTATTCTTTAAGTAAGGCTTTTAAACAAATGGTCGGAATTAACTTTATTGATTATCTAACACAATTAAGAATTGAAAAGGCGAAAGAACTTCTGATAAATTCTGATATGAAAATTAACGACATAGCAGAAGGTGTAGGATATAGACACAGTTATTTTAATCGGATATTTAAAAAACAAATCGGTATACCGCCAAGCCAATACCGAAAACTGAATCAGGTTGACAGTCAAATAAAGGTAGAAAATGATGGTAGTGGTTTTTAATACCATCATTTTTTATTGAAATTTATTCTTTGCAAAAAAGTATGGTTGCTGGAAAGTCATGTTAATTTTATATTTTTTATAAAGATTTAGTTAGGAGAAGGTGTTTAGAAAATGTTATATAAACAATTTGAAAGAGGCGAATGTCTATATCACAATCCTCTTTCAAACATAACTGATATTGAGGATTGGAAATTAGAAGGATCAGCTAAGCATAGCTTTAAGGATAGTCGCTTACACTTAGAAAATGAATTAGACCCCGATATTTATGGGGACGACGCTCATTGGGTTTTTTGGTGTCCAATTGATTTTCCAGATAAGATTATCATTGAGTGGGAGTTTTATCCTGTCCGAGAACCAGGACTTTGTATGATATTTTTTGCAGCTGCTGGGAGAAGGGGAGAGGATCTTTTTTCCACAGATTTGCCAGCTCGTAACGGAAAATACCCTGAGTATCATTCAGGTGCCATAAATGCTCTCCACTTATCCTATTTTAGGCATAAGCATCCGGATGAAAGAGCTTTTCGTACATGTAACTTGCGGAAAAGTTATGGATTTCACCTCGTTGCAGCTGGTGCAGACCCACTTCCTCCGGCCTGTGATTCCATTCCTCCATATTATATGAAACTCGTGAAATATGAGGGTCTTGTACAATTTTCAATCAATGATTTACCGGTACTGGAATGGGAAGATGATGGAGTCAGCTTTGGGCCAATTTTTGGTGGCGGGAAAATAGGCTTCCGGCAGATGGCACCTATGAAAGCTGCTTATTCAAATTTAACCGTACACCAAGCGACTTTGAAAACTGGTAACAATAAGTAGTGTTATCGAAGTATGAGTACGTTCATAGATAGGGGGAGACAACGATGCAGATGAAGGGAGCTATCGGAGGATTTTACTCACTTTGTGATTGGCTGATGAAATTAGCCTATATCAATCTTTTATGGATTGCGTTTACATTTCTTGGTTTAATCCTATTTGGTTTATTTCCTGCGACAACAGCTATGTTTGTTATTATTAGGAAAATACTGATGGATAAAGATGAAATTCCAATCTTTAAGACTTTTTGGGAATCGTATAAAAGTGAATTTTTAAAAAGTAACCTTTTAGGGCTTATTTTAATTGTTTCAGCCTATATCTTATATATTGATATTAGTTTTTTGAGAGGCGCGACAGGACTTATTACTCTGCTGTATTATCCAACCCTTATGGTTGCTTTAGGCTATATCTTAACCATATTTTATGTTTTCCCAACGTTTGTCCATTTTGACCTTAAGATTCACCAGGTAATCAAACATGCGTTCATGATCATGCTAATGAATCCGCTTTCTACAGCATTGATGGTGATTGGAACTTTCGCGGTATATCTTTTAATGACAACAATACCCGGTTTAATTCCATTATTTAGTGCAAGTATCTTATCATTCGTTATCATGTGGGCATCCTTTTTTGCTTTTTCAAAAATTAAGAAACAACAGAATGCCGTTTAAGGAACGAGCAAGACCACTGACACTTTGTTGGTGGTCTTTTCTAAAAAATAGATTGTTTTATACATAACTGAACTGTAACGAAAATAGTATGTATTTATGTTTGGAGGGGAGAGAGGTTTATGCAAAGTTTACGTTGGGCATGGAGTTATATCCGTAATTATAAAATAAGATTGTTTATCGGCCTGCTTTTGGCTTTAATTGTTTCTGCCCTAAATATGGTAAATCCTTATTTGGCGGGAAGAATCGTAGATGATGTCATGTACGGTCAGGAAAAGAATTCGTTATGGCCATTCATTGGTTTAATGATAGGTTTTACGGTTATAAGAACCTCGGTGAGATATGGATACCAAATTATGTTTGAGAAATTATCACAGAATGTAATCTTTAAAATGAGAGAAAATCTCTATGACCGACTTCTTAAATTAGATTTTAGTTTTTATGACCGCACAAAAACAGGGGACATAATGGCAAGAATGACAGGTGACATGGAAGCCATTAGACATTTTACGGCATGGACAATTTATATGATCTTTGAAAATAGTATGATCTTACTCTTTGCAATCGTATTTATGGTTTCTATCCATCCGCCGTTAGCGTTAGCCATTTTGGCGATTACTCCGATTATTGGATTTTTTGCTGTTCGTTTATCAAATGATGTGAAGCCAACCTTTACGGAAATCAGGAATCAATTCGCTAAACTAAACTCTGTCGTCCAAGAAAATATCTCGGGAAACCGTGTTGTAAAAGCTTTCGCAAAGGAAAACTTCGAGATTGATAAATTTACAGTGGAAAACAAAGCTTTTAAGGCAAGAAATCTGAACTCCGCAAAGGTTTGGGAAAAGTACTTACCGATTCTAGACTCACTTGCAGGTGTACTAACAGTAGTCATGATTTTGGCTGGCGGATTTATGGTGATTAGCGGTTCCCTTACAATTGGGGAATTGGTTATGTTTAATTCCTTAATATGGGCTATAAATAACCCCATGAGGATGGCAGGATGGTTGATCAATGATGTTCAAAGATTTATCGCCTCTGCTGAAAAAGTGGAGGACCTTCTACTCACTAACTCACAAATTACCAATGGCTCTGAAAAAAGCAGTATGCCAGAAAGTATTGGTAATGTGGAATTTGAACATGTTTATTTTAGTTATGGAGAAGGTATGGTGTTAGAAGATATTTGCTTCAAAGCTAGAACAGGGCAGACAGTAGGAATTATTGGACCCACAGGTTCCGGCAAGTCTACATTAGTAAATTTGCTAAGCAGATTCTATGACACCACCAGTGGGGAAATTAAAGTAGCGGGGGTCAATGTCAAGGATTGGGATCTCCACAAACTAAGAGCGAATATGGCGATGGTGATGCAGGATATCTTTTTATTCTCCGATACCATTGAAGGAAATATTGCCTATGGAAATCCAAAAGCTTCACTTGAAATGGTCCAGACTGCAGCAAAAATGGCGGAGGCACATGATTTCATTACCCATATGCCGCAAGGGTATGACACCATTATAGGTGAAAGGGGAGTTGGATTGTCTGGAGGGCAGAAACAAAGGATTGCTCTTGCACGTGCATTGATGCAAGATCTAGCCATTCTAATTCTTGATGATACGACATCTAGTGTTGATATGGAAACAGAAGAAAAAATTCAAAATACATTAAAGCAAATTCAAGAGAGCAAAACCTGTTTTATCATTGCGCATCGGATATCCTCAGTAAAAGAGGCAGATATAATCCTAGTGATGGAAAATGGAAGAATTATTGAAAGAGGAAAGCATGAAGAATTACTGGAACAAAGAGGATACTATTATAACGTTTATCAAAACCAGTATGGGAATTTTGATATGCACCTAATGGCAAGGAAGTGAGAACAATGGCACGAAATAAATTTAATATTGATGAAGAACTGGATACTCCTTTTAATTTGGTCCATTTGAAAAGGTTACTATTGTATATTAAACCATATAAAAAGAAAATACTGCTGACTGTTTTAATCATGCTCATTGCAAGCAGTGCAAATCTTATTGGACCATACTTAATTAAGCAGGCAATTGATGAGGAGATACCAAGCAAGGATATAGTCGGACTTGCAACACTTTCCGGAATTTATTTATTCGCTCTAATCATCACGGGTGTGTGCATGAAGTATAGAATACGAATGATGTCAGAAATTGGTCACAGTATCATAGAAAATATCCGCAAAGATTTATTCACACATCTGCAAAAACTATCATTTTCCTTTTTCGATAGCCGGCCACATGGGAAAATATTAGTTCGGGTAGTGAATTATGTAAATTCTTTGAGTGATCTGTTATCAAATGGTTTAATTAACTTAATTACAGACTTATTCAGCCTTTCAGTTATTATAGGCTTTATGCTTGCAATCGACGTGAAGCTGACTTTGTTTGCGATGGCTGGTTTTCCTATCCTCGCAGGCATTATCTTCTTAATAAAAAATGCACAGCGAAAGGCTTGGCAAAATTTAAGCAATAAAGTATCCAATATGAATGCATATGTACATGAAAGCATCAATGGAATGAAAGTAACTCAAGCCTTTGTTCGTGAACAAGAAAATAGAAGAATATTCCATGATGTTTCGAATGGATACCGGGGTTCATGGATCAAGGCTGTTAAAATTCAATTCCTGCTCTGGCCAGCGATTGAAAATATCTCTGTCTTAACCGTTTCTTTTATTTATGTAATAGGTATATCAATGATAGGCCAAGGCGTAACGGTCGGTGCAATGATTGCGTTTATTGGTTATATCTGGATGTTTTGGATGCCGTTGGCGAATATTGGAAACTTCTACAATGCCATTATTAATGCAATGGCTTATTTAGAACGTATCTTTGAAATGATGGACGAAAAACCGACCATTATCAGTGAAGACAATGCAAAAGAACTTCCATTTATTAAAGGGAAGGTTGATTTTGAAAACGTTGTTTTTGGATATGAAAGCAATGGAAAGAACTTGGACCAAGTGAATATCAAAGTAAATCCAGGTGAAACCATCGCGCTTGTGGGTCCAACAGGATCAGGAAAAACAACGATTGTTAGTTTAATTAGTCGTTTTTATGATGTTAATAGCGGTGAAATAAAAATTGACGATATCAACATAAAGTCTGTTTCACTAAACTCACTAAGAAAGCAAATGGGTATCATGCTGCAGGACCCTTTTATTTTTTCTGGGACCATAATGGATAATATCCGCTATGGAAGACTGGATGCAACAGACGAGGAAGTCAAGGAAGCCGCAAAAGCAGTTCAAGCACACCATTTTATTGTTCAGTTAGAGAAAGGATATTTAACCGAAGTGAATGAAAGAGGAACAATGCTTTCGAATGGGCAAAGACAACTCATTTCCTTTGCAAGGGCATTATTGGCAGATCCTAAAATCCTTATTTTAGATGAGGCAACTTCTTCCATTGATACCGAGACAGAACTTGCTTTACAAAAGGCACTCGAAATTCTGCTTGCAGGGAGAACTTCTTTTATTATCGCTCACCGCCTTTCTACCATTCAAAATGCGACACGAATCTTATTCATTGAAAAAGGTAGAATCATAGAGGAAGGAACACATGAAGAGTTAATTAGATTGAGAGGAAAGTATTGGAAATTGTGTTTATCCCATTTCGCATCCCTTGATGTTGGATAGCACGAAGAAGCCCTCACTATTCGAGGGCTGTTTTTATTTCAAGGAAAATACCTCTAGGAAAAACACGAAGTAAATGTTAAAATTTAAGTAATTTACGGGAAAGTTTTAGTAAAATATAGTAAATTTATTTACCTTGGTATTGACTACGCTTACACATCCTTAAAAATAAAACAATTGGAGAACTCCTAATGAAGAAGCTACTTCATAGACTAAAAAAGCAGTATGCCAATTTACAAATTAAATATAAACTTTTCCTACTCGTGTCATGGATTATGGTTATTTCATTTTCCTTTGCTTTTTTCGGTTTACAGTATGCTTTTCATATTTACGATGAGCAAATATATAGCAAATCCTCTCAAGTCCTAAGCACATCTTCTAATAGTATTGAGAGTGAATTAAGGGATTTGGAGGACCTTTCCTACAATATATTGACAGATGCACAAATTCAACAATACTTATCTTCCATTAGTGAAGATAGTACAGAATATGATAAATTTCGTATGCGTACGAACATGTTGGATAAACTATTAAGCTATGCTAACAAGGAAGAATATATCCAATCTATTAATTTAGTTGATGTAAATGGAGAAGAGTATATAGTTGGACCAAGGACATTTAAACTAAATCAACAGCAAAAAACGGATATTACTAAAATGGCAATAAAGGCCAATGGCAGTAATGTTTGGTTAAATCCAGAAAAAAATGATTTCATATTCGCTACAGCACGAGAAATAAGACAGTTTCGGAACTTAAGTTTTGACAACCTTGGTACAATCATCATCTATCTCAATATGGACAAACTTGTAGCCAATATTTTAGAAGGATCTAGAAAAAGCGATGGTGAATTCTTAATCGTTAGAAAAAACAATATTATTTTTCCGAAAGAACCAAGCTTAGTATTTAAAGAAGCAGCCATATCGATAGATTCTCAAGCGTTAGAATCAGGCTATCAATTTAAAAAAATTGATAAAAAGAATTATTTTCTTGTTCATATTAAATCCAACTACTTTGATTGGGGTTATTTGAATGTAATTCCCTATAATCAAATCTTTGAAAATATTAATATGGTGAAAACCTTCTTAATAATAATCTTTATCCTAATGTTTGTGGTTGTAACAATGTTTGGTATTCGTTTTGCTAGGAACATAACGTTGCCTTTGGAGAATCTTGTAGATGGCATGCAGTATGTAAAAGTTGGCGATTTTAAGCAAGCTAGAAAGAAAGCACTTACAACATCCGCATTTCAGGATGATGAAGTTGGTAAACTCCAACAAAACTTCCAAACAATGATTCAACAAATCGATGAACTTATAAATGAAAATTATTCAAAGCAGCTTACGATTAAAGAGACAGAGTTTAAAGCACTTCAGGCTCAAATAAATCCTCATTTTTTATACAATACCTTAGAATCTATCAATTGGTTAGCAAAAGGCAATGGCCAGTCACAAATTTCTAAAATGGTAGAAGCACTAGGATTTTTGCTTCGTAATTCAATTAGCTTAAAACAACCACTGATTACCATTGAAGAGGAGCTTAATGTTGTAAAAAATTATGTGGTTATTCAGAAATATCGTTTTGAAGACAGATTGGATTTTCACTTGCAGGTAGATTTAGATATTGTTGGATTCTATATTCCGAAGTTAACGTTGCAGCCACTTGTTGAAAATGCCATTCATTATGCGCTCGAGCCTAAGATTGACCCATGTAAAATTAGTATTTATTCAATTGTAGATAAAGAAACGATAAAACTAATTGTTGAAGATGATGGGCCAGGAATGGAGACTACTTTCATTGAAAAGTTAAAAAAGGGTGAAGTGAAGACGCGAGGTCAAGGGGTCGGCTTATCGAACATTAATGATAGAATTAAACTCTCTTATGGGGAGAGATATGGAATAAATATTGAAAGCGAACCTAATAAAGGAACGAAGGTTATCATTGTTTTACCTTTCAATAAGGGGGAAGACCATGTATAAGGTATTGTTAGTAGATGATGAAAGAATCATTACCGATGGAATGTCCAAGGTAATTAATTGGGAGTCAATGGGCACAAATTTGATCGGGACCGCAAGAAATGGGATAGAAGCATTCAGCATAATTGAACAAAAAAAGCCGGATATCGTAATTAGTGACATCAAAATGCCAGGAATGAATGGCCTAGAGTTGGTTGCTAAGGTTCATAGTGTTTTTCCTGAGATTCGATTCGTTTTGTTATCAGGCTTCAGTGAATTTGATTATGCAAAACAGGCAATGCAATACGGAGTGAAACATTACCTATTAAAACCTTGTAACGAGAATACGATTATGGATGCCGTAACCGAGATTTGTGAGGATTTAAAACAAATACAAAATCGGGAACAGTTTATCCAGAAGATGAAAGGGACTCTTGAGAGTGTTTTACCCTATGCCAAAGAACAGCTGCTGAAAGATTATATTACCAATCATTATGAAAATAAAAATTTAGAGTATTATCAAAAGCTATTTAATATAGATATAAATACTCCCAGTGTAAGGCTAGTGTTATTTCAACTCGAGGGGAATTTTGAATTTGAGCATATGTTTGCAATGAAAAATATTGCTGAACATATTTTTGATTCTTATATTCTTAGTTGTACGGTAGGGGAAACCATTTTATTTCTACTTGAAGATGATAGTAATTACCCAAAACTTCACGCACAAATTGAAAAAATAAAAAAAACATTCTATCAATATTACCAAATTGATTCTACCGTGGCCATTAGTGATAATGGAAAACTCAGTAATGCGAATAAATTATATAATGAAGCACTTGATTGTTTAACTTACCGATTTTATTTAGGAGAAGGAGGAATTATTACAAAGAAAGACATCTCCTATCAAAACACATCAGGTGAATTAGAATTCTATTTTGATGACCAAACCTTTTGTCGATTAGTGAAGTCTGGTTCCTGGATAGATGTAAATAAAGAAATAATGACATTTTTTACTCATTTAATAGATTTAAGGCTTGATATCAATATCACCAAGTCATATGTCATCCAGTTATTTAATGCGATGATACGGTTATGTGAACCTAAAGAAATGAATACGTATTTAACAAAGTTAACGCAGTTACTAGAAATAGACACAATTCAAAATCTGAGAGCCTTTTTTGAAAGCGTTGCCCAAGAAATTACACTATCATTCTTTGATCAAAATAATAATAAACATTCAACGATAATAAATAAAGTCATTGAGACGATTCATAAGTATATTGGAAATCAAAATTTATCGTTACATTGGGTCGCAAATGAAATGTTATATATGAATGCAGATTACCTAGGGAAGCTTTTTAAGAAAGAAACAGGTGAAAAGTTTTCAAATTATATAACGAGATTAAGAATTGAATTAGCCATTAGTCTGATTGAAAAGGAAAGCGATGTAAAAGTATTTGAAATCGCTGAAAAAATTGGTTATGGTGAAAACCCTCAATATTTTAGTCAGGTATTTAAAAAACATACAGGTTTTACTCCATCAGAATACAAAAGAGAATCCTTACAAGGGTTGTAAAAATAGAAAAAGGGGTAAAAAACGATGAAAAAACTATTGTTTTCAACTTTGTCCCTAGTAATGGTACTTTTCGCTGGTGGTTGTGGAGAAATTGATAGAGTAAATTCCGCCCCGAGTAAAGGTAAAAAGGAAATTACTTTAAAAATTGCCTGGTGGGGCGAACAACCAAGACATGATTATACCTTAGAAGTAATTAAATTATTTGAGGAAAAATATCCACATATTCATGTTGATCCTATATACGCAAATTGGGATGATTATTGGAAAAAGCTAGCTCCGAAGGCAGCTGCCAATCAGCTTCCTGACATTGTCCAAATGGATTTGCTCTATCTAAGACCCTATAGTGATAATGATTTGCTTGAGGATTTAACACCGTTTATTGAACAAGATGTGATTAAAACAGATTCGATTAGTGAGAGAATTCTTTCTGGTGGGAAAATTGACAGTAACTTGTATGGATTGCCATTAGGAATAAATGCACCTGCAATAATCGTAGATCGTGAATTACTTTCGTCAGCAATCGGTAGTTATCCATTGCCAAATTGGACTTGGAGCGATTTTGAAGAAATGGTCTTGCAGGTTCACAAAGAAACTGGTAATTATGGTACAAACGGAATGAAATCACCGGATGTATTCTTTTCTTATTACTTACGGACAAATGGAATGAATTTATATAATAAGAATGGAAATGGATTAGGTTATGATGATGATCAATTGTTTATTGATTATTTCGAGATGCAATTAAGATTGTTGGAAAAAGGTGCCTTCCCAAGAGCGGATGTTACAGAACAGATTAAAAGAATAGAAGATGAGTTGATCGTAACGGGGCAGTCACCGATGCAATGGGTCTATTCCAACCAATACTTCGGATACTTGAAAGCAGCAAACCGTCAGCTCGAGCTTATTCCACCTCCAGGACCTGGTCAAGAGTTGGGACTTACTGTGAAGCCTAGTATGCTTTTTTCAATGGCTAAAAGTTCAAAGAATAAAGAGGCAGCTGCTCTATTTATTAATTTCTTTGTAAATGATATTCAAGCAAATAGCGTTATAAAAGGAGAAAGGGGGGTTCCTATTTCTTCAAAGGTAGTAGAGAAAATAGAAGAAGATTTATCCGAAAATCAGAAAAAGGTATTCGATTACGTAAATAAAGCTAAAAACACAAGCAAAAATGTAGATAAAGCAGACCCACTTGGCAGTATTGAGGTAGTGAAAAAGTTACAGGATGTTTCAGAACAAATACTATTTAAGAAAATTACACCACATGAAGGGGCAAAAATATTTAGAAGTGAGGCAACTAAAATCCTTTCAGACAAGAATTGATCTATCAATTTATAAAAAAGCTCCCGCGAACAAGCGATAAACTGCTTGTTTCACGGGAGCTTTTTTCTATTTTAAATGAAAAGTCTGATTTTTAAACAAACAAAGCGGAAATTTGGATTCAGGCAATATGGAGTTGAGCCTTATAATAATAAATGTAAACACTTACATAAAAGTGTGAAAAATAAGGGGGAGAAAAAATGAAAAAAATCTTAGTTTTATTATTCTCATTTGTTCTAGTTTTTTCATTAGCAGCATGTAGCGGCAGCAGTTCAACAAGCAATGAAGAATCTAAACCTAAAGAAGACAAAAAAGATGAAAAAGTTACTCTTCGAATTGCATGGTGGGGATCGCAACCACGACATGATTATACCCTAGAAATTATTAAAATGTATGAAGAAAAAAATCCAAACGTAAAAATCGAAGCTGAATATGCTGCTTGGGATGACTACTGGAAAAAGTTAGCTCCACAAGCAGCAGCAAATGAGCTTCCAGACATTATCCAAATGGACTTATCATACTTCTCACAGTATGCACAAAATAATCAAATTGCTGATTTAACTCCATTTGTGGATAAACAAATCAATACAAAAGATATTGCTGATAACATCATTAATGGCGGTAAACTTGGTGACAAGCTTTATGGTATTAACGCTGGTGTAAACGTTGTTGGTTTCCATCATGATCCTGCAGTACTTAAAAAAGCTGGTGTAGATTCTATCCCTGAAGATTGGACTTGGGATGATTACAAAGAAATTGCGGCAAAAGCAAAAGCTGCTGGCGTATTTATGGATACTGGAATGAAAGCAGATGTATTCTTCAATTACTTCCTAAGAACACAAGGGAAATCACTTTATAGCAAAGATGGAGCTTCCCTAGGTTATAAGGATGATAAATTGTTCGAAGAATTCTTCAACATGACATCTGGATTGGTAAAGGATAAAGCGGTTCCAACACCTGATTTCTTAGCACAGTTGAAAGGGATTGAAGATGATCCTGTAGTTACACAGAATGCAATTGGTATCTGGCAATGGTCTAACCAGTTTGTAGGTATTCAACAAGTTGCAAATCGTGAATTAGCGATTGCTCCAATGCCAGGTCCTGACAGTGACAAAGGTTTATATTTAAAACCAAGTATGTTCTGGTCAGTTGGAAATAACTCAGAGCATAAAGAAGAAGCTGCAAAGTTTATTGACTTTATGATCAATGATATCGAAGCGAACAAATTAAATCTTGGTGACCGTGGTGTTCCTGGTTCTTCCGTTGTTAAAGAAGCATTAAAGCCACTACTTTCACCAGCACAAGTTCAAGTATTTGACTATGTAGATTGGGCAGAAGGAAATAGCTCAGAATTCGACGGTCCAGACCCAGTTGGTGCCGGAGAAGTGATTGAAACTCTTGACAGTTTAGCAGAACAAATGGCTTATGGAAATCTATCAGTGAAAGATGCAGCAAAACAGTTTAGACAACAAGCTGAAAGCGTCTTAGCGCAAAACAAAAAATAATTTCCACTTTGATAGCTGATCACTTTCTTAGGTCAGCTATCGTCCTTTCATCTTAGGGAATGAATCTAAAGCATAAGGAGATGAATAAATGAGTACACGTGTGATAAAGGAAAATGTAAATGCGGATATCACGATTCGAACTGTTACCAAACGAAATCGCGCCATCAAGGAAAACTTAACAGGATATGCGTTTATCAGTCCGTTTATTATTGGATTCCTTGCTTTTACATTAATTCCTATCATAGCCTCTTTATATTTATCATTTACAAATTATAACCTATTTGCAGCACCACAATGGATAGGCTTAGAAAACTATAAAAAAATGTTTACTGCCGACCCTCGCTATTGGCAATCATTAAAAGTAACACTCATTTATGTGCTTGCTGGGGTACCTTTAAGACTTGCATTTGCACTATTAATTGCAATCATTTTAAATACAACTTCAAGAGCAGTTGGAATCTACCGCTCACTGTTCTATTTACCTTCTCTAATTGGAGGAAGCGTTGCCGTTGCGATTATGTGGCGTAATGTTTTTGGTGACTTAGGTATTGTCAACATTTTACTTGATTTAATTGGACTCCCAATCGTTAAATGGTTTGGTAATCCGACTGCGGCATTATGGATGCTCATCTTCTTGTCAGTATGGCAATTTGGTTCCTCGATGCTGATCTTCTTAGCTGGATTAAAAGGTATTCCGAAAAGTTATTATGAAGCAGCTAGTGTTGACGGAGCAAATGGAATACAACAATTCTTCAAAATCACTCTTCCAATGCTAAGCCCAGTTATTTTATTCAATACAGTTATGCAAACAATTGGTGCTTTTATGACATTCGTACCAGCATTTATTATCTCTAAAGGTACTGGCGGCCCGTTAGACGGAACTCTTCTTTATTCACTATACTTATTCATTCAAGGTTTTGAGTTCTTTAATATGGGTTATGCTTCAGCAATGGCTTGGATCATGCTTATTATCGTAGGAATTTTAACAATCCTTATCTTTACGACATCAAAATATTGGGTTCACTATGAATCAGAAGGAGGCAAATAACAATGACATCGAAGTTAAAATCACCAAGATGGTGGATATATCATATACTAGTCGGCGGTTTTGCGATTTTAATGCTTTATCCAGTTATTTGGCTCGTGATGAGCTCATTTAAACCAAGTGATACTATCTTTATTACAGCTAAATCACTGATTCCAGAAACATGGATATGGACGAACTTTGTAGACGGCTGGAAAGGGATTGGCGGTAATTCATTTGGTGTTTTCATCAAAAATACTGCCATTCTAGTAGTCATTACCTTAATTGGACAAGTAATATCATCAGCATTCATTGCCTTTGGTTTTGCACGATTAGAGTTTAAAGGAAAAGCACTTTGGTTTGGATTAATGATGGTTACCTTGATGCTTCCACATGATGTATTAATGGTACCGCAATATATCATTTTTGCGAAACTTGAATGGCTTAACTCTATTAAGCCACTTGCAATACCAGCATATTTTGGACACCCGTTCTTTATCTTCCTTTTAGTTCAATTTATACGGACGATTCCAAGAGAGCTAGATGAAGCGGCGATAATTGATGGCTGTGGAACCTTCAAGATTTTCACGAAGATTATCTTGCCATTAATCAAACCATCTTTAGCGACAGCAGCGATTTTCTCATTCTATTGGACGTGGGAATCCCTGTTAGGGCCAGTATTATATTTGAATAGCCCGACAAAGTATACTGTTTCAATGGCATTAAATATGTTCTTAAGTAATGAAACTGTATCTAACTGGGGCGCAATGTTTGCGATGTCAGTTGTTACCTTAATTCCAGTATTCGTCATCTTCTTCCTCTTCCAACGCCATGTTGTTGAAGGAATCAGTACGAGTGGGTTAAAGGGATAACATGTTAATAAAAAAGTCAACCTTAAAACTTTGCCACTTCGTACCCTAAATGGAAGTGGCAAAGTTACAGTAGTTTAAAAATTAGGGTACATGTGTTTAAGGAGGATTACAAATGGACACTTCTGGATTTATGGAAAGTTTAAATAAATTGCTTGAGTGGATTTCAAGACTAGCATTCTTAAATTTACTATGGATATCATTTTCACTTCTAGGTTTGGTCATCTTTGGATTTTTTCCTGCAACGGTGGCAATGTTTGCAGTCGCTCGTAAATGGATGCTAGGTAACGATGAAATGTCTATTTTTAAGACTTTTTGGACTGCATATAAGCAGGAATTCTTTAAGAGTAATCTTCTCGGATTGATGATTTCTATTGTTGGTATTATTCTATTTATAGATTTTCGGTTTGTTCAACTAGCCGAGAACAGTTTTGCTTCTATTTTATATGTTCCATTTTTCATCATCACATTCATTTTTATTTCCATGCTGTTTTATATCATTCCTATTTTTGTCCATTATGATATGAAGCTAAGCCAGGTTATTAAAAACTCCTTCTTTGTGATGATTATGAATCCACTTTCGACCTTCTATATGTTGATTGGCAGTTTTGGAATATGTTTTGTCCTTTCTTATGCTCCGCCTATTTGTATATTATACAGTGGAAATCTATTAGCCTTATTTATTATGAAACCTGCAACCACTGCCTTTGAAAAAATTAATCAAAAATCAAAGTTAATACTAAATTAAATAATAATGAAAGGGAGAGATGGTGGAGGGGACTCCTGTCTCTCCCTTTCATTATTATTTCATAAAGGAGGAATTGGAACAGATGAAAATTGGATTCATTGGCACTGGCTGGTTTACAAATAAGCATGCAAATATATTAGGAGCAATGGACGGAGTAGATGTTACGGCATTTTGTGGAACAAGTCTAGAAAAAGCGGAGACTGAAGCTAGAAAATGGTCCAATGCAAAGGGGTATTCAAACATAGAGGAAATGCTAGATAAACAAAGTCTAGATGCTGTTTATATATGTGTACCGCCAATGGCTCATGGAGCCATTGAAAAAGCATTACTAGAAAGAAAAATCCCTTTTTTTGTAGAGAAACCATTAGGAATTAATGATGAGCCATTTGAAATCGCTAGAAAGATTGAAGAGCAGAACCTTGTTACTTCTGTAGGTTATCATTGGCGTTATATGGATATTTCTAAAAAGGCTCAAGGCATGCTAAAGGAGCGCCAAGTTGGGATGGCCCTTGGTTATTGGATGGGGGGGATGCCGATGGTTCCTTGGTGGAGAGACGTTAAAAGTTCTGGAGGACAATTTATTGAACAAACCACCCATATTGTCGACCTTTTACGTTTTCTCTGCGGTGAAGTGAAAGAAGTCTATGCTGCTTATAGCAGCAGAATGATGTCTGAAAAAGTGGAGGGGACCACTGTTTCAGATGTAGGAACTGTGATTCTAAAATTGAATAATGGAATCGTGGCAAATATCTCAAATACCTGTATTCTCCCTGAATCAAACAAGGCAGGGCTAGAAGTATATACGAATCAAGGGGTAATTGAAATTAGTTCCAATCAATTAAGAGATATTCGGGGTCAGGAGATAAGCGAATATAGGAATCAATTGGATCCATACAAAGTTGAAAATGAACTATTCTTAAATGCTGTCAAAACAGGGGATTCAAGCCCAATATTATCAACCTATAGTGATGCTGTTAAAACACATCGGATCACTATTGCAGCTGCACAATCTGCCATGACTGGAGCACCCGTCATCTTAGAGAGGTAGGAGTAACAATGGCTTTAGAGAGTTTAACACAGATAATACGAATTGAAAGTGGGGTAAATGTATGGACAGTCTAGGAGTTAATACAAGAGGGAAGATAGCATTATGGGATAATGTAAAACTAGAGGCAAATGAATTTAACACAGATTGTCCTAGTTTCGAGCCCTTTTTACTTGATGGAGATGGGCCGTTACCAGTTATGATAATCGCTCCTGGAGGCGGCTACGCTCGGCGTGCAGACCATGAGGCATATCCAGTCGCACAGTGGATAAATTCCATCGGCATATCAGCCATCGTGCTCCATTATCGAGTCGCTCCATTTAGTCATCCAATCCCATTGGTCGATGCCCAAAGAGCTATTCGGATGGTAAGATATCATGCTTCTGAGTGGAAAATAGACGCAAATCGAGTTGGTATACTTGGTTTTTCGGCAGGCGGGCATTTAGCTTCAACCGCTGGAACCCATTTTGACTTAGGAAATAAACTGGCAGAGGATCACATTGAACGTATTAGTTCGCGTCCTGATCTCATGGTCTTGTGTTATCCAGTCATCACCATGGGAGAACATACACATGAAGGAAGCAGGATCAATTTACTTGGTGAGAATCCAAGTTCAGAAATGATTAACCTGCTTTCCAATGAAACACAAATTACGGAAGATACTCCTCCTGCTTTTCTATGGCATACTGCTGATGACGCTGCAGTAGATGTTGAAAATAGTTTGCTTTTTGCAGCTGGATTACGAAGGCATAAAATTCCGTTTGACTTACATGTATTCGAAAGCGGCAGACATGGATTAGGGATGGCTGAGGAGAATCCTGAAGTAAAAGCTTGGCCTGAGATTTGTGAAGCTTGGTTAAGAAAAAGGGGGTTTTAGTTCATTGAATGTACCAAATGCACCCCTATTTAGGGATCCGATTTATGATGGTGCCGCCGATCCAGTGATTATTTGGAATCATGAAGCGAATGAATGGTGGCTTATTTATACAAATAGACGGGCAACTGTTGAGGGCCAAAAAAATGCCTGGGTTCATGGGACCGATCTTGGAATTGCCTCCTCCTCTGACGGAGGCAGGAGTTGGACGTATCGCGGCGTGATTGAGGGACTTGATTTTGAACGGGGCAGGAACACATTCTGGGCACCAGAAATCATCTCGCATGATGGTTGCTATCATATGTACGTCAGTTATATTCAAGGTGTTCCGACTGACTGGAGTGGTCATAAGAGAAAGATTATTCACTATACAAGTACCAACCTATGGGATTGGAACTATGAATCTGAATTAAAATTAAGCTCCGAATACGTGATTGATGCTGGAATTCATAAACTGCCAAATGGGACTTGGCGCATGTGGTATAAAGATGAAGCCAATCACTCTCATACCTATGCCGCTGATAGCCTTGATTTATTTCATTGGGAGGTAGCAGGTCCTGTGATTACCGGTTTTCCCCATGAAGGTCCGAATGTATTCTATTGGAAGAATTCCTATTGGATGATCATTGATCAATGGTCAGGACTTGGTGTATATCAGTCTAGCGATGGCGAGCAATGGGTAAGGAACGGGATAATATTAAATGAAAGCGGTACACGTGAAGATGATGGAACGATCGGTTTGCACGCAGATGTCCATGTTAGCGGGGACGATGCCTATATCTTTTATTTTACCCATCCCCAAAGAGTTGAAGGTGCCGAGCCTTCCTATAAAACTAGAAAATCATCGATTCAGGTGGCTAAATTGGAATTAGTAGATAATATCCTTATTTGTAATCGAAACGCCCCATTTGACTTAGTTTTATAGATAGGAGAGGAAAAATGCTTACTAAAAATGACATTCGTATTCGTGACCCCTTTATCCTGAAAGATGAAGATTCTAATTGTTACTTTCTTTATGGAACAACAGATCAGAATGTTTGGAAGGGGCAGGGAGTTGGCTTTGATGCATATAGAAGCACTGACTTAGAACATTGGGAAGGACCTTCTCAAGTGTTCCGACCAACTGAAGACTTTTGGGCAGATCAGCACTTTTGGGCACCTGAGGTTTATTTTTATAAAAATCAATATTATATGTTTGCTAGTTTCAAGGGTGAGGGTGTTTGCCGTGGTACGCAAATCCTAGTTTCCGAAAGTCCATTTGGTCCGTTTTCTCCACTAACTGAATATCCAATTACCCCTAAGGACTGGGAATGTCTGGATGGAACATTGTTTATTGATGAAAAAAATGAACCTTGGATTATTTTTTGCCGTGAATGGCTTCAGGTTCAGGATGGAGAAATGTGGGCACAACGTTTAGCAGATGATTTTAAAACGGTAATCGGTGAGCCTGTACTTCTTTTTAAAGCCTCAGAAGCAGATTGGACGGTTCCAGTGAGAGGAGAAAAAGAGTATATTACCGATGGTCCTTACCTTTTTCGGGCTCAAAACGGTGAATTGCAAATGCTTTGGTCTAGCAGGAGTCAACATGGCTATGCAGTCGGGGTTGCTCGGTCTGCCACCGGCAATATCCTTGGCCCATGGATTCAAGATCCAGAGCCTTTAATTGACGAGGATGGTGGTCATGCGATGCTTTTTCGAACCTTTAGTGGTGAATTAAAGCTGGCGATACATTCACCTAATCGATCACCCCTTGAGCGGCCTGTTTTCTTAACTGTCGAGGAAAAAAATAATAACATAGTAGTAAGGCGGTAAACGCCTTAGGAATCTGCCCGAAAATCTCTAAGATTATGAATTTGGGTAAGAATCAAAACATCATCCAGCAAGAAAACCTGAATAGTGGAGGAAAAAACATGTTTAATCTCGAAATGTTTAAAAATCCTCCAACAGCTTTCCGTATCCATCCTTTTTGGTTTTGGAATGGGGACATGGAAAACCCTGAAATTGAGCGTCAAATTAAAGAAATGGCCGACAAGGGTGTAGGAGGATTTTTTATTTGCCCAAGGCAGGGTCTTAAAGTGCCTTATTTATCACAAGAATGGTTTCATAAAGTGAAATTTGCTGTAGAAACAGCTAAAAACTTTAACATGGATGTTTGGTTATATGATGAATATCCATACCCGAGCGGAATCGCTGGTGGAGAGGTGACACTTCTTCATCCTGACGCCAAACACTATACCTTAGTGCATAAAAGTGAAACCGTACAAAGTAACCAAACCTGCAGTCTAGAGCTGCCATGGGGGCGAGTTTTGTCAGCTAAAGCTGTTCCCATTGATCAGGAAACTGGGAGAAAACGCTGGGATGAAGCCATTAATATTGAGAAATACATCGGGAATTACCAATCTGACCCGGTATTCCAAAAAGTAGGTTTAACAACGTACAATCAAAAAAGATTTTTTACATACAACACGATTAAAGTACTAAAGTGGACTGCTCCGGAAGGAATTTGGGAGATTCATTGTTTTCTAGAAGAAGAAATCGAGGATTTTAAATATTATGGAACCTTTGTTGACCCGTGTAACCGTGAAGCCATCAAGACGTTTATCGAGGTAACACACGAACGCTATGCGGAAAACATAGGCGAAGACTTTGGAAAAACTGTGAAAGGAATTTTCACGGATGAAACAGGGCTTATTGGGAGAATACCATGGTCCCCGCAATTACCGGCTTTTTTCCAACAGCTAAATGGCTATGATTTAAGAGATTATCTTTATACATTAGTCGAACCTGGAGGAGAGAATACCGAGAAGGTCCGATACGAATATTTTCAATCGATACATCTCTTGTTACGGGAGTCGTATCATAAGCAAATCCATGATTGGTGTGAAGAGCAGGGAATTCAGTATGTAGCCGAAGTGCCGTCTGTTCGGATGTCCAATCAGATTTACAGTCATATTCCTGGCGGCGACAGTGCCCATGAAAAACTTGGCCGCTCATTGGATTGGATTCTTACTCGTTATATGACCAGTTTTCGGGCAAATCCTAAAATGGTTAGTTCGTTAGCCAACCAGATGGGGAGAGAGCGGGCATTAATTGAAAGCTTCCATAGTGTGGGGTGGTCGATGACCATGCAGGATGCTAAATGGATGCTTGACAGGCTGGCCGCTTTTGGCATCAATTTTTATAATTTTCATGCTTTTTTCTATACGCTAGACGGGCTGACAAAACATGATGCACCACCGTCTCAATTTTATCAAAATCCATATTGGCAGCACTTCCGACTTCTAGGAGATTATACAGGAAGGCTTGGCTACGTGATGAGTTGTGGAAGTCCGATCCGTAACATAGCATTGCTTGACCCAACAACAAGCTTATGGACTCAAATGGGTAATCCATTCCATGACTTTCACTATATCGGGAATGATGAGGCTGAAAAGGAAAAACTTAAACGTTTAAAGCAAGATTGGTCTGGGATCTCTAAACAACTGATACTGCATCATAAAGACTATGACCATTTGGACCCGGAAATCCTTTGTGAAGCAGAAGTAACAGATGGAAAAATTACCATTGGAAACGCAAGTTATTCGGTTTTGATCCTTCCACCAATTACTAATATTGAAACGGCAGCATGGGAAAAAATTAAATTGTTCCTCGAGCAAGGCGGAGTGGTAATTGCGAATAAACAACTGCCATATGAAAGTATTGAAGATGAGTTAATAGAACAAGAGATTCTAGATACATTTGGATTGGATCAGTCAACTCGTTCCGATTACTGGAAAGCTTTTCAAGGGTCATATCGTAAAGGACAGCAAAATGCTTATTTTATTCCTTCCGGAGATATCGAAATATTACTTCATGTTTTAAAGATGCATGACCATGAAGAGATACATTTTGAAACGGAAAGTGGAAAGAAAAGTTTCCTAACCGAAAAACGTAAGGTGTCAGAGGAATCTACCCTGGTTTTTGTTAGCAACCAAGAAGAGGGAAAACATCATGCAACCATGAGGGTTTCGTATCCTTGTGAGTTCTTGAAACTAGATTTGGAAACGGGGGAAGTCGAACCACTTGCTTCATCACATGAAGAACCAGGATGGCAACTGGATCTAGACTTTGATTCTTATCAAAGCTATCTCGTTCAGATAACTCGCAGGGACGAGGCGGGGGGAGTAAAAGAAATAGCTGAACCATGGATTTGGAAAGTTAAGTCCAAAAGTAATTGGGAAATGAAGGCGCTTCAGGATAATATGTTAAGGTTCGATCAGTTTGAACTTGGATTACATCCTGAAGATAACAATGAAGTAACAACGAGTGTGCAGGTTAAAACGTTTATCGACCAATGTTCAGACTTGAAAAATAAACAAAATCTTCCTATCCAATTTCAGCAGTTGTTTGGTACACCGATGAAAATAACTCTTAATTATCCAATTTCGTGCAGTTATCAAAGAAAGTTAATGGTTGAAAAAATGCCTGCCAGTTGTTCTTTATTGATGGATAAGAGAGCTATTTCAGGCTATTATCAAATCTATATGAATGAACATAGAATAGAGGATTTTCATCCGAATTTCGTCTATGACAATAGTAATCTGACATGTGATATTTTGCCTTACCTATATGAGGGAGAAAACATCCTCCGTATTGAAGTCAAAGTAGAGCATGATTGGGAGGGGGTTACGGATGCCATTTATATAGCAGGAGATTTTGGTATCGCTTTTAACGAGAAACAACAGCCTGTTTTGACAAGTGCTGCAACCACTTCCCGCTTACATCAAGTGCCATACACTAGCTATCCCTTTTATGCAGGGACGCTTGTCTTTACTCGGAAAATCCATATAGACAGTGCTCCGAACGAGGAGTATTTCGAATTCGTTTTTGAGGATTTGGATAAACATTTTCATGACTGTATGGAAGTTTTGGTTAACGGCCATGCGCTTGGGGTTAAGGCATGGACACCGTATAGATGGCAGGGTAATTCACAAATACTGCGGGCAGGAGAAAACGCAGTGGAGGTAAGAGTAACCAACACTCTAATAGGACTTTTAGAAGGTATGTATTTTGATTATGAGGAACATAAACTGCATGATGTCGCAGTATTAAAGTAGTTTTATCACAGATTGCGAGGGATAAAGATGCCAAAGGTAATTATGACTTTTCCTGAAGGGAAACATAAAGTGCTAACGATGAGTTATGACGACGGCAGGGCAGCTGACCGAAGATTAGTTAAGGTTTTTAACCAATATGGTATTAAGGGTTCCTTTCATGTTAATTCAGGGCTGCTAGGGTATGAGGATCGTATCCCTGAAGAGGAAGTAGCACAACTATACGAAGGACATGAAATCTCAACACATACGGTAACACATCCAACCATTGCGAGATCACCAAAAGAACAAATCATCGAAGAAATCATCAATGACCGAAAAAGCCTGGAGAAAGTTGCTGGATATACAGTTAGGGGATTGTCTTATCCGAATGGTTCCTATAATCAATTAGTGAAAGAAATGCTCCCATATTTGGGTATTGAATACGCGAGAACCGTTCATAGTACAGGGCATTTTTCTATCCCTGATGATTTTATTGAATGGAATCCAACTTGTCATCATAATCGAAATTTAATGAAACTAGCTGAAGACTTTGTTCAACTTCATAAAAAACAATACTTATATATGATGTATGTCTGGGGCCATAGCTATGAGTTTGAAAATGATCAAAACTGGGATTTAATCGAGGACTTTTGTGAATTTATTGGTAATCGTAACGATATCTGGTATGCAACCAATATCGAAATCGTGGACTATATCAAGGCATTCCAAAACCTCAAATTTTCAGCGGCCAGCGATTTCGTATACAATCCATCGGCAATTTCAGTTTGGCTGAGTGTAGACAATACGATTGTCGAGGTAAAAGCAGGTAAGCAAATTGATTTAATCAATAAAAAACTATAGGGGGTTTTTCTAAATGAACAAAGTCATTATTAACACCGATATAACTCAAGGAGTAATAAATAAAAATATCTATGGTCATTTTGCCGAACATCTTGGGAGATGTATTTATGAAGGGATATGGGTCGGCGAGGATTCATCTATCCCAAATACAAAAGGTATTCGCAATGATGTTTTAGCGGCCTTAAAACAAATCAAGGTACCAGTCCTCCGCTGGCCAGGAGGCTGCTTTGCTGATGAATATCACTGGAAAGATGGAGTCGGTCCAAAAGAAGTAAGGAAAAGAATGGTTAATACACATTGGGGCGGTGTCGTCGAAAACAATCACTTTGGGACACACGAATTTATGCTGTTATGTGAATTACTAGAGTGTGAACCTTATATTTGTGGAAATGTTGGCAGCGGAACTGTTCAGGAAATGTCTGAATGGGTTGAATACATGACATTTGAAGGCGAATCACCAATGGCAAATTGGCGCAGAGAAAATGGCCAAGAAAAGCCTTGGAAATTGAAATATTTCGGTGTTGGCAATGAAAACTGGGGCTGCGGTGGAAATATGCGTCCAGAATATTATTCAGACCTCTATCGCCAGTATCAAACATATGTAAGGAATTATGGCGGTAACAAAATATATAAGATCGCTGGCGGCGCAAATTCCGATGATTACAATTGGACAGAAGTGCTAATGAAAAATGCCCACCGGATGATGGACGGACTAAGTATCCATTATTACACCGTACCGGGAGATTGGACAGATAAAGGTGCTGCGGTTGATTTTGCTGAGGATGAATGGTTTATCACGATGAAAAAGGCGTATCGGATGGACGAACTCATCACTAAACACAGCACCATCATGGACAAATATGACCCAGAAAAGCGAGTGGGTTTGATTATCGATGAGTGGGGTACATGGTTTAATGTTGAGAAAGGGACGAATCCAGGGTTTTTATACCAACAAAACACCTTGCGAGATGCACTTGTTGCGGGATTACACTTTAATATTTTCCACAACCACAACGATCGAGTTCAAATGGCAAATATCGCTCAAACGGTAAATGTTCTTCAAGCTATGATTTTAACCGAGGGTGAAAAAATGATCCTTACCCCAACCTATCATGTTTTTGATATGTACAAGGTTCATCAGGATGCGCAGAGGTTAGAAGTGGCATCTTCGTGTGGAAACTATGAATATAATGGGCAGACATTGCCGCAGGTAAGTATTTCGGCTTC
Source organism: Neobacillus sp. CF12 (assembly GCF_030348765.1). Taxonomy (GTDB): domain Bacteria; phylum Bacillota; class Bacilli; order Bacillales; family Cytobacillaceae; genus Neobacillus. The sequence continues at coordinate 1,997,679 of NZ_JAUCEU010000007.1, read as the reverse complement.
TAGGGACGAGCAAGGGAAAATTCACATTAGTTTATGTAATATTGATCCTTTGAATAAGGCAGACATTGAAATAGAACTTCGTGGAATTAACGATGCTGCAAGAGTATTTGGTTCCATTTTAACTTCTGGAAGTATGAACGATCATAATACGTTTGAACAACAGGATGTAGTTAAGCCTTGTGAATTTAATGATGTAAATGTTTCAAATAACCAACTGGCGGTTCAACTTCCACCGATGTCTGTTGTGACCCTAACGATAGAGTCCTAACAAGGGTATTTAATACAATGGCTGATAAAACTTTTTGTAAGAGCTGTCTAGATACTGTCATGGTTTCCGAAGAAGTGATCCAAGAACTGGTTCGGGAAGCAGATGAAGAAATTTCAAAAATTGTTACCAATGAAATTTATAGCGCTCGATTAACACAATGTTCAAGTTGTGAATTTTTACAATATGGAACAACCTGTTCATATAGCGGATGTATTGTCCGCTATCGAGCAAAATTCAAAAACAAGGGCTGCCCACATACAGGGAAACCTAAGTGGGATAGGATGATGGGTGAATGATATGAATAAAGGTGATACTTTTAGTAATCTAATTATTGAGCAGCGTGCTGATCCATGGGTATACAAACATACTGACGGCTACTATTACTTCACGGCTTCTGTCCCTGAATACGATCGAATTAAAGTAAGAAGGGCAGAAACGATTCAGGGATTAAGGGCAGCAGAGCCAGTAGTGGCATGGAGAAAGCGTGAGAGCGGGATCATGAGTGCGAATATATGGGCTCCAGAAATTCATTTCATCGATGGGTGTTGGTATATCTATTTTGCAGCAGCCAGAAAAGATGAGATTTTTGCTCATCGGATGTATGTAATTAAAAATGAATCTGATAATCCATTAGAAGGAATTTGGGAGGAAAAAGGCCAAATCAAAACAGATTGGGAATCCTTTTCACTTGATGGAACAACTTTTGAACATAAAGGTATACGGTATTACGTCTGGGCTCAAAAAGATCCTGCAATTGAAGGAAGTACGAATCTTTATATTGCTAAAATGGTTAACCCTTGGACAATTGAGGGACCTCAAGTCATGATTACCAAACCAGAGTTGGAATGGGAAAAAGTTGGCTTTTGGGTTAATGAAGGTGCAGCTGCTCTAAAAAGAAATGGGAAGATATTCTTAACATACTCTGCAAGCGCAACAGATGCTAATTATTGCATGGGTCTGCTGCAATGTGATGAAGATAGTGATTTGTTGCATCCCCAATCTTGGATGAAATCAAAATCACCCGTTTTTTACACGAACGAAGAAGCAAAAATTTTTGGTCCGGGACATAACAGTTTTACCGTTTCAGAAGATGGAAACCACGATATTCTTATTTATCACGCCCGCAGTTACCGTGATATTGTCGGAAATCCACTTTGGGATCCAAACCGCCATACTCGGGCTAAAAGCATAAATTGGAATGAAGATGGTACCCCGAATTTCCTTTGAATTCTATTATTAACATACCCATATGAAAAAAAAAACCGATTGGTAATTACTACCTTTCGGTTTTTTTTTATGTAGAAATAGAGTTTATTTCCATCAATAATATTTGAAAAACAATCAAAAATAAGAAGGCAAAAAAACAATTTTTGCAAGGGGGTAATCAATTTGATAAAAAAGCCTTTAGGCTTATTACTATCAGGGGTTTTGACATTCGGTCTTGCTGCATGTAATAACAACAATGATGCAGCTGACGAAGTACGTACAAGTAGGGTTGATCGAGACAATACCATTTTAAATGTTGGTAATGGCAGAGATGATGGGATTGACCATAATGGTCCGCTCACCGAAGATTACACCAATAGAGATAACAACGATCCGGACTGGGATCGAAATGGATATAATCGGAACAACAATGACGATTATATTACCAATGTAAATAATGATCGTACAAACAACCGTAACAACAGAACGAGAAATGTTAATAACAACCGTACAACCAATCGAAACATGAATACCAATAATGTAAATTACAATCGTTTACATGATAATGATTGGGATATAGACCGTAATTTCAACAATATACGGACCAACAATAACAATAATAACAACAATATGAATGATATGCTTGATATATCAGCGGATCGTACAACATTGGATAGTAAACATTACCCTCATACAAAAGCAGTTTTGATTCAACATGCTCAGTATAGGTATATCCCGTTTGGCTCTGTACAATGGTATCAGTTTGGAGGTCCACAAGGAAAGGCTCCAACTCAGCAGCAACAGCCGACTGCACAAGCACCAAATCAACAACCAGCAGCTCCGGCACCAACTGCGCCAGCACCAAAACCAGCAGCACCGGCGCCAACAGCACCGGCACCAGCACCAGCACCAGCACCAGCAGCACCAAAACCAGCGGCTCCAGCAGCACCAGCACCTGCTACAGGTGATGTTGCTCAATTCGTCCAGCAGGTAATTGATTTAACAAATGCACAGCGAAGCAAAAATGGCCTTCCAGCTTTAAAAGCTGACAGCCAATTAAATGGCGTTGCTCAAAAGAAATCTGTTGATATGGCGCAGAACAATTATTTCTCACATACAAGCCCAACGTATGGCTCACCATTTGATATGATGAGGGACTTTGGCGTAACGTATAAGTCTGCAGGTGAAAATATCGCTCAAGGACAACGTACACCGCAGGAAGTTGTAACTGCATGGATGAACAGTGAAGGGCATAGAAAAAACATTTTAAGCGCTAACTTTACTCACATTGGAGTAGGGTACGAAAAGTCAGGTAACCACTGGACACAAATGTTTATTGGTAAATAATTAAAAGAAGAAAGGAATCTGTAGTGGATTCCTTTCTTCTTTATTTTTTTATTTGATTAAAAATATTTATTTTTGTTTAATTGACCTACACAAAAATGAACTTCTGTTCATTTAATATAGGAAAGGAGAGGATAAGTAATGTTAAAAATATCTTGGGACGCTGGACATGCTGGTTTTGGGGTTACACCTGGAAAACGTGCGCTAGACAACTCCATGTATGAATGGGACTTTAACGATGGTGTAGTCGATTACGCCATGGAAGCTCTATCACATTACGAGAATGTCGAACAACTACGAGTAGACGACCCTTCCGGTAGAGTAGATGTACCATTATCTGAGCGAGCGAACCGCGCTAATCAATGGGGCTCACACCTCCATATTTCCGTTCACGGTAATGCAGCCACCCCTGCGGCAAATGGAATTGAAACCTTCATTCATCCAAGTGCTTCTGCACTAAATCGTGACATTGCTTTACACATTCATAATTATGTGATTAACCGTACAAATCGGGTAAACCGTGGATTAAAAACTGCGGATTTTCAAATCCTTCGCGCTACGAATGCAGACAGTTTACTAATTGAGGGTGGTTTTATGACCAACCCTGAAGAATTGGCTTTAATGAAAACAAACGAATACCGGGCAATAGTCGGTCGGGCAATTGCCGATGCCATTGTTACGAAGTTCAATTTAAAACGAAAGAATGCACCAGTAAGTCAACAGCCTACTAACGTAATCCGTTACATTTATACGGGTGGTTATGCTGGTCCGGCTTTGTTAGAGATTCATAATTATCTTTTAAAGACTGGACATAACTACGATACAAAACGTGGACCAGATGGTTCTATTGTGTTTCTGATCGGTCCATTTGACACTGGTATGGCAAATTTCAAAGAAGCTGCAGCCTCAATATCAAAGTTTGACAGCAATATGAGACTCATGACACGAGAAGAAGCAGCCGAGTGGCGGCAATAATGAAAAAGGATAATTTTCAGACTGACTAAAGAAGTCTTAAATGAAGACACTTTTAGTCAGTCTTTTATATTTAACGAACAATTATATTCTAATCATTTTTTAGAATTTATCTTGAGGGATGAGAAGGACTCTAAAGGCAGAACATATAAAAGGGTTAAATCGAACTTTAATGTCAGACAGGATCTGCTGGACTTCAACATCAGATGTTTGTAAATCCAGCATTCCAAACACAAGGATACCAAAATTTCCAAAACCCATCTTTTCATCAATAACTAAAAGGAAGAAGCACGTTCTCAGGCGTGCTTCCTCTTTTTTCAGGAATACATAAGAATATTTTATTTAAATGGAATCATAGCGAAGATAGAATAAAACGCTATAACCCATGAAAAAACCGACTTCACTGTTTTTTAAACAATGAAGTCGGTTATATTGAGGGAATCATTTTTTATTTTTATTACACTATTAAATAAGATAGTTGAAAAAATGGTTTTTGAAACTGTTCTTAAAAACTATCTTAATATTATTAAATTATTTGCAATTCTCAGCAAAGGGAGCTTTTTGATGAAAAGGATATGGTTCTACTTCACGAATACCTATAATAATTCTAAGCTCAACGTAAAGCTTTTTTTGACCATTTCATTAATTATGGTGACCACCCTGGTACTTGTACTGGCAGGTATTCGATATGCTTTTTCCCTTTATGATGAGCAAATCTATTCAAAATCCTCACAAGTGTTGATGATGTCCTCGAATAGCATCGAAGAGAAACTTGAGAGAGTGGAGGAAGTAAGTTATGAAATAGCTGTCGACCCGCATATTCAAAGTATCTTATCAGCGCTTCAAGGAAATGTTGAGAAGTATGAGTTTTATCGTCTTGAACAGGAATTGGAAGATGAATTGGTAAAATATGTTGGATCTGAGAAGTATATTCAATCTATTAATCTGTTTGATTCATTTGGAAGGGAATTTTTAGCCGGCTCCAGCAGCAACTCATTAAAAGAAAAAGATAAGGAATTTGCTCTTAACCAGGCTGAAAAGTATGAAGGAGAAAACCATTGGATGGAAATAGACGAGAATAATGGGTTTTTAACTTCAGTCCGGCTTATCCGTTCTTATGAGAATCTTAACTTTGAAAATATCGGCAAACTTATGGTTCGTGTTAATTTAGATAAGATTGTAAGCGATTTACCAAAACCCCATGGAGATTTGGCCGGAAATATTGTGATATCAGATGGGGAACACGTTTTTTATTCAGAAAAAGGAATGGATCATATCAACAACAATCAATTCCTAGCAAAAGATGAGCAAGGTTACGGTATTGAAAAAATCAATGGAGAAAGATTTTTTGTTAACCATTTCACAACGGATTTTGAGGATTGGACCTACTGGAGCATTATTCCATTTAATAAGTTGTTTTCTAAGATAAATGCCGTGAAATATTCCTTGGTGTTGGTGTTTATGTTGCTGTTCGTGATTCTTATTTCTCTTGGTTTTAATTTTTTAAGAAGAATTACGAATCCTATTTTAGAATTGTCTGCTACCATGCAAAAAGTCCAAAACGGGAATTTTACAATTGTAAATTCGTTAAATCATTCTAAGATTTATGAAGATGAGATAGGGATTCTATATCGGAACTTTATAACCATGATTCATAGAATTGATGAGTTAATCCAGGAGAATTATTCTAAGCAACTATTAATAAAGGAAACCGAATTTAAAGCCCTACAGGCTCAGATAAATCCTCATTTTTTGTACAATACGCTAGAGTCCATCAATTGGTTAGCAATCATAAACAAACAGAAGGAAATTTCAAACATGGTTGAAGCACTTGGACATCTCATGAGAAACTCCATCAATTTTACTGAAGATATCATTACCTTGGAGGAAGAACTTGATATTGTCAAAAGTTATTTAACAATCCAAAAATATAGGTTTGATGACCGATTGGAATTTCAATTGGATATTCCTTCCAATTGTTTGAAATGCAGAATCCCAAAATTAATTCTTCAGCCACTTCTTGAAAATTCATTCAAGCATGTAGTTGAGACTTCCATTGATACGTCTGTTATTAAATTACAGGCTTATCAGGAGGAGGACAAGCTTCTCATTCGGATAGAAGATAATGGTCTGGGCATAGACCCACTCATTCTCCATAAAGTAAAAGAGGGAACAGTGAAACCAAGAGGGACGGGAATAGGGCTGAATAACATTGATACAAGGATAAGGCTTTTCACAGGCGAACCGCATGGATTAAGAATTGAAAATCTTTTGGGAAAAGGGACCGCGGTTACAGTGGTTTTACCTTTTCAATCGGAGTGATAAAATGGCATACAAAGTGTTATTAGCAGATGACGAAAAAATTATTGTCGAAGGTATTTCCAGTGTAATCGATTGGGCAGCGTTGGATTTGGAGCTTGTGGCAACGGCAAGAAATGGGATTGATGCGTATGAAAAAATAGTCGATTATATGCCTGATATTGTTATCAGTGATATCAGAATGCCCGGCATGGATGGCCTAAGTCTTGTAGCGAAGGTTAACATTAAATATCCTTCGGTAAAATTTATATTATTGTCAGGATTTAGCGAGTTTGAATATGCTAGAACCGCCATGCAATATGGTGTGAAAAATTATTTGTTAAAGCCATGTAATGTCGAGAAAATTACCGCAGCACTTAATGAGGTAATAAATGAATTACAGGAAAAAAAGGACCAGGACAACTTTATCTGCCAACTTCGCGAGAAATATGAAAAAGCTCAACCCTATATGAAAGCACAGTGGTTAACAGAATTCCTTTTAAATAAGAGTCATTCAAATATGGACTTATCTTTCTATCAAAAGCTTTTTAATAGTGAGATTAGAAATCAGCAAGTGAGACTAATCCTTTTCAAACTGGAAGGCGAATTTTCTTATGAGCATTTGTTTGCTATAAAAAATATTGGGGCAGAAATATTTGATTCGACTCTGTTAAATACCACAATTGGCGAATATGAACTATTTTTAGTTGAAGATGACCAGGACTCGGAAAAACTGCATGACAAAATTTTAAAGATACGAGAACTCCTTCACCAATACTACAAAAGGGATACCACAGTAGCTATAAGTAAAAGGGACAATGTACAAAATATCAGAAGCCTGTACCGTGAAGCAATCGAATGTATGGAACACCGTTTTTATTTGGGAGAAGGAAGCATTATTAGCAAAAAAGATATTTTACCTTCTAATACAACTACCTCAACTGTTTTTATTCTTGATGAACAGCAGCTTGTTTTGAAAATCAAGTCTGGGCATATCGATGATGTTTGTGAGGAAATGGCTAGCATCTTTGAAAAAATGGCTGAATTGCGACAGGGTATTGATTTAACAAAATCCTATTGTATACAGCTCTACATGGCCATTGTACAGACTGTCGATACAGAGTGTATGCAAACTTACCTAATGGGGACCTCCGCATTATTAGGAATGGAAACGGTTCAGCAGATGAAGGAATATATCGAAACCACAGCAAAAAAAATAACGAATGAATACTATCAAAGATTTAAATCCAAACAGACATCTGTGATTAGTAAAGTAATAGACATTGTTAATAGAAATCTGGGTAATCCCGATCTGTCCCTTAAAATGGTGGCGAATAAAATTCTTTATATGAATCCGGATTATCTGGGAAAACTGTTTAGACAAGAAACAGGCCAAAAATTTTCAGCCTATCTGACAAAGCTTAGGATTGAAAGGGCAGTAGATCTTATAGTGGAAATGGACGATGTAAAGGTAATAACGTTGGCGGAGATGATTGGCTTTGGCGATAATCCGCAATATTTTAGCCAGGTGTTTAAGAAATATACTGGCTATACACCATCCGAATATCGAAACATTACATGAATGAATGGTCGTTTGGCTGACAAAGAGCACGAATGTTGGTATAAGCTCTTTCACCAAAGGGGGATAAATTTTGAAAAAGTTTAGCTTGGCACTTTTAAGTTTAATCATGATCCTTTCCGTCACTGCCTGCAGCTCAAACAGTGATGATGCCACTGATAGTAAAAATGTAAATAATAAAGTGACACTGAGAGTAGCCTGGTGGGGAGGGCAATCAAGACATGATTATACGATGAAAGTAATCGACATGTATGAAAAGAAAAACCCTCATGTGAAAATTATAGCGGAATATGCCAACTGGGATGATTATTGGAAAAGGCTTGCTCCAATGGCTGCAGCCAGCCAGCTGCCTGATGTCATTCAAATGGATACAGCCTACTTGTTTCAATATGGAAAGAAAGGGCAACTGGAAAATTTAACGCAGTTTTTAAAGGATGGGACGATTGATAGTAGTTCGATTGATGAAAATGCTATTTCCGGCGGGATGATGGCTGATAAATTATACGGATTTACACTGGGTTCAAACGTTCTAACTGTTATAACAAATGACGATCTATTAAAAGAAGCTGGCCTTAAAATGGACGATGAAAACTGGAATTGGGACGACTTTGAAAAAATGGCGGTCGATGTCCAAAAAGGTACAGGGAAATACGGTACAAATGGAATGAATCCTACACATGTATTTTTTCCTTACTATTTAAGAACACAAGGTGAGCGGTTTTATCGTGAAGATGGAACTGGGCTCGGCTATTCGGACGATAAATTATTCATTCAGTACTTTGAGAGGCAACTTAGATTAGTGAATGCTAATGCTTTTCCAACTCCAGATGCCGAAGCACATATAAAAGGACTAGAAGATGAATTTATTGTAACTGGAGAAGCAGCATTGACCTGGAACTGGTCCAATCAATTTTCAGGTTTTGCCCAATCTGATAAAGCAACGCTATCACTTAACCTGCCACCAGAGCACACGAAAGAGGCAGCATTATTTTTAAGACCAAGTATGTTCTTTTCCATTCCTAAGAGTTCAAAGCAAAAACAAGAAGCTGCCAAGTTTATCGATTTCTTTGTAAATAATGTAGAAGCCAATAAGTTGATCAAAGGTGACCGTGGAGTCCCAGTATCTTCAAAGGTTGTTAAAGGGATCAAGCCGGAATTGGCAGAGGCGGAAACCAAAATCTTTGATTATGTTGAAAAAGCATCAAAGAATATTAGCAAAGCCGACCCGCCTGATCCACTGGGCAGTGCAGAAGTAATGAATGTGTTGAAAGATATATCTGAACAGATTTTATTCAAGAAAATTACCCCAGAAGATGGGGCGAGGTCGTTTAGAGAACAAGCTGAAAAGATTTTAGAAATGAATAAGTAATCAATTAGGTCAATTGAGTGAACCAGCATATGTACTGGTTCTTTTTTTATTCAATCTATGGAAATAAGTATGTTTTTTAACTCTAGACCTCTGTTTTTTTAATTGTTCCAATTAAACGCTTTCCTTAAAATCAATGTATAAGCATAAAGCGTTTACATATTTGGAGGGATTGCTGTGATACAGGCTAATGTTATAGAAAAGGATCAGATTATTACTTATATAAATTTATTGATGAATAATCTCACAGAAATTAAAGATCAGACTGGTGAATTTTTACTCAACTTTGATGGATTAATCGTTGATGATAAAAGTTGGCATGTTTGGAACTGGCCTCAAGGAGTAGGACTCTATGGGATCTATATATATTGGAAATCGACCAATGACCAAAAGGCGTTGGATATTATCAATGAATGGTTCAATGCTAGATTCGAAGAAGGTGTTCCACCCAAGAATGTCAATACTATGGCACCATTTTTAACATTGGCATTTTTATATGAGGATACCAAGAACCAGACTTATCTTCCATTTTTGGAGGAATGGGCTGAATGGGTTATGTACGAAATGCCGCGAACACGTGAAGATGGACTGCAGCATATGACCTATGGACCTGAAAATAAAAACCAACTTTGGGATGACACGTTGATGATGACAGTGCTGCCATTAGCCAAAATTGGAACGCTTCTTAACAAACCTGAATACTTGGAAGAGACCAAAAAACAGTTTCTAATCCACATCAAATATTTAACTGACCGAAAGACAGGATTATGGTTCCATGGCTGGACCTTTGAAGAAAATCATAATTATGCAGAAGCACTTTGGGCAAGAGGAAATTGCTGGATTACCATTGCGATTCCCGAAATTATTGAAATATTGGAATTAAAAAAGGGAGATTTTCTACATGATTTCCTAATTGATACATTGAACAGGCAAATCGAAGCACTTGCTAAATACCAAAATGTAAGCGGATTATGGCATACGTTAATTAATGACCCAACCTCTTATGTAGAAGCTTCAGCTTCAGCTGGTTTTGCCTATGGAATTTTAAAAGCAGTCCATAAGGGATATGTTAGCCCGGATTATAAAGAAGTTGCGAACAAAGCAATCCAGGGAATCATCAGAGAAATTAATGAAGAAGGCGCATTACAAAAAGTATCAGTAGGAACAGGGATGGGCGATACACTTGATTTTTACAAAGAAATCAGAATCACCACCATGCCGTACGGACAATCACTCGCAATACTAGCATTAGCTGAGTTTCTTAATACTTATAAGTAATAGACTTTCCAATCGTCTATTTAATTGAAAAATAGATTATGTTTTCAAAAAAAGGAGAAGCAATAATGAAGAGACAACCGAAGTTTATTAATTATTTGTCTTATGGTTTAGGTGACTTTTTAGGGGCAGGAGCCTTTGCATTAACAGCAGCATGGTTACTGTTCTTCTTAACAACTTTTTGTAATTTATCTGCTGTTCAAGCCGGTTCTATATTTGCTATCGCTCGAATCGTGGATGCCATCGCAGCACCAACTATGGGTTATATAACAGATAATTTTCATAAAACAAAACTAGGCCGCCGTTTTGGCAGACGTAAATTCTTTATATTAGCTGCCATTCCACTTGTGCTTGTGTACACCTTAATTTGGGTGGATGGATTTAATTACTGGTACTACTTAGTAACCTATATTTTGTTTGAAATTGTGTATTCAATGGTTTTAATTCCTTATGATACGCTTGCAGCCGAAATGAGCAATGACTACAAAGTACGTTCAAAGTTTACGGGTGCAAGAATGTTTGTTGCCCAAGCATCAGCAGTATTCGCAGCATTTATTCCTGGTCGACTTGTAGAAGCATTAGGAAAAGATGATCCTCTTACATTCTTATATTCAGGTATGATTTTTACAGTAATCTTTTTAATTGTTTTAACCCTGCTATACAAAAATACATGGGAACGACCACTTGATGAAATACCTGTAGAAAAAACGATAAGTAAAAGAACTTTCCTTCAAAATGTTCATAAGATTTATGCGGACTTGTTCTCAACCTTACGAGTAAAAACATTCCGTCACCATCTTGGGATGTATCTAGGAGGATATTTAAGTCAAGACGTTTTTAATGCGGTATTTACTTATTTTGTTGTCTTTGCTCTCATGCAAAGTGCCGTTGATGCTTCGAATTTATTAACTTTTATGTATGCCATGCAAATATTTGGAGTATGGATTGCTCTTACATTAACCATTAAATTGAATCCTGCTCCGGCTTTTAGAGCAGCAGTACTCTTCTTTATAGCAGGAATCGTTGGGTTCATCATATTGAAAAATACAGGGACACTCAATAGCACCGCTTTATTATTTGTAATGATTGGAATTTGCGGTTTAGGTCGTGGTGGATTGAATTACATTCCATGGAATAACTACGCATTTATTCCAGATGTAGATGAAGCATTAACTGGTCAAAGACGTGAAGGTGTGTTCGCTGGTGTCATGAGTTTAATCAGAAAAGGAACACAGGCTTTAGCTGTCTTTTTAGTAAGTGTTGCCTTACAAGAAGCAGGCTTTGTCTCTGGACAAGGTTCACAACCAGAATCAGCTGTAAACATGATCATTTCAATTCTGTTGTTTGGAACCCTTTTCTTTTTAGTGGGGGGGTTAATTGTCTCTTATCGTTACAAATTAACAAAAGAAAATCATGTGATCCTGTTAGATGAGATTGAACGGTTAAAAAATGGCGGCTCTAAAAAAGATGTTACTCCAGAAGCCCGTCAAGTTTTTGAACAATTAACAGGCTGGGAATATGAAAAATCATGGGGAAATAACAAGATTGGGTATGAGAATCTAATAAAGTATAAAGAAAATCAAGATAATCAAACGAAACATAAAAAAGCAGTGTAACAAAAGTAATTGCATGTTAAACCAAAAACAAACCATTGCGATAGCAATGGTTTGTTTTCTTTTCAAAGAAACAAACAATAAACCATAAAAAAAACCATCAGCATATAAAATAGTCCAATATCCATCCCTAAAGATAAATGGTAGTATCGAGGAATGAAATTAAAGAGGGTGGATCAGTAGGATGTTAAGAGGTGTAAAGACGAAAGATAGTGCGATTGTACAAGGTTCTATTAGTCCTAGTTTACTAGCATTGTACATTGATACATTAGTGATGGCAATTGGATTTTATATGCTGGTACCAATATTAAGTGTCTATTTTATCAATCATTTAGGGATGAGTACGGCGCTATCTGGATCAATTATTGCAGTCAGTGGTTTGGCTCAAAATGGATTTCGTTTTTTTTGTGGAATAGCGGCGGACCGAATCGGATACAAGAAGACAATTCTGCTAGGTGTTGGGATACGTATTGTTGGGTTTACCATATATGGTATCGTCCACCATCCTTTAGGGTTTGCAGTGGCAGCGTTTATTTCAGGTTTAGGAGGAGCAATCTTCCATCCGGCAAGTTTTGGGGCATATGCTAGAACAACAAGTGAACAAATGAAAACAAAAATATTCAGTATCCGTGAGACATTGAGCAACGTTGGATTTATTTTGGGACCCGTAATTGGGATGTTTCTTCTTCGATTTGATTTTTCTCTCGTCTGTTTTTCATCAGCTTTTATGTTTGTTATCGCTTTTTTATTGTCATGGATTCTCCTGCCTAAAATGGATGGTGAAAAGACAGAAGAACAGAAACTCATTCTAATAGTCCAAAAAATAATGAAGGATAAAGGTTTTCTTGTATTTTGTCTCTTAATAATGGGCGTGTGGACTTTAAATGTCCAACTCTACCTTTCCGTTCCTGTCAGAGCGGAAATATTGCTTGATAATGTTGACAGTGTTGCCTTTCTTTATATGGCTGGAGCATTATTTATGGTGCTACTCCAAATTCCAGTATTACAAGTTTTAACGAAGAAAATTCCTCAACTTCATATTATGGCATTAGGTACATTCATATTGGGAACGAGTATGCTGATGTTTGGATTCACTATTGGGCTGTGGTCGATGCTAGGGGTTGTGCTTATTTTTACCCTGGGACAAATGTTGGTTGTTCCTACCATGAATCACATAATATCAAATTTCTCTGATTCTCAGTCCTTTGCAACTTATTTTGGATTTACCGGCTGGAGCTTTGCCATAGGCGGATTCTTCGGCAATACAGGCGGGGGATACCTTCATGATCTCACCATAAACAGTCAGTACCCTTTAGTGCCATGGATTTCATTATTTTTATTTGGATGCTTTATTTCAATTATTTTTTATAAGAAAGGTAAACCTAGCACCTAAAAAAAACCCAATGTCAGCTAAAAAGCATCCGAAGAACATATTATATTGCCATGATAAAATGACATCATTAGGATTATAAAAAATCTCAATTTCTAAGTCTGTAATTTCAGAAAACAATTATCAAAGGAGGTTAACATGCTAATTTAAATTTCAAAGAAAGAGATCAAGGAGGGAATAGATAGATGAAAAGTACGGTTGTACAGCAAAATTTGAGTACAGAACAAAACATCACAATTAAAGAGAAATCTCGCATCCGACAAACTCTTAGCATTCTTAACAAATATAAAACACTTTATTTTATTTCGATTCCAGGAATCTTATATTTTCTAATTTTCAAATATGTACCCCTGATGGGTTCAGTTATTGCCTTCAAAGATTACAACATTTTCGCTGGAATTTGGGACAGCGCATGGGTAGGTCTCAAGCATTTTCAAACTCTGTTCGAAAACCCAGATTCCATTCGTGTCTTAAAGAACACTTTGTTATTAAGCTTTTATGATATATTAATATTTCCCGCACCTCTCATTTTAGCACTGTTATTAAATGAACTGCGTTTGGTACTTTATAAAAGGTTTATTCAAACGATCGTCTATATGCCGCATTTTCTGTCATGGGTTATTATTAGCGGTTTGTTTATAGGAATTCTTTCTCCGACTACCGGTATTGTGAATAAGTTTATCGAATGGTTAGGACATGAATCAATCTATTTTATGGGTTCTGAAGATTTTATCCGTCCAATACTAGTGCTTACTTATCTTTGGCAAAGTGTGGGTTGGGGAACGATTATTTATTTAGCGGCTCTTGCCGGTGTCAACCCGGAACTCTATGAAGCTGCTAAAGTAGACGGTGCCAACCGACTTCAACAAATTTTGAATGTAACACTGCCGGCGATTTTACCAACGTTTAGTATTTTGTTCCTTCTTCATATCGGTCATTTTCTTGATTTTGGTTTTGAAAGGGTTTACGTATTCTTGAATCCATTAAACCAAGCAAATGGAGATATTCTAGATACTTATATTTACGAGGTAGGTTTACGGAATGCACAGTACAGTTTTACGACAGCAATAGGACTTTTTAAATCTGTTGTTGGATTAGTGCTCCTTGTTCTGGCCAATTTTGTCAGCAAAAGAGTGTCAGGAAACAGTTTGTATTAGGAGGGGATCATATGAAACAGAGTTCAAGTTTAAGATCTAAACTATTTGATATTGGTAACCTAGTCTTTTTGGCAATTCTTGCATTAACCATGCTCCTCCCTTTACTATCTGTATTTGCTAAATCATTCAGCAGCTCGAATGCGATCGCAAAAGGGGAGGTCTTCTTTTGGCCGGTAGAATTCACCTTAATTAATTATGAATACGTTTTCCACGATGCCTCCATATGGAAAGCATTTCTAGTATCACTGGTTATTACTATCGGTGGGACCTTTATTAACTTATTGGCAACAACTTCGCTTGCTTACCCGCTGTCGAGACCGGAATATAAAGGGAAAAAGATTATTTTATTTATGGTGTTATTTACAATGATCTTTTCAGCACCACTGATTCCTTCTTATTTGGTAGTCAAAAACTTTGGAATGGTTGATACATTGTGGGCTTTAATTATTCCAAGCATGATTAGTGCATTCAACTTCTTTGTTATGAGATCCTTCTTCTTAAATATACCAAGCACATTAATAGATGCTGCCAGGATCGATGGTCTTGGGGAACTGGGAATCTTATTCCGTATTGTATTACCACTATCAAAACCTGTTTTAGCAACAATAGGAATCTTTTATGGTGTGAGTCACTGGAATAGCTATCAAACTGCATTGTACTACTTAAATGATCCGAAATTGTATCCGCTTCAGGTGAAATTAAGACAAATGATAGTGAATGATGAAATGTCCGTTGAATCGAATTCCGTGTATTCAACGATCGCTTTAAATTCTCCAGAAGGTATTCAAATGGCGACAGTAGTAATCGCAACACTGCCAATTTTATTGTTGTATCCATTTTTACAGAAGCATTTTGTAAAAGGTACAATGATTGGGTCCATTAAAGAGTAAATATAAAAAAACGCCAAGTGGACTAAAAGAAATCCCATTGTTGATAGATTCATTGACAGACTATAATCGATTCAAGCAAATGAAAACGCTTGCTTAATAAAAAAAAGGGGGATGGATCCATGATAGAGGTTAAAAGATTAGTTAAAATTTTTGCAGTCGCACTTTTTTCACTCATTTTACTGGTAGGATGTCAAAGTGAGAAAACATCAGAAAAGGCCGACAAAACAAAAGAAACAGAAGAGAAATCAAGTGAACCATTAAAATTCTCCATTTCCATGAGGACGCTGGCTTTTACACATGTAGAAAATTCTCCTAATATTAACGAGGATGAGTATGTGAAAGTTCTGGAAAAGTTAACGAACACGGATTTGGATATTCGTCTTATGCCGCATAATGAATATTCCACCAAAATGGATTTAATGTTTGCTTCAGGGGATATTCCAGATGTTGTTCAGACATCTGCCGGATATGGTGAAGGAAGTGGACAAACTTTACAGCAGGCGGTTGAGGCAGGTGTGTTTCTTCCACTTGATGATTTAATTGAGAAGCACGGGCCAAATTTGAAAAAGTATATACCAAAGGCTGCCTGGGAGAAACAAAGATATAAGGATGGGAAAATCTATTCTATTCCAGAGTTCCTATCAAATCCTTCCCGGAGAGCAACCTATATCCGAAAAGATTTGCTAGACAAAGCAGGATTGGAAGTACCAAAAACTGTAGAAGATACATTAAATGTTTTACGTAAATTTAAGGAAATGGGTGTAGCGCAGCCATTTGGCGGTCGCGCAGATTTCAAATATGCAGATACATTCTTTGGAGCCTATGACGTTTTCCCATACAGCAGTATGTGGGAACTAGATAAGGATGGAAAACCTGTACCGAAGTTCTTTGATTCAAAGAACATGGAGGCAGCCCTTAAAACGTATAAGACCATGTATGATGAAGGTTTGCTTCATAAAGAATTTTTAACCATAGATTCGAAGCAGTATAAAAATGAAGCAATCACTGGAAACATTGGAATGTGGTCCATGAATGCCAACGAATTATTACAATGGGAGCAGCAATTAAAGGAAAATGTTCCTGAGGCTGAAATTGCAGTTGTTCCTTCTCCGGTGGGCCCGGATGGCAAAGGTGGATATTATCTATATGGTGATGTTACCCGTGCATATGCAATCAATAAAGAAACAGAAAATCCAGAGAGAATTATTAAATTCTTTGATTGGATGTTATCTGAAGAAGCAGCAAAGTACTTCACTTTCGGAATTGAAGGAAGAGACTACTCAATGGAAAATGGAAAAATGAACTATAAGACCCCTCAATCCGTGGACGAAGTGAATATCGAGCGTTACCGTACTGCCTTCTTATGGATGGTTCAGGACACAACTTATATTAAAGGTTTACTGGAAATGACGCCAGAGGGTCAGGAACTGATTGAAGTTTACGATACTATTCTTGCAAAAGAAGGCCGCGATGGGATAAATTTTGATCCGCCATTGACAGCTTTGGATACACTGCCAGATCTGCAGCTGGGTTCTGATACTCCGCCAAAATTGCTGATGGGTCATATGGCTAAGATGATTACTGGTGCTGAACCGATCAGCGATTGGCCAAAGGTGGTTGAAGAATGGAAGGAAAGAGGAGGCAATAAGATTTTAGAAGAAGCTGCTGACAGATATAAAAAGAAAGAATTTACTGAGTCAAGAAGAAAATAAAAAGATGCGGCTGTCCTTAAAATTACCATTAGGGCAGCCTTCTTGCATTTGCATTGGTACATGTCAACCAACGACATTTTTCTTCGTTTTCCGAAATAATTTTATGAATGCAAAAAGATTTCATTGTATAATAGTTTTAATATTCGAAAAAGAGGTGCAGCAATCAATGAAAATATTAATTATTGAAGATGAATTCATAATACGGAAAGGATTACGTCATCTCTTAGAGCATATGGGGTTGGAAGGAGTCTGTATGGAAGAAATAATGGAAGCAGAAGACGGTATCGATGCGGAAATACTATTACAGCAGGAATCTTTTGACATAGTCTTTACGGATATCAATATGCCGGAAATGGATGGGCTGTCTTTACTTGCAAAATCGGCCGATTACAACCCTGATTCACAATGGGTCATTATATCAGGATATGATTCTTTTAAATATGCACAGCGTGCCATCTTACATGGTGCAAAAGACTATCTTTTGAAACCGATTACAAAGGAGAAGTTGAACGAAACGATGCTCCGCTTAGTAGATAACATCAAAAAAGAGCAGAATGATTTTATTGATATTAAAGAAATAGAAGGAATGTTATTAGACCTTGAATCGTCCATTTGGGTTTTAGATGAGAATCTTGTGATAGATACCATTGCGAAATGGGCAAATATAATGGACAAAAAACAATTAAAACTATCATACTATCAAAATGTCATGAACCATTTATTAAAAACGTTAGTGGACCGGATTAACCAAAAAGGCAGTATCAGTCTTGACTCTGCTCTTAGCTTAAGTGAAGAAAATATCCCTCAAATAACCTGCAAATTTCAGGATATTTGTATAGAAATGATTAATAAGACAAGATTCCAAAGAAAGGGTAAGATCATTGATCCGATTGAAGCAGCAAAGGAATATATGCTCAAGAATGTCTGTGCCAAAATCAACTTAGATGATGTCGCACAAAAACTAGGTCTCAACAGTTCTTATTTTAGTCAGTTATTTAAAAGAGAAACCGGACAGACATTTGTCGAATACCGCATTCATTTAAGAATGGAAACAGCAAAACAGCTTCTCGAAAAAAGCGATTTGAGGATTATTGATATTTCTAGCGAAATTGGCTATGATGACGCACCACATTTTGCAAAGACATTTAAAAAATATACGGGCATCTCGCCAAAAGAGTACCGTCAGTCATTAGGGATCAAAGCATGAAAAAATGGCTGCAAAGTATGAACCTTTTTCAAAGATTGCTGTTGTATTTTGCACTTGTTATGATATTACCTTTAATCATTGTAGCAAGCATCATATATATGCAGTCTTCCAATCTTCTTGAAAAACAAACGGAGGATTATCTCGGACAGGTAGTCACCAATGTGTATTTTCAGACTGACCGTTTTGTAAAGAATTATGAGCTGGTAACCCTGCCAATCGTTTCAAACCCCAATGTAAAGCATTTCCTTGATCTGGAAGAAAATAATGTAAAAGTAAAGGAACACATCCGTTATCAATATTACGAAGATATTTGGACGATGATGGATAATATCGTCATTCAGAAGCCTGAAATTAATCGAATGTACATACTAGGAGATAACAAGAGACAAATTTGGTTGCATGATAAGGGAGGTTCTTTTTCGGAAAATCATTATAATAATTTAAAAAAGATTACTCCAGAAAGCGGCAAAATAATTATTCATCCGTCCAATCAAAATGGTAATATAACACTTACTATCGCAAGAAAAATCAGAGGTATGGAGTCGTTTTTCCCTAATGGAATCCTCGGAATTGAAATTAATGCTTCTGAATTAGGAGAATTGTGGAAAGAGGCTAACCTTGGGAATGAAGGATTTTTTATGATTGCGGATCCGAATGGAAGTGTAATCTATCATCCTGATTCCAAATTTATAGGTAAATCATTAAATGAAGTGGGAAGAAAACAAATTAGCAAAAATAAACAGGGTACCTTTTTCGACCAATGGAACAATGAGTCTACCTTCTTTCATTTTTTTACTTCAGAATATACGGGATGGAAACTGATTGCAGCAGTACCTAAATCTCAGCTTTTTGCCCCCATTTCTGGGGTCCGCTTAACCGCTGTTATTTCAGCTGTGTTTGTGATTATTATTGCCTTTGTCCTATCGGTTAACTCTATCAGGCAAATTGTCAAGCCAATCCAATTATTAGAACGAACAATGAAAACCGTTGAACAAGGGGAGTGGGAAAAGGTTCCAATTCTTCCGAGAAATGATGAAATCAGCAGTCTTTTAAGGAGCTATAACAGGATGGTGGAAAGGCTGTCAACGTTGGTCGACCAGGTCTATAAAGCGGAGTTAAATAATCAACAGGTAAAAATTGAATTGCAGGAAAGAGAACTTGAAAAACAAAAGGTAGAGATACAGGCACTTCAATCACAGATTAATCCACACTTCTTGTACAATACGCTAGAAACAATGAACGCATATGGAATCATCAATGGAATTGAGGAAATTTCAAAAATGGCGGATGCTTTGGCCGGTATGTTCCGTTATTCTGTTCGAAATTTAGAAATGGTCACATTAGCAGATGAAATTGAACATGTCAAAGGCTATCTCATCATTCATGAACTCAGAATAAGAAAGCCGATTAATCTGATTTTAGATATTGATCCATCGTTATACGATGCCCCAATGGTTAAGCTTAGTCTTCAGCCTCTTGTTGAGAATGCGATCCAACATGGTTTTAAGAAATCAGTGGATGAAATCAATATTACCATTCGGACAAAGATTATTGGATCGTGTCTTCATGTCTGTGTAATCGACAACGGCCGGGGAATACCAAATGATAGATTAAAAGAAATACGAGAGTTTATTAAGCCAGATAGAAAAAACAAACCGGAACTTAGAAGTGATTTAGGTATTGGGGTCACAAATGTAAACAGACGAATCCAACTCATTTTTGGAGATCAATATGGGTTAAAACTGACTAGTAGAGTAAATGATGGGACAACTGTTTCTATCGTTTTACCTTACCAAAAGGAAAAAAGGGGAACGGACCAGCCTGCATAAAAATGAACATCTTTATCAAAACCTTCTATATTTCTAAAAATTTGATAAATCGATATAAAGAAAACCACAGATTTGCTCCTATGCTACTGGGTAAAATGAAAAAGTAAACCTTTTGCAAACCTTAATTATGATAGCGTTTACATGGTGCTGTTAATGGAAAGGAGCGTAGGTGTGAGTCAGTGCTTTTGAAAGATTGTCAGATTTTAAAGTAAATGAAGGAGGGGTAAAAATGTTTTCAAAACGAAACAAAAAGGGTTCTGTACTTCTGTATTTAATGTTTGTGCTTATTTTAGTCATTCCAGGTATTCACGCTTATTCTGCCGAAGTGCAACCTATTAAACTACAAATCGTGGAAGTAACGGCAAGTGGGAATGATGGGAACATTCCTGAAAATACATTGGATGATGACTTAGGTACGCGTTGGTCCTCGCAAGGGTTAGAAGAATGGATTTTATATGATCTTGGGAGCACTCAGGAGGTAGGGTATTTAGGTCTTGCTTTTCATAATGGAAATCAAAGACACTCCTATTTTGATGTTCAGGTTTCTAAAGATGGTACTGCCTGGGAAACCGTCCTGCAGAATGGCGTTAGTAAAGAAGGTGAACTTGGACTTGCAGCCTATGACGTTGAAGACTCTTCTGCCCGATACGTCAAAATTCTTTGTAAAGGTAACTCTGTCAATCTGTGGAATAGTATTACGGTTACACATATCTATGGTCCAACAGAAGATGGGCAACTAATTCTTGCAGAACTAGTTCCTCCTAAACAGGAAGAACGGGTTGATTTAACTTACACAAAGCCAGGATTAATCAATCCTGATGGTTCAGAACATGTAATCCATATGCCGAATAAAGTAACTGGAAAAAAACATAATGTCTTAGATTATGGAGCTAACCCGCTTGATAATGAATTGGATGATCTTCCAGCCATTTTAGCTGCAATCGAAGCAGCTAGCCCAGGTGATGAAGTCTATCTTCCAAATGGTACTTATAATTTAATGGGTACATTACCAAGCGATGGGTCTTCCCATATAGCTTTGAAGTCAGGAGTAAACCTGCGAGGGGAAAGTCAAAACAAAGTTTTCCTGGTTTCTGATTTTGATGCAGACGTGCCGAGCGGGAAAGTGCTGCGCTCCTACGGCATGAATAATATCATCGTCTCCAATCTGACGATTACTTCTACTTTTGATGGCAAGTATTCCACAGACTCCAGCAAGACCAACCCTGACATTGGAGGGCCGACTTACGGGATATATATTACAGATGGAGTGGGTGATACACCGTCTTATAACATTCTGGTAGAGCATGTAACCATCGAGAAATACCAAAGAATGGGTGTCCGGATTGAAAACAGCCATGATGTCGTGGTCCAGCATGCCCTGTTCCAAAATGCTACGGATGTTGGTGGTGGTGGTGCAGGTTATGGCGTGAGTATACAGGGTGTACCAAAAACGGATCGTACGGGGTATAGAAATGATACGCGATATAATGTCGTTAGAAACAGTGTCTTCCAAGGCCCATACATCCGCCATGGTGCATTAATCCAGTATTATGCACATAATAATGTTATTTATAATAATACCTTTGAAAACACAGTATTAGATTCGATTGATTTACATGGTGAAGATGAGTTTTTGAATGAAATCTATAAAAATACGATAACTGGTGTACTGACGGGAGCAGGTATTGGTGTGGGTAACACTGGCGGTACGGCTCCTACGAATCACGATGCCTCAGGCGCTTACAACTATATTCATGATAATAAGATCAGCAACTCGCGAGAAGGGATCAAAGTGCATATGGGATCACCGAATACAATCATTGAGAAAAATATGATCACACATACTACGGAGCCTGCCGATGCAAAAGGAATCTACATTCAAAATGCTCCCGGGACAATTATTCGGGACAATATGATTTCGAACAATACGGCTCACGGATTTATAGGAATACTATTAGCACATGATAACGGGGATACCAAGGCAGATAATATCGGAGCTGGTGATCCGAAAAATATCACCATTACAGGCAATCATATTATGGGTAATACGAATGGCATCAGAATTGAAGCCGGCAGTGAGATCGTTATGAATGACAATAAAGTTGAAAAGAACAGAGAGAATGATTTTTTCATTAACTTAGAATCGGGTGGCCAGGAAGAAAATTCGGGGGTGCAGGAGAAATTGACTCCTACAGGGGATGCACTGGTCGATATTGAAAGACCAACATCCAATTACGGTCTGGAAAATCCAGAATTAACAACAGCAGGAAGTGCTGACAAAAACTATTACAAATACTTTAATATAAAAAATAATATAGATCATACAAAAGGGCGGATCGCCTATTTTAGGTTTGATATAGCTGACTTGAACGATGTCAAGGAAGCCATATTGGAGTTGACAGGGAAAATAGGAAGTAACACAACGACTGTGGAGCTCGATGTTTTCGGATTAACCAATGATAACTGGGCTGAAGATACGATTACCTGGCAGAACTCTCCAAATCACGCACAAGATTCCGTCACTGTGACCGGGATTGGGGAATCTGCAGCTTATCTAGGTTCCATTACGGTTGACTCAGTAGGAGCCGAAAAAATAAATCTAGATGTGACACACTTTGTTAAATCTCAATCGGATGGAAAAGTAACCTTGATGATTATGGATACAAAAGGGCAGAACGGTAATATCAATATGTATTCTAAAGAAGATAGCAATCAGGCAAACTGGCCATCACTCCTTATTGAAAAATAGAAACGGGAGAATAATATTTTTATAGAGGCTGACGCAAAAGGAAATCATTCGTAACCTTTTGAGTCAGCCTTTTCAATTTGATTTAATGTTTTGATAAGAATTTTATTAAATTTGCCGTTAGTCTAAAAAAAAACCAATAGAGTCTAAAATTTACCCGAAGTACGTTTGAAACCCAATTGTTAAAATGGTGGTATTCCAAATATATCTTAATGATTATTTCTTTTTATCATGATAAGGAGGTAAGGATATGCAATTCAATTTAAATGGAAAAACAGCCTTAGTAACGGGAGCAAGCGGAGGAATTGGGCAAGCTATTGCTATTGATTTAGCCGCAAATGGGGCAAAGGTGGCAGTGAATTATTTAAGTAACCAAGACGGTGCCGAAGAAACTGTCACCATCATCAAAAATCAGGGCGGAGAAGCAATCATGGTTCAAGCCGATGTAACCGACTTAGCTCAAATAGAAGCCCTTGCGGCAGAAGTAAAAGAAAAGTTAGGAACGGTAGGTATTCTCGTAAATAATGCAGGTCATTTGGTAGAGAGAAGAAAGATTGAAGATATGACCATGGATTTATGGCGGAAAATAATCGATGTCAATGTTACATCCGCAGCTTTTATGAGCAAAGCGGTTATCCCAGGCATGAAAGAAAAAGGAAGCGGTATCATAATTAACTTGAGCTCCGTTGCTGCTCATGATGGAGGCGGACCAGGTGCAGTTCCATATGCGACCACAAAAGGTGCAATCATTACTTTTACAAAGGGATTGGCAAAAGAACTGGCACCATTTGGGATTCGAGTGAATGCACTCTCACCAGGTTTTATTGATCAAACAAAATTCCATGCTACGTTCAATACGGAAGAAGGAAGAAAGGCAACAGTTGCAAGAATTCCATTGGGTCGTGGCGGTGTTCCTCAAGATATCAGCGGTGCCGTACTCTTTCTAACCTCTCCATATTCTTCCTTTATTACGGGAGAAACCATTGAAATAAATGGCGGAATGTTCATGAAATAAATTTTAAAAATAAGATTAGGAGGAATGACAAATGCAATCAATCTATCAACCAGTTAGTGGTATATTAGATGTAAAATATGCACCTGATGAAACGACAGAATTAATCGAGAATCCCCCCCGGTTTACCTGGCTGCCAGTACAATTAGAAAATGACCAATATTGCTTACAGCTTTCAAAAAATGAAGATTTCTCACCCGAACAGACGGAAACAATCCAACCTGTTCCCTATAATTTTTATACACCTAACCGCGCTATGGAACCAGGTACCTATTTTTGGCGGTATGCTTTATTAGACAATGTGGAGCAAAATTGGAGTGAAGTAAGGAAGTTCAATATCCCTGATAATCTTCCGGATACTGCTATTCCAAGCAGAGATGGGCGATACCAGGAAGTGAATCTTGCCCACCCAAGGTTATGGTTATCCCCTGATCAATTGAAGGCATTTAAAGCGAACATTAAAGAAAACCCGCAGCACTGCAATTGGAATACTTTTTACGAAAAATCGGTTAAACCATGGTTAAATCGTGAATTAATGCCGGAACCAAGCCCGTATCCGGAAAATAAACGAGTAATCAAGCTGTGGAGACAAATGTACATGGACTGCCAAGAAACACTCTATGCCATTCGTCATTTAAGTGTAGCAGGTGTTATCCTTGAAGATGTAACGATTTTGAATCGGGCAAAGGAATGGCTGATTCATGTTGCAAATTGGGACACAGAGGGCACAACTTCAAGAGATTACAATGATGAATGTGCTTTCCGTATCGCGGCAGCGTTAGCCTGGGGATATGATTGGCTTTTTCAACACCTATCTGATGAGGAAAAAGGTCTTGTTCGACATTCCCTGCTAAGAAGAACCGAACAAGTAGCTTACCATGTTATCAAACGTTCCAAGATCCACCAGGTTCCATATGACAGTCATGCAGTCCGTTCCCTGTCTTCTGTCCTTATTCCTTGTTCAATTGCCTTATTGGATGACGCTTCAGAGGCGCAGGAATGGTTGGATTATACAATCGAATATTACGCCTGTCTCTACACTCCATGGGGAGGTAAAGATGGTGGATGGGCAGAAGGCGGGATGTATTGGACCACTGGGATGGCTTATCTGATTGATGCGTTAAATCTATTAAAGAATTATATGAGTCTGGATTTTTACAAACGTCCGTTTTTTCAGAAAACAGGAGATTTCCCATTATATTGTTATAGTCAAGATACCCGCCGTGCGAGCTTTGGTGACCAATCCAATCTTGGAGAACGCCCAGGTTTGAAGACCGCTTTTAATATCCGTCAATTTGCCGGAATTACCGGAAATAGCTGGTACCAATGGTACTATGAGCAGGTAAAAGCATGGGACAAGGATGCCGATCAAAAGTTCTTTAACTATGGCTGGTGGGATTTTCAGTTTGATGAAATGCTTTATCTCCACGATTTCCCTGAGGTAAAAGCCGTACCGCCAGCAGATGTTGAGCGAGTTAAATGGTTTAAGGATGTTGGCTGGGTCGCCTTTCACGATAAAATGGACCAGCCCGATGAGCATGTTATGCTGTTAACAAAGAGTAGTCCTTATGGGTCGCTGAGTCATAGTCACGGGGATCAGAATAGTTTTGTCCTTCATGCATTTGGCGAACCACTTGTAGTGCGATCTGGACATTATGTAGGCTTTAACAGTACCATGCATAAAAAATGGAGGAGGCAGACTCAATCTCATAATACTTTGCTAATCGATGGTGTGGGACAGTATGCTGAATCCAATAAAATTCTTAATAAACAGGCATGTGGTGAAGTATTGGAAGTGGTATCAACGGATGAATACAGCTATGTAAGAGAAGATGCCACCAACGCTTACAAAGAATATGTACCGTATTTAAATAAATTTGAGAGAGAAATATACTTCGTGAATCAATCATACTTTGTGATTGTTGATTCCGTAGATTTGGAACAGCCAGGCAGTGTCAACTGGCTTTTGCATTCCTTGCACCAAATGAAAATCGAGGATCAGGTGTTTAAAATTGAGGGAGAAAAAGCCGATATAGAAGGCCGGTTTATCTATAGTTCTTCAGGAGAACTGTCATTAGAGCAGAATAATGACTACAAGGATGTCGACCCAACTGAAGTGGAAGGCTTATCAAGAGAATGGCATTTGCAGGCCACAACCAAAAAAGCAAAAGGGCACCGAATTGTTACCCTGTTAACTCCGAACCGTAAAGGGGAAAAGAAATACGTTTCATATTTTATGGATGATCAGGACCATGGAGTACATCTCTATTTAACGGAAAATGGAAAAACATTCCGTGTCGAAGTGGCAAAAGCCTATTAATAAGAGAACGGGAGGTACTAAATGAGTAGTCAACTTAATTGGGAAGCTGCAGAACCTGGTGTAAAAAGAAAGATTTTTCCACCAGGAGACAATGTTATGATGATGGAAGTTCATTTTGAGAAGGGGGCAGAAGGCTATGAACACAGCCATCCCCACGAACAGCTTACCTACTGCTTAAGAGGAAAATTTGAATTTACAATTGATGGTGAAAAGCATATTGTCGGACCTGGAGAAACGATCTTTATTCCAGGTGGAGCAAAGCACGGTGCAAAGGCATTAGAAGCAGGCGCCATCATTGATACTTTCACCCCGCTTAGAAATGATCTGCTGAAAAGATAATTGAAATTTATTAAAATGCTCACAAATGTTGTTAAATCAATGTTTGTGAGCATTTTTTTGTTTTGGTGAAAACGACCACTATTACACCTTTATATGCTTCTACTTGTTTCTTCCCTTACTTTCACCTTTGTTCCCTTGACCATACCGCATATGGCCAGAATCACCTTCACCTTTTTCATTAGACTTCTTCCCGCCTAAACTTACATTGGGATAGCTCTTTGTATTCTCATCCATTTTTTTCACCTCCAAAACTTTATTCTGTTCATTTTTCTAAAGATTATGTTTTCAAGGGCAAGAGGGGATGATAATGACTCAACCAACCATTTCTAACCAATCAAACAAAATACCCAGAAAAATAAAATGCCAGTTAACAAAGACCTAATACCATGAATTTACTGTTGAGGCAAGAAAATACAAAATCTTATTTCCCTGAGAATTTAAAAAATTGATAATGACGGAAAAATATTCCTGATTTATATTCGAGAGGAGAGGTGGTGGATGGTACAAATGATGTAATCGCTTTCTTGCAGATGGGTGTAGAACCTACATATGTATGTCAGGTACATGGCGAAATCAGAGGATGAAATGGAAGATCAATATTAGGAAAAAGGAGGGGGAGGAATCGTGAAAAAGAACGCGATTTTAAAGACATTAACCATTATTATGATGATGGTTGCAATTTTCGGAAGTTTTACTCATTTACCTGTAAACGCAGAACCAAGTAATTATAAGTTTGACTTCGGCAATGGTGAGGTAGAAAAAGGCTACGTAGGTGTAAGTGCCACGGATCAATACGATGAAAAAAAGCGTTATGGCTTTAATACACCGGAAGATATGATCAATGTACCGGCATCCGGATCAGGCGTCGCAAGTGATGCTGTTCAGTTTTTAGAGTTTGGGACAAAGAGTGATAACACGTTTAACGTTGATCTGCCAAATGGACTTTACGAAGTTAAGGTCACCTTAGGAGATGCGTTCAGAGTCAGCGTGGCTGCAGAAGAAGTTTACCAGGTAATAAATATGACTGGTAATAATGCGACGGATTCATTTCAAATTCCGATTACGGATGGTCAACTTAATCTGCTAATTACGGAAGGTAAGGTGGGTACCAATTTTACATTAAGTGCACTCGAAATCAATAAGCTTTCCCGCCACCCAGAAACCAAAAGAACCATATATATTGGCGGCGACTCCACGGTAGCGAATTATTATCCGTTAGACAGCAGTATCCAGGCAGGATGGGGTCAATTATTTCCGCAATTTGTTGACCCAGAGATCTTTCAGGTTAGAAATATGGCATCCGGCGGCCAAATCGCAAGAGGCTTTAAGAATGATGGTCAGTTAGAAGCCATTCTAAAATATATTAAACCAGGTGATTATTTTATTTTACAGCTTGGAATAAATGATACAAATCCTAAGAATACAACAACTGAAGCGCAATTTAAAGAGTATATGCGGGAAATGGTCCAGCAGGTCAAGGCAAAAGGAGCTACAGTTATCCTATCGACTCCACAAGGAAGAGCATCTGACTTTAATGCAGAGGGCGTTCACACTTCGGTAAACCGTTGGTACAGACACTCTATTATCGCTTTAGCACAGGAAGAAAATGTACCATTGGTAGATCTAAATGTATTAAGTTCAGCATACTTTACCTCCATTGGATCAGAAGCCACTCTTGCTCTTTATATGAACGGTGATACATTGCATCCAAACCGTGCAGGAGCAACCGAACTTGCCAGACTTGTATCGGAGGAATTAAAAAGACAAGGGTTGGACGGTTTTACTGGAGATGAGAAAAAAGACCATTAAAAACTTTTAACTGATTAAATAATTTAGTTTCCAAATTTTATCCAAAATGAAAAGCCTTGAAAAAAATCAAGGCTTTTTTACGTCCCGAAGAGGATTCGAACCTCCGACCTACAGTTAGGAAACTGTTCGATATGGTCCGGTAGAAATGAAAATGGGTAGGAGAATATACAAAGATTTAGCCAAATAGAAGATAGTGCTAGTGTAATTGATAAAGTAGTTTGTTATTTAACTAATTTGGGGTTGTTAATTGTTATCAGATAATTTATAATATTAAATAAATAGGGACGAATGCTTAATGAATTAGATTAATCGTTTTATCAGTGAGAATCTATTAAAATGAATTATAGTTTAAAGCTTTTAGTAAAACAGAATATATTCATTGATTATAGATTGAAAAAGATGATTTACCGATTATTATCGGCGGGTAAAAATAAAAAAGGTATAGAGGTTTCGGAATTATTTTATAAATCATAAGATATTAATAAATACATGGTAGTATTTTATTAGATTAATCGTTTTACCTAATAAAAAAGGTGATGATAAACAATGGTAAATATTAAAGATATAGCAGAAAAAGCTAATGTTTCAATTGCTACAGTATCAAATGTTATTAATAATAGAGGACGCGTTGGAGAAGATACGCGCAAAAAGATATTAAAAATAATTGATGATGTAAATTATCAACCAAACGAGATAGCCAAAAGTCTTAAATTAAATAAGACAAATGACATTGGTGTCATAGTAGAAGATATTTCGGTTTTCAATGCGCCTGAGATTATTAATGGGATCCATGCAGCAGCAGAGGAAAAAGGACTATCCATTTTATTAACGAATATGGGTCTATTTAAAAAAAGTGGGAACCAATTCCCGGAAATAAGTAAATGTAAGGAGCTCGCGACTCCGTTGTTTAATCAATTAGTATCAAGCCAGGTTGAAGGGATTATTTACATTGGTATACATTCAAGAGATATAACCGATTTGATACCTAATTCAAAAATACCTATTGTTTATACGTACTGTTATACCAAAAATGAAAATGATTATAGCGTAAACTATGATGACGAAGGTGCTTCCTATCAAATAACAAAATATCTAATAAGTAAAGGACATACCCAAATTGGTTTAATAAGTGGACTTATTAATTCGGTATCATCCTATGCACGCTTCCAAGGATACCAAAAGGCTTTGAGTGAGCATCTACTGATGTTTAATCCTCAATTTGTAAAAACTGGAGACTGGCAATATGAATCTGGTTATCGGATGGCGCAGGATTTGTTAAATCAAGAAAATATACCTACAGCTATTATTGCGATGAATGATTTAATGGCTGCTGGTGCCATTCAAGCAATCAAAGATAGTGGATATCGTGTGCCAGCTGATATTTCCGTTGTCGGTTTTGATAACAGGGAATTAAGTAGTTATATTTCACCGAGATTAACAACCATGTCATTACCTTTAGAAGAAATGGGAAAAAAGGCAATGGATATACTAGATCAAATCAGAAATAAATACCCAGTCAATCAAAAAAAGTACCGATTGGATTGTCAACTAGTTGAGCGAGATTCAGTCTATTCTCTCGAATAAACGAATCTCGTTTATTCGAAATAAAATGTAAGCGAATTCTTCTAGGTTACTATTTATTATCATTTTAGAGGAGGATGCTAAAGTTGAAAAATACTCCAAATCCTGAGTTTGTCCAGATGCCGAATATTGCTAAAGTACATAGAAAACGTTCAAAAGGTGGTTCTGGGATTAGGAATAAATACTTACCTTACTTGTTACTACTGCCAGTTTTTACAATGATCATTGTCGTCGTTTTTATCCCTTTGTTGACAACGATTATTTATAGCTTTCAATCCTATCGACTAACAAATCGGGAAGAACAAGCCACCTTTATTGGATTGGATAACTACTTCACTTTATTTCAGGATGATCGATTTCTATCCTCACTTGTAACGAGTTTAATTTATATTGCTGGAAGTGTAGTGGGGATGTTGATTCTTGCCCTGATAACAGCGCAAATAGCAAACCAAACCTTTAAAGGCAGGTCGATTTTTCGTGCCACTATTCTCTTGCCTTGGGCGGTTGCTCCAGTTGTAGCAGCGCAAGCTTGGAAATTCATGTTTGAAACAGACTTTGGAATTATTAATCATCTATTAACCACTTTGAATTTGATTGAACGAAATATTCCTTGGCTTGTGTCATCTGAGTATGCCATGGGCAGTGTCATTATAACGAATGTATGGAAAACCACACCTTTATTAACATTGATTCTTGTCTCTGGATTACAGACTATTTCTAAAGACTTATATGAAAGTGCTGATATGGATGGAGCAAGTCCACTAAAAAAATACTACTATATAACTCTTCCATTAATTAAACCATTTATTCTAATGGGACTAATCTTTACAACCCTGCAAACAATCAATGTAATCGACATTATTTATGTTATGACAGGCGGCGGACCTGGTGAAGCGACGGAAATCTTCACATTATACAATTATAAGGTATTCTTCCAATATCTTGACTTTGGATTAGGTGGAGCAATGGCTGTTATTGGTGTAACCGTAATCGGAATATTAATTTTCATTTATGGCCGTAACATGAACAAACAAGTGAACAACTAATTTAATTAAGGTTATAGCCTAATCAAGAAGAGAGTGTTGGGGGGAATTGTTATGAATAAAAGGATGGGGCTGCTGTTCTGGATATCGTTAACCATCATTGTCATAATAAACGTTTTGCCTTATTTTTGGACCATTTTAACTTCATTAAAGCAACAGAATGAAATCTATATGAAAAAAATATTACCGGAAGAATTCTTTTTAGATAATTACATCCAGGTGATTCTGGAGAGTGGTTTTTTCACCAACATTCTAAACAGCTTAATCATTTCGGGATCTACGGCTTTGATTTGTATTATCATTGGCGTGCCAGCCGCTTACGCTTTTGCCCGATTAAAATTCAAATTTCAAAATTTATTATTTATGTTGGTTCTATTTATCACCATTTTTCCAGGAATCTTCATTATCAGTCCACTATTCAGTTTTTTAAAGGCAATAGGTGCAATCGATACGTATTTTGCGCTAATTTTACCATATGTCGCTTATTTCACCCCATTGGTGGTTTGGATCTTAACAGGATTTTTTAGAACGATTCCACATGCGATTGAGGAAGTTGCCATAATGGATGGATGTGGGGTTTTTGGATTGATCACACGCATTATTTTACCTTTATCATTACCAGGAATATTAACGGTGGGGATTATAGCATTCACGTTATCGTGGAATGAATTCTTATTCGCTCTAATTTTTACTTCTTCAGATAATGCTAGGACTGTCCCTGTAGCGATATCACAATTTCAAGGTGTCCATTCGTTAAACTGGGGACAAATGACAGCAGCAGCCATAACAGCAACGATTCCAATTGTTCTAATATCTATTGCATTACAAAAATATATCATTAGTGGTTTAACTGCTGGTGCAATCAAAGAATGATTTTAATTTTTTCAAACCTACTCCTGAGACCTTCAAAAAAAACTTCTAATTCATGTTACTCCTATCTTCAAAGTTCTTAACATAGATAAATGGTTGCTCCATATTTCTAAGCTAAAAATGCAGCTTTATTAGGAGGTGATCAACTACTAGAGCACATCTTATATAAAAGGGAAAATAGGGAGGAGAAATGAGTTTGTTTAAATCTATGAAAAAGAAAAATAAAAAGAAAACTTTATCCATTGCAACCAGTATTTTGGTTTTATTTGGAAGTTCTATTCCTACTGCCTTCGCTTCATATAGTCCAGAAATACCGGCTGCCGTTGACCCTGGAACTCCCGTATATAGTGGACTTGGAAATCCAGTTCCTGCTGAACCAGTTGAATATGATCCAGCTAAAAACATGTTAGCGGAAATTTACAAAGCAGATAAAGCGGCCGGTGGAGAATCGTTCTGGATGGATCAGATTTTAGAAAGACCAGGCTCGGCTGGCGGAGTTGATTTGTTTACACGAGGCAGGGCGCTTTACATGTTTACCCACCAGCCAAGAGATCTTGGATTCGGAGGCGGTTATGCCTATCGAGAAATGCCAACTGGAAGCGCTCAAAATATGTATACGATCACATTATCGGACACTTCCTTATCAGAAGTGACGAATGATCGAAAGCAATATCCAAGTCATTGGTCAAGTGTACATCAAGCTGCGGGATTAAGCGTCCTACAGAAAAAATTCATTACTTATAATAATGTTGCTGTGACGATCTTGGAAATTAAAAATACGAGTGATACCAGTATTACGAAAACTCTCAACGTATCTTCCCCGATTGTATCTACCCCTTCAGAGGATGGTAAGGAGTTAACTGGAATTCAAAAAGCTAGATATGATTTAACTACAATGTATCCGCGATTAAGTGGAGAAGGTATGACGGTCGACGGTACAAAATTGACTAAATCCATTACACTTGCAGCAGGGGAGTCAACTACCGTTAAAGTTCAAATGGGAGTAACAACAAAAGAAATACCAGAGTCTACAACGGAATATGAGAGATTTGCAGGTTATGATGCAGACTCGGCCTACAAAATGCAACTTGATGAGTACAATAAATGGTGGTCTGAGAATGTGCCTTATATCGATATCCCTGACGAGAATATTAAAAAGATGTCCTATTACCGAACATTTTTAAACAGGTTTAACTATATTGATGCCGATATACCTGGAAATGATTTTCAATTCCCGGTATCAATTGAAGGTGTACTAGGATACAACAATGCCATTCAATTAACTCAGCCCATGCATATGCAGGATTTAAAATATTTTAGAAATCCAATTTATTCATATGGAAACTGGGTATCATCTGGTGAAAGTTCAAAATATTCAGCATTTCAGGATAACCCAGGAGATCCTGCTCATTGGAATAATACATATGAGCAATGGATAGCGGATGAAGCTTGGGAGACTTATAAAGTTCACGGTGGAGATACAAAGATTCTTAACAACCTTGCTCGATATGCGGAAGGGGATGTTAAGGGTCAATTAGACAAGTATGACACGAATAAAAATCACCTTGTCCAATATGACTGGGGTTCTTTAACTGGTAATGATGCAGACGCTGTTGCATTGAACTGGAAAGACCGCGATCAAGACAGGACAGATCAAAGTGCATTTAACTATTCAGGCGCATTAGCAGCAGCTGAAATCTATCAAAACCTAGGAAATGATGCGAAAGCTCAGGAAATGACAGAGTTAGCAGAAAATATCAAGGAATCAATATTAACTGTATTGTGGGATGATTCCGAAGGTGAAAATGGAAAGGTATTTAAGCAGAAGGATATTCAGTCCGGCGAATTAGTACCTTGGAAGGATCAGCAAAACTTCTCGCCATTCACCCATGAAGTTGTACCTAACACTGATGACTATAAACAAGCGTTACGATTTTATGCGGATAAGGGACAGTTTCCAATCATGCCGTTCTTTACAGCTAACCAGTTTGATAAGAATTTAGCGGAGGAAGCTGGACAAGGCGGGAGTAATAACTTTTCTAATATAAACTCGACACTTCAAGCAAGACTATATGCAACAGCTATTAGGAAATATCCATCGGAGTATATTACGCCAGAAATGTATAAAAAGCTAATAGAATGGCTAACTTGGACTCAGTATGTCGGTGGTGACAATAGATTCCCAGATAACAATGAATTCTGGAATAGCTATAATGAAGAAACAAAAGAGCTTGAATACAGATCATGGATTCATCATAACATTCTTGGCGCGTATAATTTCTCACTAATTGAAGATATCGCAGGAATGCAGCCACGTGCAGATGAAACATTGGAATTGTGGCCGATTGATATGGGATATGAGTACTTTACGGTTAATAACTTAAGGTACCATGACAGCGATTTAACGATTGTTTGGGATAAGCCGGATGGAACAAAGCACTATGGGGAAACACCAGAAGGTTATTCCGTGTACATGGACGGGCAAAGAGTTCTTACGGTAGATGACCTCGTACATTTAACCTATGACTCTAAATCTGGAACAGTAACAATCGAAGACGAAAATAGTGATGCAGATGTAACGTTT
Organism: Neobacillus sp. CF12; assembly: GCF_030348765.1. GTDB lineage: Bacteria > Bacillota > Bacilli > Bacillales > Cytobacillaceae > Neobacillus. The sequence continues at coordinate 1,963,269 of NZ_JAUCEU010000007.1, read as the reverse complement.
AATCAGGCAAAGGGGATGAAGAAAGCTACCGAAGTCACTCTATCAGATAATGCTAGAGCGGTAGATATGTTCCAAAAAGCCGGTGTTGACCTTACGGTTGAAACGGGTGCAGCAGTGAATCTTGCAAAGGGTAAGTCGGCTTCTGCTTCTTATACTTCTGTTGGTTCTAGGCCTGAGGAACTTACCAAGGTGGAAAATGCAGTTGATGGATTTACTGTAAGTGGACTTCCGACAACTCGAGGAAATCATTACGCAGCACCTAATCCAATTTGGGGTACAAAAGACTCTCCGAATAAGCAAGATTGGTTTGAGGTCGATTTTGGTAAACCAACAGTCTTTGATAATGTAAAGTTATACTTCTACAGCGATAAATCTAGAAATAATTACAGAGAACCGCTTCATTATACCATCCAGTATCTAGATGGTTCAGAATGGAAGAGTGTACCTCTTCAGAAGAAGAGCCCAATTCAAGCAAACTTTAATGAAGTGAAGTTTAACACCATTACTGCACAAAAGATGAGAATACTGATGACACCTTATCCTGGATTTGATATGGGTCTTAAGGAAGTCCAAGTATTTGAAACAGGAATTGAGGTTCCAACAGAACCTAATAAGGCACCAAAAGTAGAGATTCTTTTAGATGAAACTTTCAACAAGCCAATGAAGGAACAATTGGTAGCATCAGTATCAGACGATAGTCAACCGCTTGATTTTCCTGAAATAACTTGGAGTAAAAAATCAGGTCCTGGAGTAGTTGTTTTCTCAGAACCAGAGTCTGTTAGCACAGTTGCTAGTTTTACAGAAGAAGGGAAATATGTATTAACATTAACAGCTAATGATGGTGAACTTTCTACATCTGCTGACATTGAAATTAACGTTGAGAAACAGGATGTAAACTTAGCATTAAGTGCAACGCCTTCTACATCTTATGTATCTTCATGGGAGGATCTTAGTGCCATAAAAAATGGTATTGACCCTAGAAATTCACGAGATAAAACAGGTGGGGCATATGGAAACTGGAATAGCCCTTCTAAAACTCAATGGGTTCAGTACACATGGGAAGATCCTGTAGTCATCAATCAGTCAGATGTTTATTGGTGGACGGATAATGGTGGTATTCGTATGCCTGAAGCCTATACGCTACAGTATCTAGACGCTGATGGTACAACTTGGAAAGATGTAGAGAAGATTTCGGGTCTAGTAGTAGAGCCAGATAAGTATAACACTACTACATTTAAACCAATTGAAACGACTGCGTTACGGATGACAATTACTAGAGGGACGCAATGGACGGGTATCTTAGAATGGAAAGTCATTGAGCCGCCAGTTCTAGAAATTAACCCTGACGATGTGAAAGTTCGTGTCCTAACCGGTGAAAGTCCTGAGTTACCAGCAACCGTTCAAAAAGTATTTGATGGTTATACCCAAGATGTAAATGTTACATGGGATTCCATTACCGATGAACAATTACAACAAGGCGATACAGCCATTACTGTCTGGGGAGCACTTGATTCTTCCTATCACATGATTCCGGCAACTGTGTATGTGAGAAGTGAAGAAAATGTAATGATTAATACCATTACCGAGGAAAACATAACAACGGAGATAGGAAAAGCGCCAGTACTACCTTCTGTTGTTGAAGTCCAGTACAATGATGGGTCATGGGATAATATGACTGTTGGGGTAACCTGGGAGACAATAGACGCCAAGCAGTATTCAAAGGCAGGAGAATTTACCGTTTTTGGTACAGTTGAAGGAACAGATAAAAAAGCATCAGCTATTGTTACGGTTGAACCAACAATTGAATATCTTACTAGTTTAAAAGAAAGAGCAAGTGCTATTTCAAATGAGAACCGTATTTATACCGATGTATCCTACCAAGCTTTACAAGATGCACTAAAAGCAGTAGAAGATCTTGGTACCATCGATACGGAAGCGAAACTAAAAACGGCTGTTGAAGTACTACAATCAGCAGTTGATGGCTTAGTCAGTATCCCAATCACCCACACAAATCTAGCAGCATTAACGAAAGAATTTATATCAGAATATGGGGCACCGGGAGCAGATGGTATTATCACTTCTTTAGCGAAAAAGCTAGAGAATAGTAAGAAAGCAAGTGAACGAGGCGATCATGAGGAGGCAAAAGAATTGATAGAGTCCTATATCGATGAAGTATCTTCTCATAGTGGTAATAAAGTAACCCTAGGACATGCGGAAGTTTTGATTTGGTGGGCAAAAAAATTGCTTGCTGAATAAGAAATGAATTCCTACTTCTGAGCAGAAGAAATTCTGCTCGGAAGGTCCTTTTTAAAAAATGGAACACTAGTAAAAAAATTAAAAGGAGGCTAGTTTAATTGAAAAAAACATTAAGAAAACTTTTGGTATTTATTTTAATTATAGGTGTGTTATTTGTAACTGCATGTAGTAGTGGAGAAAAAACCAACAGTGACAACAACAAAGGGGATGCTGGAAACTCAGATGCAGTGACCATTCGCATGGCTGTATTTGAAAATGATCCGAATGGGATGATGGAAAAAGCAAGACAAAAGTTTAATAAGGAACATGACAACATTAAAATTGAATTTACTCAAATGTCCAATGATGCCTCGCAAATGCATGACCAAACAGTAACACAGTTATCTGCAGGATCAGAAAATTTAGATATTGTAAATATGGACGTAGTATGGACAGCAGAATTTGCAGAATCAGGCTGGTTACTCCCTCTTGATGATCGTTTTACTGAAGAACTTCAAGCTAATTATATCGGCCGGCAGGTTGACTCAGTAAAATACGATGATAAAACTTGGGCAGTACCTTGGTTCAATGATTTACACCCATTATGGTATCGTACTGACTTATTAGAAAAATATAATCTAGAAGTGCCTGAAACATATGAAGATGCAGTAAAAGTGGCTCAAAAAATTTCAAAAGAAGAAGGAATCCAAGGATTCACGATGCACTGGGGACGTTCAGAGCAATTAATTGTAAGTTTTACAGAGTTCCTTCATGCTAATGGCGGAGACTTCTTCGATGAAAATGGCAAGGTAATTATAAATAGTCCAGAGGCAGTTGAAGCACTTCAATTTATGGTTGACATGATTGAGAAGTATGAAGTGGTTTCAACATCTGCTATTGGACATTCAACTCCGGAAGATTCAAGAATTCCATTTACCCAAGGGCAGTCATTGTTTAACCCTAACTGGGGCTATGTATATTCAATTAACCAAGCAGATGACTCAGCGGTTAAAGATAAGACATGGGTTGCAAGTAACTTCAAGTTTGAAGGCGGGAAAAAAGCAAACTCAGTTGGCGGTTGGAACTTTGCGATTTCAAGCAGCTCCAAGCATCCGGACGAAGCATGGGAAGTAATAAAATGGTTTACTTCAGCTGAAAATCAAAAGGAAATGCTAGTTGGTGGAGGATATGCTGGAACTCAGTTATCGCTATATGAGGATGCAGAGGTTATTAAAGCAAATCCGTATTTAGAAGAATACACAAAAGCATTTGAAGATGCATCTGTTCGACCAAGTCATCCACAATACTCAAAAATGTCTGATATTGCTCAATCCTACATTCACCAAGCTTTATCTGGAGATTTAAGTCCGAAAGAAGCTTTGGATCAATTAGCGAAAGAACTTGAGGATATCGAATAGCTTAAAAAAGACGGTTGGGAACCCGAGTCCCAACCGTTTCCACTTTATTAACATTTTTATTGTATAGTAGAAAATGAGGACAAACATCAAGGCGTGAATTCCAATGTGAATTCACGCCTTGATGTTAGCTGTCGTTCTTTAAGAATGGCTTTAGTTAGCCATAACCCATCTGCTTATTTTTCAGGAATCCAGACTCTCATTGGACCAGGTTCACGGTTATCCCAAGCATAATAAGGAACAGCAACTAACTCTATCATCTTTTCTTCTGGTGCAGACGATTGATATAAGGTATCTCCCCAGGATTCACTCTCTAAAAGAACTGCTTTACCAGTGATTTTAACAATCCCCCCTAATAACTGTTCATCATACTGAGCATGAAGCACAGTGTTTGATGGGAGGATGATATCATGGAGATTATTTACATTATCAGTACCTTCAATACAATAAACAATTGGCCCGCGTTGAATAGAAACGTGGTTGACATTCTGTCTTACAGCTGGGTGGGAATACATTCTTTCAACAGGCATCGGTAAGTTTAGTGATATCTTATCATGATCGCTCCATTTACGGTCAATCACAACATAGCCTTTTTCGAGTTGAGTTTGGATATTAAAGGGTTCACCATTAATTGATAATTTTGCATCTCTACACCAACCAGGAACACGAAGTTTTAACTTGAACTCCGTTTGCTGATCCAGTTCCACTGTTAGATCAATGTTTTCTTCCCAAGGATAGTTTGATTTTTGATGTAAAATAAGCTTTTGATTGTTATGAAGATTGAAAGTGCCGCTGCCTTCAATATAAAGGTGAACATTAATGGTATTTGAGTCATGTGAGTAGATGTATTCGCCAAGGGAGGAGAGTAATCTTGAAATATTTGGCGGGCAGCATGACACACCAAACCACTCTTTTCGATGTACATCCCCTAAACTAGCTAAGGGATTATGATAGAAATACTTTCTACCATCTAAGGATATTCCGCTTAGTACACCATTATAGAGGGCGCGTTCCATTAAATCTGCATATCTGCCATTACAATCTAATTGCAGCATTCGATGATTCCAAAATACTAATCCGATTGCTGCACACGTTTCAGCATAAGAGGTTTCGTTCGGTAGGTCATAATCAAATGTAAATCCTTCATGTTTTTCTTCTGAGCCAATTCCGCCCGTTATATACATGTTTCTACCATTTAAGTTCTGCCATAACTTTTCACAGGCAGTTTTTAATTGATGATCATCTAATTCCAAGGCTAGATCTGCCATCGCGCTATATAAGTACATTGCCCTTACAGAATGTCCAACTACTTTATCTTGTTCTCTAACAGGTTTATGTGATTGGTTATATTCTTTCAAATTAGAAAATGTTCTAAAAAGGTCATCGAAATAACCTTTAATATGCTTCTGTTCCTCGTCAAAGTAATGTGGTTCTTTTCCTCTTTCATCGATAAAGTATTGACTAAGTTTTAAATATTTTTCATTTTCATTGACACGGTAAAGTTTTATGAGAGCTAATTCAATTTCCTCATGTCCACAATATCCCTTTAATTTACCAGGTTCCGGACCAAAAACCGTATCGATGTAATCCGCGTATTTACAAACGATATCAAGAAGAGATCTTTTCTTAGTTGCATTGAAGTGGGCGACGCCTGCTTCAATTAAATGACCTGCACAGTATAATTCATGGGAATCGCGAAGATCTTTCCACCGTCTTTGGGGACATACAAGTGTAATGTAAGAGTTTAAGTATCCATCTGGCTGCTGGGCAGAACCAAGTAAATCTATAACATCATCAATTAATTGGTCAAGTTTGGAATCATAGTGTTTAGCAAGACTATAACTTCCAGCTTCAATCCATTTCGCAATATCCGAATCCCAAAATGGATGTGGAACAGGTCCATCTTCTTTTAATTTCAAGGCATCTACTCTTCCTGTTTCTAGACACTGTTTATACTGAAAGGGAATAGTATGTTCGCGATTGATGTTAATTTTAGGTTTCCAAAATTGATCACGAATTTCAACCTTCTGAAGTGGCAAGGGTCTATTCTCATTTTTTCCTTTTACGTGCATCCTTTTCATCTCCTATTTTTGGAATGGGTAAAAACAAATAGATTTCTAGATTTTTTCGAGTGAAAATAAGGGAAATGCAACTATTAATTATAGTAGAGAAACGAAGAAAACTTTCTGAGAAGGAGGAGCATTGGTGTAAGATTAATCGTTTAACCAAATGATATCACAAAGAAACTTGACAGTCAATTCTGAAATTTTAAAAAGAATTTCAATTTTCCTTGATTTAATAGGATATTAAAGAGGAATAGGGATCGTTTACCAGGAAAATATACCTGATTAAAACTTATTAATCTTACCAAAGTCTTATATGTCTATTAGTTATAAGAATCTCCAATTCGTTGATTTCAGTACCCAATTTTTTCAGCATAAAGTATCATCCTTTTTTTCTTTTCCGATATTCTGTAGGAGAACAATTGTTAATTTTTTTAAATAGTCGTGAAAAATAATATGGATCATCTATACCCAGTGAACTTGATATTTCCTTTACTGAATTTTCGGTTAGATCGAGTAGTTGTCCTGCACGTTGGATTTTCATCCTTAGAAAATAATCAATCGGTGGAAAGCCTGTTTCCTGTTTAAATAGGTAGGTCAAATGTTGGGTGGATAATCCAGCAACCTTTGCAAGTTCCGCCAGTTTGATGGAAGAAGCTATCTTATCGTTCATAAAATGTATCGCTTTTTCTAAATAAAATTCTTTCCTTTCCTCTTGTCCAGTACGTACACTTGCCAAACCTAGTGAACTAAGTAGATATCTCATTATTTGCGATGTGCTAATATGATGAAGCTGTGAATAGGACTTGTCAGAAAGTGAAACAAAACATTGATCAAATAACTCGATAAATTTTACAAAGCTGCTTAATGGTATTTGTAAAGGACCTTCACTTAACCCAAAGCTATTGATAAAAGTTAGTACCTCTGCACCTTTTAGATGAAACCAATAAATGCTCCATGGATTTTGTTCGTCAGCACCATACCGGTGGGGAGTACCAGCAGGTATCACAATGAACATATGACTTTTTAGTAAAAAGTTCTTATCATGATTTAATTCCACCCAGCCTTCACCATCTGCACAATAAATAAGGATATGAGTATCACAAGCATCTATTCGTTCACGATAATGATATTTTGCACGCGGAAAATAGCCGATATCTGTGACAAAAAAGGGACTGATTAGCGGATGATTACTGATCTCTCTCAATACATACTCCGGAAGCACAAACAGCTTTTCTGACTCAAATCCATCCTGTTTTTGAATCACCTTTTTCCCCTCCCTTTAGTAGTTTAATAAACCCAAGATCTCCATGCCTAATTAAAAGCAGTTTATAAGAAAATGATGTATGAAAATACTTAGTATAGTAGTAGTTATAATGATTATTCTATTAAAGAATCAGAATATAGTCCATTAAAAACAGAATTTCATTTATTGTTTGGTTGCATTGATAACGTTAAAGTATAAAGTATAAATAGCGAAGAAGTGAGGAATAAAATATGGGGAAAAAAGAGCGTTCTGTTCGTATATGGGAAGAAAAGCAGGAAATCCCAACCTATGGTGTGGGAGAGCCGAATAAGAATCCTATGTTCCTTGAAAAGAGGGTTTATCAAGGGAGTTCAGGGAAGGTTTATCCACACCCTGTTATTGATAAAATTTATGATGCTAAGAAACTAAAAACCTATCAATTAGTCATTTTGGAAAATGAATATATTCGCATCGAAGTCATGCCAGAAATCGGTGGGAGAATTTATCGAGCCCTAGATAAAACAAATAACTATGACTTTGTCTACTATAATCGTGTTATCAAGCCTGCGCTTGTTGGATTGGCTGGACCGTGGATCTCGGGGGGAATAGAATTTAATTGGCCACAGCACCATCGCCCAAATACATTTGGACCTGTAGAGTATCGAACGTGTGAAAATGAGGATGGCAGTGCGACAGTCTGGGTGAGTGAAATCGATAGAATGTATGGTACCAAAGTGACTGCAGGATTTACCTTACATCCAGGAAAAGCATATTTGGAAATTTCAGCTCAACTATATAATAGAACCTCAGAACCCCAGACGTTTCTTTGGTGGGCAAATCCAGCAGTTGCGGTTAATGAGCATACACAATCAATCTTTCCACCAGATATTCATGCTGTATTTGATCATGGAAAACGTGATGTTTCCAAATTTCCAATTGCGACAGGGACGTATTATAAAATGGATTATTCTGAAGGAGTAGATATATCAAGGTATAAAAATATCCCTGTTCCAACATCCTATATGGCTTATAAATCTAATTATAATTTTGTTGGTGGATACGATCATGGAGTGAAAGCAGGTTTGTTACATGTTGCTAATCATCATATTTCACCAGGGAAAAAACAATGGACATGGGGGAATGGAGAATTTGGTCAAGCATGGGACCGGAATTTAACCGATGAAGACGGACCTTATATTGAACTAATGACCGGTGTATATACGGATAATCAGCCAGATTTCTCCTGGCTGCAACCATATGAGGAAAAAACATTTAAACAATATTTCATGCCGTACAAAGATATTGGAGTCGTCAAAAATGCTTCCATTGATGCTGCTGTTAATCTAGAGGTTAATGAAACGTTAAAAAGTGCGAAGATATTGGTTTACGCAACGTCTCTTTTTGAAGAAGCGACAATCGAATTAAAGGGTAAAAGAAAAGTATATATTTTTGAAACGACAATGATTTCTCCAACTTGTACATTTCAGAGCGAGGTACAATTAGAACCAGAAGAGCAATCTCAGGATCTACTTATTTCTGTTAAAGACAATAAAGGTCGTCTATTAGTCTCCTTTCAGCCCGAAGAGATAAAGGTTGAAGAAATCCCTGACCCTGCGAAGCCGCTTCCGATTCCAGAGGAGTTAAAAACAACCGAGGAGCTATTCCTTGCTGGACTGCACTTAGAACAGTATCGTCATGCAACATTTGCACCAGATGATTACTACTTAGAAGGATTAAAGAGGGACCAAAAGGATATTCGGATTAATGTAGCATACGGAACACTGCTACTACGTCGAGGATTATTAAAAGAGAGTGAAGGATATTTTCGAAGAGCCATCGAGTCATTGACCTGGCGTAACCCAAATCCTTATGATTCCGAGGCCTATTATCAACTTGGATTAGCACTCAAGTTACAAGGGAAATTAAAGGAATCATATGCTAGCTTTTATAAGTCCGTTTGGTCAGCAGCATGGCAGGATAGTGGTTATTTTTCACTATCACAAATTGCGTGTGAAAACGGAGCATACGGTGAGGCATTAGAGCTTATTGAAAAATCATTAAGTCGCAATACTCGTAATGATAAAGCACGTCACTTGAAAACAGCATTATTACGAAAGAGTCGGCGTTTTCATGAGGCTATTGCTTTTGCAAAAGAAACGATTCTCATTGATATAGCAGATTTTGGTTCTTATAACGAGATTTATTTGGTGTTAAAAGAGCAGGGTGAAACAGTGAAGGCAGCGAAAGTATTAGATGAACTTCAAAAGTTGATGCGAGGCGATGTTCATAACCATTTACATTTAGCAGCAGACTATATTGAAAGTGGACTCTATCAGGAAGCCATAGAAATTCTTCACCGTGTGACAGAGGGGAACAGGTCGTACCCAATAGTCCATTACACGTTAGCTTATTTATATGAAAAACTAAATCTAGTAGATAAGGCTGAGTTTCATAGGAACAATGGAAATGCATCATCTCCTGATTACTGTTTTCCAAACACCTTGTTAGAAATGATTGTCTTAGAACATGTCATCACGATGAATCCGGAGGATGATAAAGCTCATTATTATCTAGGAAACTTATTATATGATAAAAAGCGGCCTCTAGATGCCATTAAGCATTGGGAAGCAGCTAGGTCAGTGAATGCAAATTTTGCAACTGTCCATCGAAATTTAGGTTTGGCTTATTTTAACGTTCTCGGGGATGCAGAAAAATCCCTAGCATCTCTTGAAAATGCATTTACTTGTAATCAATTTGATTCCCGTGTGTTATTTGAATTGGATCAACTTTACAAAAAGCTTGGTTACACACCTGAAAAACGTCTGAAAAATCTTCAATCATATCTAGAATTGGTAGATCAGCGGGATGATTTATTTATAGAATACATTACCCTTTTAAATATAGTAGGACACTATGATATCTCAATTGATTTATTGTCTAATCGTATTTTTCACCCATGGGAAGGTGGAGAAGGAAAAGTAACGGGTCAATATGTATTGGCACATGTTGAACTTGGTAAAAGATATTTAGTAAAAGAAGATTATCAGCAAGCCATTCAATTATTTGAAAAAGCGCTTACTTATCCACACAATCTAGGAGAAGGTAAATTAGCAGGGGCACAAGAAAATAATATCTATTACTATCTTGGGATTGCTTACGAAGGCCTCAATCAAATACATCAAGCGATGGAATGCTTTACGATTGCATCAAAGGGATTAGAAGAACCTACAAGTGCGATGTACTACAATGATCAGCCTCCTGAAATGATTTACTACCAAGGATTAGCTTGGCTTAAATTGAAGAATGAGAAAGAAGCAAAACGGAGATTTAACAAGCTTGTTGATTATGCAGAAAAGCACATATTTGATGATGTGATCATTGATTATTTTGCGGTATCACTACCAGATTTTCTTGTCTTTGAGGATAACTTAAATAAAAGAAATCAAATTCATTGTCATTTTATGAGAGCGCTTGGATTAATGGGGTTAAATCAATTCAACCTTGCTCTAGAACAATTTATTCAAGCGTTACAACTTGATCCAAATCACCAAGGATCAATCATTCATAAATCACCAATGAAGGAGGAAATCCCTCATGAGAGCATATAGTATTGACGTCAAAAATACGCAAAAAGAGATATACCCACTTGAAACAAAACTTGGTGGATCAAATATAGACGGAGAAAGTTATAGTTTTACAAACTATTATATGGAAAAAAATAGCAAGCCGTTTTTCGGTATAAGCGGTGAGTTCCATTTCAGTAGATATAACTGTAACAAATGGGAAGATGAAATCATCAAAATGAAAATGGGAGGGATAAATATTATCCCAACCTATATTTTTTGGAATCATCATGAAGAGGAGCAAGGAATATTTGATTGGGAAGCGAATAAAAACCTCAGAGAATTTGTTGGCCTTTGCGGAAAGCATGGAATGAGCGTCATTTTAAGAATTGGTCCATTTGCCCATGGTGAGGCAAGAAATGGCGGAATTCCTGAGTGGCTATTCGGAAGACCCTTTGATCTTCGTTCAAACGATAAAGAATATTTGACCTATGTGCAAAGTTTTTATCAAGAAATTGGGAAGCAAGTTCAAGGCTTACTCTTTAAAGATGGTGGCCCTATCATCGGAACACAGATTGAGAATGAGTATGAACACGCAGGTGCACCGTGGGAAATTACCAATGGAACAGGTAATGAATGGTTACCTGCAGGCAGGGATGGCGATTCACATATTAGGAAACTAAAGGAGTTAGCCATCCAAGCTGGGATCGAAACACCAATCTATACGAGTACTGGCTGGGGAGGAGCATCAGCACCTTTTGATGAGGTACTTCCATTATGGGGAGGCTACGCGTTTTGGCCATGGATTTTCTATGGTGACGTGAAGGAGCACCCGGCTACACCCGAATTTATTTTTAGAGACTATCATAACGACGAACAGAAAAACTATGGATTTGATCCTGCATATAATCCTGAGAGTCTACCATTTGCTTGTTGTGAAATGGGTGGAGGGATGACTGTATTCTATAAATATAGATTCAAGTTACCATATGAAAGTGTTGACGCAATGGCTGAAATGAAGGTAGCTGGCGGATGTAACTTTGTTGGCTACTATGTTTTCCATGGCGGTTCAAATCCGAAGGGGAAAAAGACACCATTCTTGAATGAAAATGCTACACCGAAAATTTCCTACGATTATCAAGCTCCAATTGGGGAGTTTGGACAAATAAGAGAGTCATATAAAAGACTAAAGCGTCAACACTACTTTTATGAAACAGTGGAGGAAGGCTTTTGCAAAACCAAAACTGTCCTTCCATTTGATACGAAGGATATAGACCCATATGATATTGAAACATTACGGTATGCTGTACGTGCACATCGAGATTCTGGATTTGTTTTCATTAATAATTATCAGGATCATGTAGAAACAAAGGACCAAAACGACTTTTCAATCACTGTTAACCTTGAGAATGAAGAGATACGTTTCCCACAATCCGGAAGCATATCATTAGCGAAGGATGAGTGCTGTATCCTTCCATTTAACTTGGATCTGCAAGGACTAAATCTTAAATATGCAACCACACAATTATTAACAAGCATAGAGCATGAGGATGAAACCTACTTTTTCTTTTTTACTCCAAAAGGAATGAATGGTGAGTATTATTTTGAGGGTGATGCAATCCAAGAGGTAAGGGTTGATAATGGGAACATCATTTCAAATGAAAATACGGTAGTACACGTTAGTAATCAGGAAAGTAGTCTAGTTGATATAACATTGAAATCAGGTAAGAGGCTTCATATTTGTACGTTGACCCATGAACAAAGTTTAAACTTTTGGAAGTTTACTTATAGAGGGAAAGAACAGGTTTTTATTACGAATGCAACCTTACTTGTAGACGAAGAAAAGATAAGACTGGAATGCGAAAGTTTTAAGAATGTTGAAATAAAATCTTTCCCAGGCTATGATATGACGATTAAAATTGCAGGAGAGGATGTTTCTAGTCATACCCATGGCGTATTTAAGGAATATAAGAAAACCTTTAGTGAAAGTCGTACAGACATAGAGGTTAGAATGGTCAATAACAATAAGGCTGTGATTCATTTTCAGCCCGAGGCATTTGACGATGTAAAAGAACTTTTACTGCAAACTGAATATGTCGGCGATATTGGTTATGCATTTATTGATGGAGAATTAATTCATGATAATTTTTGTAATAATGATACATGGGAAATCGGACTGCAACAGCACAAACAAGAACTGATAGAAAAAGGGATGTATATTTATATCTCCCCACTAAAAGAGGGCAGCTTTGTCAAAAGTGATTCACCAATGGCAGCAAGGGCAGAGGTGATAAATAAACAAATTGCTGAAATCAAATCCATCAAGGCTACAGCTATTAAGGAATTTGAGATAGAGATGTAATGGTTTAAATATAAGGAGGTAACAGCTTGATTAATACATTAAAAGTAGATACAAGAAAAAAGCTTTCTTTGAATGGTGAATGGTACTTTACATTAGATCCTGAAGGAATATTTCTTGAAAAGGATATCGGGAGTGCCCCCGCTAAATCAACGATAAATGTGCCTGGCTCATGGGAGGAGCAAGGCTTTGGAGAGCCATCTAAGCACAATCCGATTGGGACGTGGAAGAAACTGCATGAATACGTGGGAACGGCATGGTATTCAAGGGAAGTTTTTATCTCTGAGGATTTGAAACATCAATTCATGAAATTAGTACTATCCGGGGTTCGCTGGATGACGAAATTATGGGTCAATGATCGTTATGTTGGGGAAGGAGAAAGTCTTGTAAGTGATCATGTTTTTGATGTAACCGACTTCATAAAAATAGGCGAGACAAATAAAGTCGTCATTTATGTTAACAATGAAATGAAATACCCTCTTCATGACAGTCATATCCATTCCTACCATACCGCTACGAATTGGGGCGGAATTACTGGCGGCATTTATTTGGAGGCACTCCCAAAGACAAATATTCAGGATGTAAGGGTGTATCCAAGGCTGGAGAAAAACTACATCGACGTAGAGGTTGGTCTTAAAAATAGTCATTTACTAAGCTCAGACAGTTATCTTTCCATTCAAATTGTTAAACAAGATGGGGGAGTAGTTCGTGATATTCAAACTCCTATCAATTCTATAGATGACAAGCTAAACCTTACGATTGACTTTTGGGAGAATGTTATTTATTGGGATGATCGAAATCCTTACTTTTATCATATAAATCTCTCAATCATCCAGTCAAAAAGTAAGATTGACCAGCAAATACGCACCCTGGGAATTCGATCGATAAAGGTAGAAGGCAAAAAAATTCTATTAAATGGTCTCCCTGCATTTCTAAGAGGCTATGTAGATTGCTGTATATTCCCGCAAACAGGGTATCCAAGCTGGAACAAGGAAGATTATATCAAGCAATTTAAAACCGTGAAGCAATACGGTTTTAATCATGTGAGATTACATGGATGGACCCCGCCAAAGCCGTTTTGGGAAGCAGCGGATGAGGAAGGGATGTTAGTGCAAACGGAGCTTCCACATTGGTCAGCTTTATACATGATCAGAGAAAAAGACCCAAATCAGGATATCCATGATTTCTTAACCAGAGAGTTATACCGTGTAGTCGAATCATTAAATGAGCATCCTTCATTTGTATTACTCTCACCAGGGAATGAACTAATCAGTCCACAAGGGCATGAAAAATTGAATGAAGTGGTGAAGCTATGCAGGGCACTTGATTCAACAAGATTATATACAGATAATACAGGCTTTGGCCGTCTTCCTGCGCATGATCGTGAAGGTGACTTTTATATTCCTTCATTAAATGCCCATCCGCCGTTGAATAATAATTTCGCAGGAACACCTAATACCTTTGAGGATTACAATGTCGTCACCATGCAGGAGGCAAAACCTATACTTGCTCATGAGCATGGTCAGTTCACGATGTATGTTAGACCACAGGAGGCCCAAAAGTATAAAGGTGTTTTACGTCCACACTGGCTAGAAACAACAATGGCAACATTGGAAAAGAAAGGGCAACTTGAGCGGATTGATGAATTTATTGAAGCATCTGGAACGCTGCAAGCAAGAGCTTATAAGGAAAATATTGAAAGAGCTAGAAGAACATCTGGGCTATCGGGAATTCAACTTTTAGACATACGCGATTTTCCTGGTCAAGGTCATGCAACAACAGGGGTTTTAGATGTGTTCTGGGATAATAAAGGGACTATTTCACCTGAGAAATTTCGCTCCTTTAATGATGAGGTTGTCATTCTAATGCGTTCCTTGAACCGTACACACTATGCAGGTGAAAAGCTTCGAGTGACTATCGATGTTTCAAATTTCAGTACAGATTCATTCCAGCAAAGTGAGCTAACTTGGGAGTTATCAGCAAATCAGAAGACTCTACAATCTGGAGCGATACCAGTTACGGAAATCATTCCTGGAAATGTAACATCCCTTGGTGTGATTGAAGTCGAGACACCTGCAAATCAAAGTCAGTCCCTCAGTTTAACTGTTAAACTTGCAGGTGCTGATAGAATCATCGAAAATGAATGGGAGTTTTGGACATATTCGAGACCAACACTCCATAAGGATGCAAGCAGGATTTGGACGGATGTTTCTAAGTTAGGAAATTCACTTTATGGAGCAAAATTTACCGGTAAAATAGGTTTTGATGGCTTTAGCTACAAAGAGGAAAAGGATATAGATCTTGCGATATCAGATCACCTGTCAACAGAGCTTTTGCAATTTCTTCTTGATGGTGGTAAGGCCTGGATTATGGCCGAGGAAGGAAATCAATTTGACGAAGTGATCACTAGATTTCTGCCAATCTTTTGGAACTATATTTGGTTTCCAGCACAAATTGGCACAACGATGGGAATGATCATCCATGACCATCCATCACTCGAACATTTCCCTCATGATGGACGATCCAATTGGAATTGGTTCCATTTGGTTGATAGAGCTATAGCTATTAATTTAGAAACAGTACCACAGGTTAAACCGATTGTGGAAGTAATCGATAACCACAACCGTGGAAAACACTTAGCCTACTCATTTGAAACAAAAGTAGGCGAAGGTAAGCTGTACGTATCAACATTCAATATTTTAAAGAACTTGAAGCGTCCTGAAGTAGAGTCTCTCCTCCATAAGAATATCCATTATCTTATGAGTGATCAGTTTAACCCAACCGCAAACCTTACCGTTGGTGAACTGCTTGGCTTATTTAAACTAAAAGGAAACTGGTAACTATATTGTTGGAACAATGGTATAAAGCCTTAATCTATGGAGTAGAGGATTTCGTATTAAGGTGCTTTTCTTAAAACACCTGCCGACATGACAGTCTAAATACATCGTTATTTGTATATAAAAAAGTAAAACTCGCCAATGTGGCGAGTTTTTTTATTAGGAATACAAAAAACCTAAAAACTTCACCGTAATGCATCATAATGAAGTTTTCTTGAGTAAAACTCACTCGCTTTTAAATAAAATTGTCTTTGTCCTTAATCTAGTAACCAGGGAAGGTTAAAATAAGCGGAGATATTCCGGTTAGATGCAGGATGAAGTTCGTTTTGGGGGAAATAAGCGGAGATATTCCGGTTATGCTAAGCAAATTCCTCCTATTATCATGTTTTTTGAGTCAATAGGCGGAATCTCTCCGTCTATTTAGCATTTTTTTATCTAATAATTATAAATAAGCGGAATTTTTCCGTCTATTTATCAGCCTGGGTGCTTACCTGACCACTCAACAGAAAAGATTCATACGTTAATTCTTGCAACTTTTATTAAGAAGCCAGTATAAACGGAAGCCTTGATTAAGGTAATCAAGGCTTTTTATCGTATCGCTGTCCACTTTCTTCATAATCCTGCAAATTAATGTTCTTCGCCCCAAGACCGGTAGATACGCCGCACTTCGCGGAACGATTGCTTAGGCTTGCGATATTCGTTAACTAGACCCTTGTTGTTAAAGCTGCGAGCCCGGTCGCGGAAATATTTACCGTCACTTTTCAAATCACCACGGGTATCGGCGAACTGCCAGATAAAGGTGCCGCCAATCTTTGGATCATCCCGAAAAATAGCCAGCGCCTCGGTAACGATTTGCGCTTGATAATCCTCGCTGAACAATCTCGGCTCCCAACCAACGTCCCCGAAGATGCCGGCACCGCCGAACTCGGTCATGAGCACCGGCCTATCGCCAGCCCCCATTTGTTCCGCCCGCTGGTGGAACTTATGCAGCATATCTTTGAATCCATCAACGTTACCTTCATACCACCCACTATATTTGTTAATTACGATGGTCCTTTGTCTCAATTCGTCGGAACCCGATTCGTTCAACCTTGTCGTCATAATCGGTACGGACCTGGATTGTATACAACTCAGGTCGACCAACATTCCACAGCCGAACATCGGTCCATCGTAACCTCACCGTACAATCGACCGTTTGACCAGCATCCACACTTACTTGTTCCGAGTGGATATCACGTCCTCCTTCGTTCAGTGTCAACGCCGTGGTCAACTCCGTTTGCGACAGTGAACGGGTACGTACTTGAATATTGACATCGGCATCTGCTATTCCATTTAGATCATAATCAATCTTGAACTGCTCGATGTACAAATCAGGTAACACCTGCAGCTCGACTGGACGGATGATGCCACCATAATGGAACTAGTCTACGTGCTCTGTCGGAATCGTAAGGCGATCCAGAGTACTGTCTGTCCGAACAACCAGCTCATGGTCTCCTGCAGATAAGGAAGGAATGACGAATTCAAAAGGTGTGTAGCCGCCATAGTGATACCCGAGATGCTGTCCGTCCAAATAGACATTGGCATGACCTAATACTGCGTGAAATACTAGTCTGATATTTTGCGTTTCCTGTGTATGAATGGTTTTCCTGTACCAACCGACACCTTCATAGTCGTACAGGTTCAGTTCGTTATTCCAACAGGATGGAACGTACATGGATTGTGAAGCATGTGGAAAACGCTCAAACCATTTTTCCTGAAGACCCACATTCCCTGAATCTTTTATAAATTCCCATGGCCCGTTCAATAATTCTGTTGTGCGAATGTGATGCTCTCGAAACGTTCTTAACAAGCGTCTCTACCCCCTAGTGAAATGTTCTTCATAGTCATCTTTTTAATAGTCTGATAATATGGATAATAGCATGTTATCATCTGGTTCTGAATGGAAAAAAACTAGGACTGCTTGTAAAAATCGAGCCCTTATTAGGTCGATTGGCTGAAGGAGAGAAAAAAGTTTGGAAGCACTTACATATAATTTGAATAACCTCGTGCCGCATATTCATTTTGTTCTCGATAAAGTAACATTTCCTGGCTGGGAAGATATTCGTAATCTAGTGAATGTACATAGTTTGTACTGGATTCATGAGGGAGAGGGGACTTTCTTGACGAATACCGAACACAAGGTGCAGGCTGGGATGCTGACTTACCTAAGGCCCGGTCTTGAAATGTCAATGCGTTCAGAGCCGTATGCTCCGCTCCACATGACCATGGTGCTCTTCGATTGTACAGAACTCGACTACGATGCAGTATGGAAGAATGTTACGCCAATTGAGAAACTAAGGCTTCCCTTCCTAAGTCGATACGGTATCCCGCAGGCGGAGGAATTGGGTGTCTTGTTTAGGGAGATAAATCTGGACTGGTTCCCAGGAATTGCCGGTGGAGCAATGGTTTCCCAAGCAAAATTACAAATACTGCTGCACAAACTTCATCAAATCGAACACCCGGACTGGAGCATAACTGAATCCGGTGCCTTCGCTGCCTTCGAGCAAATCAAGAAACATTTGGAGAACGGATACAAGGATAACCTTCGAATCGAACAGTTGGCCGAGGAATACAGCATTTCTGCTTCGTACCTTCGAAAGCTGTTCCTCAAGTATACGGGTATGGGGCCGAAAGAATATCTTATACACTTACGTAACCAGCAGGCGTGTGGTTATCTAATCTATACGGATTACCCCATCAAGGAAATCGCCAGACTATGCGGGTATTACGAAGAATATCACTTCAGCAAGATGTTCAAACAGATGAATGGTATTTCACCTAGTGCTTACCGAAGCAGGCAGAGGAGCGGTGTATAGCTTGATTACTCATGAAGGCTAAGAGAGCCCGAAATCTTGTTAGAAATGGAAAAGTGGTCACTCATGAAGGCCATGAGTGCCCGAAATCTTGTTGAAAATAGAAAAGTGGTCACTCATGAAGGTTATGAGTGTCCGAAATTGGTCTTCTGTCAAGAACGTGGACAAATAATATTCGAGTTTTAAAACCCAAAAATTACTACCGCATTGTTGTCTCTCCAAAGTGGCAATGAATCTATTTATTTAATTGACATTGGATGCACTATTTTGTTTTTTGATACTTTATGAAACTAGTAAGATGATGGAGGTAATTATTATGGGGAAACCTTATATATACAACGGAGTTTCGTGGTTTGATCAAAATGGGGATACGGTAAATGCACACGGTGCTTGTTTGCTAAAAGAAGATGAGAAGTATTACCTTTTTGGAGAATATAAAACAGATGATGTTAATAAATACATAGGGTTCTCATGCTATTCATCTGATAATCTTGCAGATTGGTATTTTGAGGGACTGGCATTGCAGCCGCAAAATGAGGGACTCTTGGGCCCTAATAGAATAGGTGAAAGACCCAAAATGTTGAAAAACCACAAAACAGGCATGTTTGTGATGCTTATGCATACAGATGACTTAAAATACATGGATCCTTGTATAGGTGTGGCCACCTGTGACAGTATTGATGGTACATTTGAATTTCAAGGACCGCTGCTATTTAATGGTGAACCAGTTAGAAGATGGGACATGGGAACTTTTGTTGATGAGGATGGCACAGCATATCTATTACTTCACGAAGGGGACATTTATCGGTTAAGTGATGATTATTTAACCGCAGTTGAGAAAGTAGCTGAAAAAATCGCTCCTGGTGGTGAGTCACCAGCAATGTTTCGCCATGAAGAAAACTACTTTATTATGTTTTCAAATAAAACAAGTTGGGAAAGAAATGATAACTATTATTTGGTTGCAAAAGACATACATGGGCCATGGAAAAATCAAGGATTATTTTGTCCAGAAGGGAGCTTAACCTATAATTCTCAGTGCTCATTTGTCTTTACATTTGAAGCTAACGGAAAAAACGTTCCAATCTATATGGGAGATCGATGGTCCTTTCCACGGCAAGCATCAAGTGCCACTCAAGTATGGTTACCAATTACAGTTGTTGGAGAAAAATGCTTAATACCGGAATTTTGGCCAGTTTGGGATAGTAGATCTATTTCTAACGTATCCATAGGAGGTTTGGAAGAATCGCTAGAGTTCCAATCGAATCTGAGTGGTGAATCGGTGAGCTATCAATTTAATGGCTCACAAGTTATCGTGTTCGGAACTAGTGATTGCCATAGTGGATATGCTGACTTCTTGATTTATGATGAATCAGGTGAAGTTATCCATACTGCAGTTGTTGATTTTTATAGCTTAGTATCCGATTCCAATATTAGATATGTTTCACCAACGTTTCCAGCAGGAAATTATATGCTCAAAATTATGGTAACAGGTACGAATGGTGTCTGGTTTAAAAAGGATGGGACTAAATTTGGAAGTGATGATTTTTATGTCACGTTACAAAGAGTTATAGTTTTATAACAAAGATAAAAAGCCTTGATTGAAAAATCAAGGCATTTTGACGTCCCGAAGAGGATTCAGACCTCCACTGTTTAATACTTATAATTTTCATTTATAAATGTTGTCGGTGATACACCAGTGATTTTTTTAAAGACTCTACTAAAGTAAAAGGGATTCGAAAAACCGAGAGCATAACTAATTTCTGAAACATTTCCAGCATTTGTTTTAATCATTTCAACCGCTTTTTCAATTATTAGTTCGTTTTGGTACCTTTTTACACTTTTTCCAGTATGCTTTTTAAAAAGCGTACATAGATAAGCATAGTTCATGCCAAGCATATCTGCGATTTCCTCACCTGTTAATTTCTCCTCATGGGCGTTTTTTAGTATCTTAATCATTTGATTTACCACAACATGCTTCTTTGTGTTGGTCTGTTCTTCTATATAATCTGAGTAAATATCTGTGAATAGTTGATAAATTGATAAAGATAACTGAATAGGTCGTAATGGGTGTTGGGTCTCATATAGAGTTACCAAAGTTTTTAGCTTTGTCAAAAAAAAATCTGAGCTTAATACTTTGCCATATTTCGGCAAAATTAGTTTTGTTTCATATGTATCCTCGTAAATTAATGAAGAATTTGGAAAATACTTGAATTCTGTGTCCGCTGCGTTCCTATCATTCCCAGGAGAATCATAAAAGTGAACATAAAACCAGTTTGTTCCTGGTTCATAGAAATCACCTCCCCAATGGGAAACATTTTTTCTTAAAAAAAGATATTCCCCTTTCGTTACCCTGTACTCCGTCCCATCTTCAATGACATGAATACTCCCTTTTATGACAAAAACAAAGACATGTATATTTTTCATTTTTCGATCAGGATGACGAAATATTCCTTTTTCATCATGCATGAAACCTAATTCTCTCACTAACGGGAGACTATATGAGTTCAAATGAATGGTGTGCATACTAAATCACCCTCAAAAATTATATCTACACCGACCTTACCACAAAAAATCTAAAAAAAGGATATGTATTTTATTATATTGTGAATTCTATTTGGATAAAGGAAAATTCATAATGGTTAATAACGATATTAAAGAGATAAGAAGGTGAATTTGATGAAAGATATTAAAGTTAAGTATCGAAAACAGAATGTTACATTATTAGATGGTATTTTTAAGGAATCACAGGACGTAGGAAAAGGATTTTTATTGACTTTGGATGTTGATAGATTAGCAGCAACTTGTTACCATGCTATTTCAAAAACACCAAAAAAACCACATTATGGCGGGTGGGAAAAAAGAGGAATCAGTGGTCATTCAATCGGTCATTGGTTGTCAGCTACTTCAGCTATGTATGCGGTAACGAATGATAAGAAATTAAAGGAAAAGCTTGATTACGCAATTGATGAACTCGAACATGTACAATCATTTGATACAGAGGGGTATGTAAGTGGATTTCCACGAGATTGCTTTGACAAGGTTTTTGCCGGAGGAGATTTTCAAGTTTCTAATTTTAGTCTCGGAGATTCATGGGTACCGTGGTATAGCATTCATAAAATTTTTGCTGGACTAATCGATACGTATAAGCTAACTGGCAATGAAAAAGCACTTCAAGTTGTTATTAAACTAGCAGACTGGGCGAAGAGAGGAACGGATAATCTTTCAGAACAAGAGTTTCAACGTATGCTAATCTGTGAACATGGCGGAATGAACGAAGTAATGGCTGATCTTTATGTACTAACCGGTAACACTGACTATCTTGAACTTGCGATTAAATTCTGTCATAAAGCAATCCTTGATCCCATTTCAAAAGGAATCGATGAACTTGAAGGAAAACACGCCAATACTCAGATTCCTAAAGTAGTTGGTGCCGCTAAACTCTATGAAATTACAGGGGAAACTTATTACCGTGATTGTGCCATTTACTTCTGGGATATCGTCACTAAAAATCGTTCATACGTCATAGGCGGAAATTCAAAAAATGAACATTTTGGTCTTGAAAATACGGAAGAACTTGGTATTCAAACGAATGAAACGTGTAACACCTATAATATGCTGAAGCTAACAGAGCACTTATTTAAATGGACACATAAGGCAGAATACATGGATTACTACGAAAGAGCGTTGTATAACCACATCCTAGCTTCACAAGATCCTGATACTGGAATGAAAACATATTTTGTTTCAACGCAGCCTGGACATTTTAAAGTATACTGCTCACATGATGATTCGTTCTGGTGCTGTACGGGTACCGGAATGGAAAATCCAGCACGATATACAAGACAAATATACCATCATGAAAATGAAGAACTTTATGTGAATTTATTTATTCGTTCTGAAATGGTGCTTGAAAAAATCAAGTTAAAACAAGAAACAAAGTTTCCGGAAAACCCGTCTTCAAAACTTATCTTCGAAGAGGCTAATAATGAATTTTTAGCGATCCATATTAGAGTTCCAAATTGGATTTCAGGGGAGTTGAGTGCAAAGGTTAATGACCAGTATACTTATTCTTCAAGTGAAAACGGATATTTAACGATAACAGGAAATTGGAATTCAGGTGATGTGATTGAAATTAGCCTCCCTATGGAACTTCACTCTTATGTCTCAAAGAGCGATTCAGGTAAAGTTTCATTTACCTATGGACCTATTGCATTAGCCGGAGCATTGGGAAGAGAAAATTTTCCTGAAACAGATATTTTAGACGATCATTTATACTTAAATAATTACCCATTAATTGATGTTCCCACCTTAGTTACGAATGAAACGAAGTTAAACAAATGGATAAAACCTGTAGAAGGTTCACCGTTAACATTTGAAACCGATAAGATTGGACAACCAGGAAATGCAAAAGTGACCCTAATTCCTTTTTACGCCTTACATCACCAACGATACACCTTATACTGGGATTTAATGAATGAAGAAACATATAAGGAATTTTTAAATAGAGAACAAAGTGAACTGGAAAAGTTACAATTACTGACAGTTGATCAAGTTCAGCCACACGAACAGCAATCAGAGGTTGAACATTCAATGAAGGCTAAAAATTCATATTCAGGATACTTGAATGTAGTTCATCGAGCATGGAGAGATAGTCGAGACGATGGATATTTTAGCTATGAAATGGCTGTGGATCCAACAAAACGTATGTATCTTTGTGTTACCTATTTTAGTGGCGACGGTATTTTATATCATGATGGAAAAACGTATGTTAGATACTTTCAAATACTAGTAAGTGATACGGAAATTGGGGAGCAAAAGCTTGAAGGAAAGATTTCAGAAGAGTTATTTAATGTGATTTACGAAATTCCAGATGAATTAACAAGAGGAAAAGAAAAAGTTGAAGTTAAATTCGTTTCAACCAAAGGAAAAATTGCAGGTGGAGTTTACGGGTTAAGAACTCTTAATGGTATTTACAACTAATAATCATAATGTGAGAAGATAGGTGAAAATATGTCTGACACAAAAATAATAGAGGTACTTACTAAAGATAGAGGAGAAGAATTAGGGGACTTATTCGGCATTTTTTTTGAAGACTTAAACCATGCAGCTGATGGGGGACTTTATACTGAGTTAGTCCAAAATCGTTCGTTTTAATTTAATCCTATTGACCATAGAGAGTATCATGCATTAACAGCATGGGAAAAAGTAGAGCGTGGTGAAGCGAAAGTAGAGGTATTAGTTGAAAATGAAAATCCTCTCAATGAAAACAATAGGAACTACCTGACCCTTTCAGTAGAAGAACCTGGAACGGGTGCAGGAATTATGAATGTTGGATTTAATACCGGTATTCCTGTCAGAAAAGGGGAAAACTATAAACTTTCTTGTTTTGCTAGATCTGCATCCAATTCTACTAAACTAGTTGCTATTGCATTAGAAAGCCTTGAAGGTAGAGTTTATGCACAGGGTGAGATCACCGTAAATTCATCAGAATGGAAAAAATATGAAGTAAAGTTAACAGCTAACGAGACCGATTATAGTGGTCGACTGGTATTGACAACAATAGAACATGGTAACTTGTATTTTGACATGATCTCACTTTTTCCTGAACGCACGTTTAATAATCGTCAGAACGGTATGCGAGAGGACATTGCACAACTACTAGCTGATATGAAGCCAAAATTTATGCGTTTTCCGGGTGGATGCCTTGTGCATGATGGCAGCCTCAATCCTGATGATAGGAACTCCATGTATCGCTGGAAAAATACGATTGGTGATGTGGAAAAACGACCAGCACGTAGAAACAACTGGGGATACAATCAAACATTAGGGCTAGGGTACTATGAATATTTCTTATTTTGTGAGGACATAGGTGCAAAGCCTATTCCTGTATTGCCGGCAGGCTACGACCCTCATCACCATCGGATTGTTCCAATTGAAGAATTGCAGCCTTGGATTGATGATGCACTTGATTTAATTGAATTTGCAAATGGGAATTCATCTACTGTTTGGGGGAGGAAGCGTACTGAACTCGGACATCCAGAGCCATTTGGCCTGGAGTATCTAGGGATCGGAAACGAAGAAGTAGGGGAAGCTTTTTTCGAGCGATATGAATATTTTCATAAGGCCATTAAGGAGAAGTATCCGGAGATCAAATTAATTAATTCAAGTGGACCATTTGCTGCTGGAAGTGAATATGATTGAGGCTGGAAGTCTGCTAGAGAAAATAAATCTGATTTCGTCGATGAGCATTATTATCAATCTCCAGAGTGGTTTTTAGCTAATTATCATCGCTATGATGACTTTAAAAGTGAAGATCCTAAAGTATTTTTAGGTGAGTATGCTTCCTGGGGGAATACTTACTACAATGCATTAGTTCAAGCAGCTTTTATGACAGGTCTTGAAAAAAATGCACATGCAGTAGGACTAGCATGTTATGCACCAATGCTTTGTAATGTCGATTATGTGAATTGGAAGCCAGACCTTATTTGGTTTAACAATCATTATGTCTATGGAACTCCTAATTATTATGTACAAAAGCTCTTTATGCACCATCAAGGAGACTATATATTAAAGGTAGAGACAAATGGATTACAGCCGATTGAAGAGTCTTTTTCCAAGCCTATATCTGGTAATATAGTGTTTTATAGTGTTTTCTGGAGAGCATAGCACTGCAGAGTATGATGATATCAAATTAAGTAATATCGATACTGGAGAAGAAAAGAGCTATGATCCTATCGTTTTGCAACATGGCAGTGAATTAGTACTTGATAACATTCAATGGCAGAATTATCTGCTTTCTTTTAGGGCTAAGAAAATTGATGGTGTTAGAGGATTTAAACTCTTTTTTAGGCAAGGCGACAATAAGAATGGATTGTTATGGGAAATCGGTGGCTGGCAAAATCAGGATGCGATTGTAGGTTCAATAGTAAATGGCAGAAACTCATGCTTAACTCAGAGTTTATTTGCTGTCGAAACAAAAAGAGAATATCTGCTTCAATTAGAAGTGAAGGGTAGACATATTCGAACATTTATTGATGGTGAACTAATCAATGAAACAGAAGATAAGCTTCTAGTGTTGAACCTCTGTACTATTCTGCAAGTGTCGAAGAGTTAACAGGAGATATTATTGTTAAAGTGGTAAATGTTCAAGAATCACCAGTCACTGCTCAAATCGTATTAGACGAAATAGAAAAAGAAAATCTTACTGGATCAATCTATGAAATGTCGGGCTATGAATTAGAAGAAGAGAATAGCTTTGAAACTCCCGAGAAGGTAGCACCGAAACAGTATGAAATTAAGGTTAAAGGTAATACAATTAATCATAAGTTTCCGAAGCAATCTATAACGATAATGAGATTTAATTAGATAATAATATTTAACAACTAATAAACCATGATACCTTGAATTTTAAACCAAGGGTCATGGTTTTTTAATTTGAGGTATCATAAGAATTACCTCCATCAACATTTATTTGGGCGCATATTTTGATGGTTTTATTGTATTAGGATATCAGAATATTGTTTATCATAATCAGAATTTCGTTCATTGTTTGATAGGCTATTTGAAAGTACTCTTAAGGTAGGTTGTTAAATTCAATTGGGGTGAGAGAGATGAAACGATTAAACGTAATGATTGTAGATGATGAAATCCTTGCGATTGAACATTTAAAACATATGATTAACTGGGAAGAGCATGGATTCACCATCGTTGGAGAAGCGCTTTCAGCAAAGAAGGCCATCGAGGTTTTAAAGACGAATCGACCTCACATCATTTTTATGGATATACAAATGCCTAGGATGGATGGGCTTCAACTAAGTCAAAAAATACTAGAATTCAATCCAAATACCAAAATTATTCTGCTAACCTCGCATCGAGAGTTTGACTATGCAAAAAAAGCTATGAATCTTGGAATTTCTCATTATTTATTAAAACATGAATTACAAGAGACCAAATTAATCAAAACTCTCGAGGGTATAAAGACGGAGCTACAAGAACAAGAGGAAAAGGTTCTTTCGATTAAAAGGCAATGCCTATTAGATTTGCTCGTATACGGTACGCAAAAAGAAATAGCTATGAAGAATTTACAGAAGAGTATTTCAGATATCAATAGTAACTTTTTTTTCTTTTTTGTAAAAATGGATACTGCTTTCTCCATTTTTGACCAATATTCATCGATAGTGAATATGTATGTACCCGAACTTGAATGGAAGGGGATTTTTCATTCAGAAGAGATCGAGTATATAGAGTCGGTTACATTAGAAGGTGGGAAATTACTGATACTATGCAAACTAAAACATAAGCTTGCGGAAAGGGAAGTATTTTCACCAATTTATAATCAAGCGGTGAACATTAAAAATCAAGGGAAAAATAAAGGATTATCTTTATCTATTATTATTTCTCCCATCTTTAGAAAAATGAAGGACTTACCTGCACTTTATAGAGAGACAGAAAAAAAATCACTCTTTCTTATTTTATATGGAAAGCAGACCATTATACGTTATCAGGATATAACCCTACCTGATTACGATATTCAAGCGGAATGGAAAGGAACCATACAGTTCATTCGAAAACAGGTAACTTCGGCAGAAGGAGAAGATTTTATCCAAGCAGTAAAGATTGTCTTCCAAAGGTTAAGGAAAAAGTTCCATCCGTCTGTCTTGCAAGTCGTATGTAAGGAGTTCACTTATATACTTGACCAGCTAAGAGAAAAAAATCGAATCCCTACATATTTTGAATTGGGAGATCAGGATAAGGCAACATTTCCTCTTTTCTATAAGTTAGAAGAAATATCACAGTGGTTGATTGAGGAATACAAAGGTTTATCAACAATTCTAAGACCATCTGGTTTTTCTAAAAAAATACATCTCGTTATGGATTATATTCATGAACACTATCAGAAAGATTTAAGTATAGAAGTAATCGGTGACTCCCTATCGATTAGCGGAGACCATCTTCGTCATGTATTTAAAAAAGAAACTGGTCGAACGGTATTAGATTATTTGACTTGGTTTCGAATAGAAAAAGCAAAGGAATTACTGGATGGAGAAGAATATAAAATATATGAAGTAGCAGAAATGGTAGGATATAAAACTAGTCAATACTTTAGTCTGGTGTTTAAGAAGTGGACGGGAACTACACCACTTGAATATAAGGATCAACTAAAATGACGATAAAAAAGAAAATCATTCTTAGTGTGGCTCTTATTGTATCAATCTCCCTCCTGCTAAGTGGAACAACTACATATTCTTATGTTAGTAACCTATTAATTGAACAAGTTAAAAAAGATGAAGCAGCGAAACTGAAGCAAAAAGCAGTTCAACTGCAGTTTATTCAGAATGATCTTGAACAATTTGCCCAATACATCCTAGTTGATGAAGACATACAGTTAAAAATTCAAAAGATGTATTCAACCAATGATCATTATGAAAGGCTCACCAATCAAAATTGGTTAACAAGAAAGCTAAATAGCTATTTATTACTAAAAAATTACATTGATAGTGTCATACTTGTCAGTAACGATGAAACAGTTATAACAAGCAGTTTAATTAATCAACAATATCATAAAACGATTTTAAAAGAGGAATGGTTTACTGATTTTTTAAACAGAGATAGGTATGGAGGTTTCTCCGATGTACATCAAATCAAAAATAACCAAAGAAATACAAAAGTGGTTAGTTATATTATTAGATATAATCGACTGTTGAATCCGGATAGTAAGCTAAACTATTTAATTATTAATTTTAACTTGAGTCACTTATCAAGCATTATGGAAGATACGAGAAAGGATTATGAGGACTTTTATCTTTTAAGTTCCGATAATTCCGTCCTATTATCGATAGAAAATCAGCCTGCCTTCGTTCGTTCTATCATTGAAAAGAACAAAAATAAAACCAATTATATTGTAGAAAGCGATAAACAAATTATTTCAATCAATCAAGAAATGAAGGACCAGTGGAAGGTGGTTTCGGTCAGATCGAAAGAAACACTTTTACAAAAAGTTGACTTTATTTTTTATTTTATCAGCGGTGTCACTTTATTAAGTATCGTCTTAATCATGCTGATTGTCACACCGATTATCGTAAATCTTTCCAAACCCATATCTTCTCTCACCAAAGCGATGAAGAGAGTATCACAAGGCGATCTTCAAACTGCAGTATCAATAAAAAGTAAAGATGAATTTCAGATGTTAGGGGAAGGCTTTAATCGGATGGTTAGTGAATTACGGAAGTATATTGATAAATCGATAGTAGACGAACAAATCAAACAAAAATTGCAAATGGATTTACTCCTATCACAAATTAACCCTCACTTTATTTATAATACCTTAAATACCGTTATCTATATGGGGCAAAGGGAAGGAAATAAAGATATTGTTAAAATAGTGGGTTCATTTATCAGTTTATTACAAGACACGATTAGAACCGGGGAAGACGGATATTTTGCTACGATTAAAGAAGAGGTGGAACAGGTTAGAAACTATATCGTTATACAAAATTATAGGTATCCCAATCGATTTCTTTTAGAATGGCAGGTGGATCATCGAGTTTTAAATGAAATCGTTCCAAGAACGATCATACAACCGCTTGTTGAAAACGCCATTATACATGGTGTGATTCCTACGGATGAATACGGAACAATCGTAGTGAGGATTTCTTTGGGTAACCAGTTTGTAACGATTGAAGTAGAGGACGATGGAATGGGCATCCCCAACGATCGATTAGAAGGTCTAAAGTGGGGACAAGACTTATTTGACTCCACAGGTATGAGGTCGATAGGGTTAGCAAATGTAAGAGATCGAATATTACATACTTACGGAGAACAGGCAGCCATGACTATTGATAGTGAACTAAATAAAGGAACAAAAATAATCATCCATATTCCAAAAAGTACTCCGGATTTTATACAATAAAACCGTTTTGTGGTGTTTAGAAAGCGTAACCATCGTGATAAATTAAGGACGTAGAAAGAATATGGGGGGATAAAAAAGTGAATAACAGGTTCAAGAAAAGATTGGCTTCATTATTTTCTATCATGCTAGTAATGTCTATATTAACTGCGTGCTTGGGCTCCAACAATGTAGACAGTAACGCATCCAGTAAAAGTGATGGGAAGAAAAGTAGGGATAAGGGTACCATTACGATGTGGGGCTGGGATGCAAATTATATTGAGGTTGTTAGTAAAGAGTTCAACAAAGTATATCCAGACATTAAAATTGAACTAACGAGTGTAGGAGCGGAAGATTATCTGCAAAAAGTTCAAACAACGATGGCTTCTGGGGGGGAGTTACCGGATATCCTTTGGGGTGAAAGAAACTTCCGAGGAAAGATCTTTGAATTCGATATTTGGGAAAACCTTGAGAAGGAACCATATAATTTTGACAAAAGTACCGTGTTTGATTATTTAGAACCACTTACTAGTAATTCAAAGGGTGAAACCATTGCAGTTGAACAATCCTTGACACCTGGTGCTATAGCTTATCGAAGAGATCTAGCCAAGGAATATTTTGGAACTGATGACCCAAAAGAATTGGAAGCGTTATTCCCAACTCTTGATGCGATGATTGAAAAAGGGAAGGAAATTCAGGAGAAGAGTAATGGACAAGTGTATATGTTTTCTAGCTTAGGTGAACTGAATGAGATTTTTACGGCACAAAGTCAACAGCCACTGATGGATGGAGAAGTGGTTGATGTAACAGGCAAGATGAAAGAAGTTATTGAAAATGTAACAAAAGTAAGAGATGCAGGCATCGTTGACAAATTAGAGCTTTGGTCTCCTCAATGGAATGCGAGCTTTGCCGACGGAAAGCATATCTTCTTTCCAGCTGCCAACTGGGCACCTCAATTTGTCATAAAGCCTAACGATAAAGAGGGTGAGGGCAGATGGGGTCTAATGAAGCCGCCTGGTGAGATGTACTCATGGGGTGGAACGGTTTTTGGAATCTCGAAAACCAGTGAAAATAAGGAATTAGCTTGGAAATTTATTAATTGGCTTTTATTAACACAAGAGGGTGCTGAAGCAAGTAAACTAGTTAATTTCTATGTACCGTTAAAAGAAGTATATGAAGATCCGCAATTCGTATCTTCCGAGGATCCATTCTTTGCGGGTCAAGACGTAGGAAAGTTTTGGATTGAAGAAATTGTACCTGAGATTGATGTTCCTGTACTTTCAGCCTACGATGCGGTGGTAAAGGATTCAACGAATCTAGTTCTTAACTTGTTAAATTCGGATCGCAGTGTCGATGCAGAAGAAGCCTTAGAAAAATTAATAACTGAAGTGAAAGCCAAACTTCCTGAAAATAAAGTAGAGTAGTCAAAAATAAATAAGGATCTAGTGAATCGTAGCAACCCATTCCTAGATCCTTTTATTCTTATTTACAGGAGGATTATAGATGGAGAATGAAACCATAATACAAAGGAAGAATAAAGTTGCTGCGAAGGCTTCGGTAGCAAAAAAGTATAGTTTGAGTTTAAAAGTTTGGCCTTATTTGTTTGTCGCTCCTTTTATTATTTGTTATTTAGCTTTTAATATTTTCCCGCTCCTTTATTCGTTTATCATTAGCTTTACCAACTGGGATGGATTTAGTGCAGCTACCTTCGTAGGCTTGCAAAACTATAAACTAGTCTTCACACAGGATCCTTCATTTTGGAAGTCATTAGGAAACACCGTGTTAATTATGTTAATGTCGACGCCATTTGTTATTATATTCGGACTTTTACTAGCTGTATTCTTGTTCAATATTACGAAAGGACGATCGTTTTTTCAAACGGTGAATTTTATTCCTTATATTACTACACCTGTTGCCATCGGTTTGATTTTTGCCTTTTTGTTTGATTGGTCCTCAGGTACAGTCAACAAGGTGTTAGTGAGTGCAGGAGTGTTAGAACAAGGAATTAATTGGTTAGGAGAACCCCTTTATGCAAGAATCGTGGTAGCGATTATGATTATCTGGAAATACACAGGTTATCACATGGCGATTTACTTAACTGGATTGAGTACCATTCCACAAGATTTATATGAAGCGGCA
This sequence comes from Neobacillus sp. CF12, assembly GCF_030348765.1. Lineage (GTDB taxonomy): Bacteria > Bacillota > Bacilli > Bacillales > Cytobacillaceae > Neobacillus. Next base: position 1,931,675 of record NZ_JAUCEU010000007.1, on the reverse strand, counting down.
AAGGTGGATGGATCTTCTCCCGTAAATACTTTTTTTAAGATTACCGTCCCACTATTAGCGCCGATAACGATGTTTTTGGTGTTAACAGATATCATCGGTGGTCTACAAATGTTTGATGAGCCAAAGTTGCTCTTTTCTGATACAGCGGTGGGAGGACCAGAACGCTCCGTCTTAACGGCTATTTGGCATTTTTATGATGTGACCTTCTCTACCTCACGTTTCGGTTATGGTTCGGCAGTGTCCTTTTCCTTATTCTTGATCATTATCATTTTTACTCTAGTTGCCTATAAGTTTATGAATAAAGAGAGGGTGTAAAAATGAAGAAATACGTAACAAATGTCGGGTTATTAACCGTTTCTCTTCTAAGTATTATCCCTTTCTATGTACTTATTATGATGAGTACGCAGGTAACAGAGGATATCTATAAAGGGAAAATCTTTTTACCAGGGAACTATTTTCTTACCAATCTGCAAACGGTGTTACAAAGTAACTTCTTTACAAGTTTTTTGAATAGTGTCTATGTTTCAGTTGTATCCACTGTTTTGTGCGTATTTATTTGTACGATGACTGGTTATGCGCTTGCCAAGTACGACTTTAAGTTAAAAAAATTTATCTTCGCATTTGTCATTGGAACGATGATGGTTCCCTCTCAAATCGGATTAATTGGCTATATGATGGAAATGAGATTCTTGCAGTTAAATAACACACTCATTCCATTAATTTTGGTTTGGATTGCTAATCCCTTTGGTGTGTTTTGGATGGTTCAATATATTAAATCAGGGGTTCCAAAGGAATTGATAGAAAGTGCAAGGATAGATGGATGCGGGGAGTTCAGGATCTTTTTACAAATTGTCATGCCCATGGTAAAACCAGCCATTGTCACTCTCTCGTTGGTAATTTTCCTATGGTCCTGGAACAACTATTTATTACCACTGGTTCTGATTAATAATGAAGCATTATTTACGATTCCTTTAAGTATTCAATCGTTAGGAAGTTATTATCGAACAGACTATGGTGCCCGAATGATGGGACTATTAATTGCAATTATTCCACTCATCATTTTGTTTATTTTTAGTTCGAAAAACTTTATCAGAGGATTAACCTCTGGTGCGGTAAAAGGGTAATCTGAAGAAATATTCAAAAAGACGAAAGTGCCTGTTACTTGCCGGTATAGACAAGTGCCAGGCATTTTCTTTTTACAGCTTTTGTGGACATAAACCTGGTTGCACTTATCCACTAGTAATCCATACTGTTATTTTTCCTCAACCATATTGTATTTTGGTATTTAAAGACACTATATGCCACCACTTTCAAACTATAAGCTATGTTTATAACTTATGCGGACAACTTTTTTTGTAATCCCATCCTAACAATATTTACAATATGACTATATTAATTTTTAATATCCCTTCTTTCGTTGAGAAATATGGATGAAACGGAGAGGTAGTAAACTAAAGACCAATCAATCAAAATAAGGGTTTCTTACTGATTATGAAAATATATAGTAATCTTTTAAATTAATAAAAAAATGCATTGAAAAAATTTGATTAGATGGTAAAATCTAAATTAAAGTTATACGTACAAGTTAGTGAGGTTAATAAGTTCTACGGATGATTTGATATGAAACATAACAAAAGGATTCCTTGGAGAAGAAGGAGGAAAATGATGTTAGAACGTTTAAAAAAGGAAGTTTTGGAAGCGAATCTAGATCTGCCAAAACATGGCCTGGTCACTTTTACATGGGGGAATGTAAGCGGTATCGACCGTCAAACAGGTCTCGTCGTTATTAAACCAAGTGGCGTACCTTACGATGAGTTACGTATAGATAATCTGGTTGTAGTAGATTTGGATGGAAACATTGTAGAAGGAACCTTCAGACCTTCTTCGGATACGCCAACACACCTTGCCTTATATCGTGCATTTCCTCAAATAGGAGGAATTGTACATACCCACTCTCCATTGGCTACAAGCTGGGCGCAGGCAGGCAGAGTGATTCCTGCCCTTGGTACCACACATGCAGATTATTTTTATGGAGAAATTCCTTGCACACGTACTTTAACTCAAGAGGAAATCGAACGGGGATATGAGCTTGAGACTGGAAATGTCATCATTGAAACCTTTGAAAAAGAAGGACTTGACCCTGTTGCCATGCCAGGAATCTTATTATCTGGTCATGCGCCATTTAGCTGGGGGAAAAATGCTGACCAAGCGGTACATAATGCCGTAGTTTTAGAAGAAGTGGCAAAAATGGCATTAAACACGTATATGCTGAATCCACAAATAAAGCCGATTGACCAATTCCTACTTGATAAACATTATCTTCGTAAGCATGGTGCTAATGCCTATTACGGACAAAAGTAGTCTTAGAGAAAGATTTGTAACTAAAATCTAAGGTAACTTGTACGGATGAATGATTGTTGAGGACGAAATAATAATTTTATAGATAAATATCTTTTATTTACTTAGGAGGAATTACATTGTTAACGACAAAAGCCTATGAATTCTGGTTTGTTACAGGAAGTCAATTATTATACGGAGAAGATGTTCTTCGTCAAGTGGAAGCTAACTCAAAATCGATTGTAAATGGTTTGGATGATGATTCTCGAGTACCATATAAATTAATTTTTAAATCTGTAGTGAAAGATGCTGATTCCATTCGTAAATTGATTCTTGAAGCAAATGCAGATGAGAATTGTGCGGGGATCATTACATGGATGCACACATTCTCACCATCAAAAATGTGGATTGCAGGCCTTTCTTTATTGCAAAAGCCTTATCTTCATTTAGCTACTCAATTTAACCGTGATATCCCTTGGGATTCCATTGATATGGATTTCATGAATTTAAATCAAGCGGCACACGGTGACCGTGAGCATGGTTTCATTGCAGCACGATTGAAAGTAAAGCGCAAGGTTGTCGTTGGCCACTGGGAAAACCCAGAAGTGAGAGAACGGATTGGCAACTGGATGAGAACAGCGGCTGCATTCGAAGAAAGCAAAAACCTTAAGGTTGCGAGATTTGGTGATAATATGCGTCAAGTAGCAGTAACAGAGGGAGATAAGGTTGAAGCACAAATCAAGTTTGGATGGACAGTTAACGGTTATGGAGTGGGTGACCTTGTTCAACTCATGAACGAGGTATCGGAACAACAAGTGGACCAGTTGATGGCTGCATATGAAGAAAAATACGATATTACTCCAGAGGGACGTGAAGATGGTCCAGTAAGAGACGCCATCCGTTATCAAGCAAGAATCGAACTTGGTATGAAGGCTTTCTTAACTGAAGGAGGCTACACAGCATTTACGACTACTTTTGAAGACTTGCATGGAATTAACCAACTTCCTGGGCTTGCGGTTCAGAGTTTAATGGAACAAGGTTATGGATTTGCAGGTGAAGGGGATTGGAAAACGGCAGCTCTTGTTCGATTAATGAAAATCATTGCCGGAAATGAAGGAACATCCTTCATGGAAGATTATACGTATCACTTTGAACCAGGTAATGAAATGGTACTTGGCTCACATATGCTTGAGGTTTGTCCAACCATTTCGGCTACTCGTCCTAAAGTTGAAGTACATCCGCTTGGGATTGGCGGAAAAGAAGATCCAGCACGAATTGTCTTTAATGGCAAAGGTGGTTCAGCCTTAAATGCTTCCATCGTTGATCTAGGACACCGCTTCCGTCTTCTTGTTAATGAAGTGGATGCTATTCAGCCTGAAATCGATTTGCCTAAACTCCCTGTAGCAAGGGTACTTTGGAAAACGCAACCGTCTTTAGGTCAAGCTGTTGAAAATTGGATTCAGGCAGGTGGAGCGCACCATACTGGCTTCTCATACAAAGTAACGACTGAACAGTTGAGAGACTTTGCTGAACTAGCTGGAATTGAGATGGTCGTAATCAATAATGATACGAAAACCGATGCGTTCATTAATGAATTGCGCTGGAATGAAGTAATCTACCGTTAATCTTTTTAGAGTGGAAAAATGACCAAAGATTAGGGCTATTAAGGATAATAGCCCTAATTTTTTAGCTTTAGAGATTGAGAACAGGGAGGAAGATAACATGAGTCTTGATATAAAAAAGGCCATAGAAAATGGCAAAACAGTCCTTGGTATTGAACTTGGTTCAACTAGGATAAAAGCCGTTTTAATTGGAGAAGACAATGTACCAATCGCATCCGGAAGCCATGTCTGGGAGAATAGCCTTGTGAACAATATTTGGACCTATAGTGTTGAGGATATTTGGAAGGGTGTACAAGACAGCTATCAAAAGATGGCAAACGATGTGAAAGTGCAATATGGAGTCACCGTACAGAAACTAGGAGCAATTGGTTTTAGTGGGATGATGCATGGCTATATGAGTTTCAACAAAGATGGGGAACTACTGGTACCTTTTCGAACCTGGCGCAACAATATTACCGAACAGGCTTCAAAAGTACTGACGGAATTGTTTAACTACAATATTCCTCAAAGATGGAGTATTGCTCATCTGTATCAAGCTATCTTAAATCAGGAAGAACATATTACTGAAATTAGCTTTCAGACAACTCTAGCTGGTTATATCAATTGGAAACTAACAGGACAAAAGGTCCTGGGAGTTGGTGAAGCATCTGGTGTATTTCCTATTGACTTGAATTCGAAGAATTATAATCAAACCATGATTGATCAATTCAACGATTTGATTGCACCTATGGATTTACCATGGAAACTTGAAGAAATTTTGCCTAAGGTATTGGTAGCAGGTGAAATGGCCGGTGCACTTACAGAAGAAGGAGCAAAGCTTTTGGATGTTACCGGTGAGTTGCAGGCTGGAATACCACTTTGTCCGCCTGAAGGTGATGCTGGAACTGGTATGGTCGCAACAAACAGCGTAGCGAAGCGTACGGGTAATGTTTCTGCCGGAACTTCTGTATTTGCTATGGTTGTACTGGAAAAGGAACTGTCTAAAGTATATTCCGAGATTGACCTTGTTACCACACCAACAGGTAACCTAGTAGCGATGGCTCATTCCAACAACTGTTCTTCTGACCTGAATGCCTGGATCGGCTTGTTTGAAGAATTTTCAATAGCAATGGGTATGGAAGTTGACAAGGATAGGTTGTATGAAAGACTATATAATTTGGCTCTTCAGGGAGACCCGGATTGCGGGGGCTTACTCGCTTATGGCTATCTGTCCGGTGAACATATGACCCATTTCGAAGAAGGCCGTCCATTGTTTGTTCGTTCAGCAGATAGCATCTTCAACCTTGCTAATTTTATGCGTGTCCATTTATTTACAGCCATGGGTGCGCTAAAAATAGGTATGGATATTCTTCTCAAACAAGAAGAAGTGAAACTAGATGAAATCCTAGGTCACGGTGGCTTGTTTAAGACCAAAGGTGTTGGACAAAGCATCATGGCCGCTGCGCTCAATGTTCCTGTTTCTGTTAAGGAAACCGCAGGAGAAGGCGGAGCATGGGGAATTGCCTTACTTGCATCTTATATGATTAACAAAGCCAATAATGAAACGTTGGAAGAGTATTTAAACCACAAAGTATTTGCAGAAAAAGATGGTGTAACAGTGTCCCCGAATCCAAAGGATGTTGAGGGATTTGAGCAATTTATGAAACGTTACACCAACGGACTTGCAATCGAAAGAGCAGCAATTGAAAATTTAAAATAAAAAATTTAAAATTTATGAAACGACAGGGGATGGAATTCTTCTGTCGCATTTTTTTGTAAACCAATGGAGGCTAGCGGTCAATCAGAACAGTCAATGGGAAGCCATTAGAGAGTATTCATTGTTTTTGGGAGAATGGAAAATTCTATGAAATCAATAAACTATCACCTTCCTATTGAAGATGTAATCTATAATGATTTAACATGTTATAATAAGAATTGGGACCTATCAAATATCTACATTTTCCTTCAAAATTCTGCAATTATAATCCTATACTCAACACAACCTTTTTCACAATTCATCAAGGGAGGTCTTTTGCTGAAAAAGTGATATTAATAATGAAATAATGGCACTAAACAGGAAATTAAGATTCAATTCCTCTTAAGAATTGCCCCCTAAGACTACTCACAAATTTTTACTTCTACATTTGATATCACTGATAAGTACCCGCCATAAGAAAGTAGGAAGAATTATTAAAAAACATTATTATTCATTCATGGGTGGTGGACGAAATGGAAAAACAAATTTTAGATTTGTTAGTAAAAATGGAGGATAGACTTGGATCCATAGGTGACAGACAGCAAAAGATGGATGAAAAACTTGATTCAGTATATGAAACGGTAAAGAGGATTGAATCTTCTCAAACTGAATACGTAATTAGTCTGCTGAAATGCAGAAAAAGACAGTCGATTTCTAAGTAGATTATGTTAACAACAAATTAACTGAGGTGGACAAAAGAATTTTTAACCTTGAAAAAAGAGTTGAAAATTAGCTTTTTAAACTAAAGCTCGACTTGCAGAAATAAGAAGTTCCATTTAGGTGTTATAATTTTCAGAATCATTTAATTGCTCATAAAAAATCGTCCCTTTCTAAAATGTTGTGTAGTAACTTCATTTTACTAAAAAGAACGATTTTTTTTGTGCTTATTGAGATAAGATTCCAAATGGTAGTCTAGATATAGCAATCATTTTTACCGCGGACAGAAGAGTCTTAAATTAATTTAAGATTGGAATACTCGTGGTATGATATAGTGGAAACGTCACATTTTACTAAATTGAAAATCATTTAAATCTATTTTTGGAGGCTATCATGCTTACAATTGGTTTTATTGGAAATGGGAAAAGTACCAACAGATATCATCTTCCTTTCGTTATGCAAAGAGAAAATATAAAGGTAAAAACAATTTTTCAAAGAAATCCAGAAAATGAAAGCTGGAAGAGAATTGAGGGAGTAAATTATACTTCCAATCTGAACGATTTATTAAATGATAAGGACATTCAACTCATTGTGGTTTGTACAAGACATGAAAGTCATTATGAATATTCAAAACTAGTATTGGAGCATCATAAAAACTGTTTAGTTGAAAAACCTTTTATGGAAACCTCGGAACAAGCAAAAGAAATATTTACATTGGCTAGAGAAAATGGTTTGATTGTTCAGGCGTATCAAAATAGACGTTTTGACAGTGATTTTTTAACGGTTCAAAAGGTTATTGAGGATGGAAAACTAGGAGACTTACTGGAAGTGGAAATGCATTATGACTATTACCGTCCGGAAGTACCAGAATCTGTTCATAGTTTTAATCCTATATTGTCATATTTGTATGGACATGGCTGTCATACATTAGATCAGGTGATCAGCTATTTTGGCAAGCCGGAACAAATACACTATGATGTAAGACAATTATTGGGTCAAGGAAGAATGAATGATTATTTTGATTTGGATTTGTATTATGGGAAGTTAAAAGTATCCGTGAAATCTAGTTATTATAGACTTAAAGAAAGACCTAGTTTCGTTGTTTATGGAAAAAAGGGATGCTTTGTGAAAGAAACAAAGGATCGACAGGAAGAACATTTAAAGCAATTTTACATGCCTGACAACAAAGATTTTGGTGTAGACACGATACAACACTATGGTGTAATAACCTATATCGATGAAGATGGAACAATCCACGAAGAAAAAGTTAAGTCCGTGAATGGTGATTACGGAAGAGTGTATGATGATTTATATGAAAGCATCATGAATGGGAGAGCTAAAACCATTACCGACGAGCAGACACTACTGCAAATGGAAATATTAGAAACCGGGATGAAGGATCTTAAATAAAATGATTTGATCGGTCCTACAGGGACACCTCCTTTGAAATCCTATTTGGGCAACCTAGATTATCATCCTATATTTGATAATATTATGGTTTATTCATTTGGGGAAGACACTCAATACGGCATAATGAAGATGAAAAACAAGGTTTGATTAAAATCCAGTATCATCAAAGGTTTTAAAGTTGATGTTAAAGCATTATTTAAATAGATGACCATGCCTGTTACTTAGATAAGTGTCAGGCTTTTATTTTTGTCATGGGAGAAATAAGACCAGTAGTAATTAATCTAGGTCTATAATTACAATAAATGCCAAAGTATGCATTTGACCCCCAAAGCTCACAAAGAAAAAGCTTGATTATTTTGATTATCGCGAGCTATTGCTTCTTATGTTTAATTAAATTGATTCAAGTTCAACACCTTCTTTGAATTCTTGAATTTCGTTTAATACTGCGGTAGGGAGTTTGGTTGGAATAGTCTCAAATAATATTGTCCACTTTCTTGACAGAAGACCAAAACTTCCTTGATTTTTAGGGTATTTCCCGATTTAGTTTATTTTTCAAACTCATTGAAATCAACATTCAATTATAACAAAGCCAAAAAGTAAAAAAGTAACCCTTGGGATAAAAAGGATTTCTTTGACGTCCCGAAGATGATTAAACTGCTGAGCAGCTTCTTTTTGTTCAGCACATTTCCTTTTTTCTTATATAAATAAAATTGAAGTTACCATTAATAATACTAAATTTACTTAACGGAAGTTTAATTATAGAATATATTTAGATAATTCAAAAAACTGGGGTGGATGAAAATGTTCAAAAAATCTTTAATAAAGGGTACACTTACGGTTCCTATTGCCCTTTCATTATTGGTAAGTCCTACTTTCACAAAAGCTGACTCCAATAATCCAATGCCGGCATCGGGCGATATCGTGTAATGTAACGGATACCTAAATGGGTATATTATGGAGTGTATAAAAGTACATAACGTTACATTTCAGCGATTTCGGTAGCAAACACTGCGGATTGTGAGTAGAGTCTATTTGATTAATAGACGACGCTACATCAATGCCAGTTAACTACAGACTCAAAGACATCCGTAACGATCACCGCATGAATCAAACGGAATTTGCAGACTTTCTCTAAATAAGCATTTATCAGTATAACCGGTACGAAAATGGAGCTCGTGGTGTTAGCTCCTTCTATAAGTCAGCTGCAAGTGTCCTACGTTCATCTATCGAGGTCTTACAGTGTCAAAAACGACGTCCCACAGACAAAGAAAAAAGCGCTATGTCACCGCATTGTCACCGTATTGATTAACGGGTAACAATCTGCGATACATAGCGCTTTTCTAACGAGTACGTCCCGAAGAGGATTCGAACCTCCGACCTACAGTTTAGGAAACTGTTGCTCTATCCTGCTGAGCTATCGGGACACATTTATTGGAACGTTATTTATTATAAGTATTTACTTGAAAAAGGTCAATAAGAAAATACCCAGAACTAACCAACTCTTTTTTTTCGGAAAATTAACCATACGATCAGACTTAGGGATATTAATAAAAACTCCATTGATAAGATGTACCAGGGATACTGGCCTAAAAGATCCAATAGACTGGGACTCTTTGGTTTATGACTTAAAAACATATAGTTACCTTCGACTGCTTTATTGATGAGCATAATGATTGGCATTAAAACATTTAGAAAAACAAACAGTTTTACTACTGACCAAATAGTTGGTCTATACCCTACAACCCAGGTGAAATAAAAGACAACCCAAATATCCATTAAATGTGTATAGAAAAAATGAAAAAAGCGAAAATGAGGAAAGTCAAAATTTAATAATGGTGTAAAGATAGCCTGAGAAGCTCCCAATAATGCTGTAAATAACAATATCTCATAAATTATCCTTTTTCTCGTTAACAATAACAGCACCGATAGGACCAGGCTGATACTGCACAATTCTAATGGAATGGCATGACTTACATCCCACATGTCATTCACAAGCATCCAAATATGGTAAGTAACCTCGATGACTAATAAAGATAGTCCTACAATGACTTCTGCTATTCTCCACTTTTTATCCTTAAGTTTTTCTCTACCTATATAAATCAAAACAGAACCTAAGAAAAGTAAGGCTATAATCACAAAATGGCTGATTGAAAACATTTCGAAATCAAACTGCTTATAATTGCTTCCAAACCAATCCAATTTAGACCACCTCTTATTTATATTTTATCATTGTTAAACAATAGATATCATTAATATATGCCAGGAAATACTTTTAAATATCTACTACTTTAGAAGTTTCAATTATATTCGTTTGGAAAAGTTTGTAATAATTTTAGTGTTGAAAATTTAAGAGAATTAATAGAATGTCAATACTCTTTGAATTTCTACAAAGCATGTCAAAAATAGAACTAAATTTACATGAAATATTTACAAAAAAATCCACTATATTCAGACTATAATACTAGTAGATAATGCCTAAGCATTATCTATACATATTTGGAGAGGGGTATGTTAATGAAAAAAATTTTTTCGCTAGGCCTAGTAATAACATTGATTTTATTTTCAATTGTACCAGCCTTCGCAAAATCAAGCCCTGTAGAAAACAAAACGTTTGCTCCAAAACTACCTGACTATCATAAGGTAGATCCTGACCTTGCCAAAGAAATTAAATCAAGTGGGGGTGCGGTTGAAGGAAAGAAGCTAGAGAGCTATAACGGAAAATCGTATAGTAAACCACAAGATACCGATAGATTGCAGCCAAAGAAGGTTGAGGATCTTCATAAAAAGGGGATTGCTATTGTTGTAGATTTTCCACTATCCGGAGCTGGAAAAAGTGAAGTACCAGGTGTGGATTATGATCAAATCCCTATTGGAATGTTTGATAATCTAATAAATGGAGATGAATATAATCCTTATTCTTTGGATGAATTTAAAGAATTAGCAACATTCGGTGGAAAACCAGCTTCTACAAATCGCACAATGAAGAATTACTTTAATGAGGTAACCTATGGCCAATTTAGTATGGATATCGATGTTGTTGGCTGGGTTACTTTGCCAAAAACATATAATCATTATTTAGGCCAAGATAAAGGCTACTATAATGACAATGGCGATGCTCATATCGCAGAACTTGTAAAAGACGCTATTGTTGCTGCCGCAGATCATGTAGACTTCACCCAATATGCTGTCCCTGCAAAACCAGGTGATTTCTGGTTACATGGTGATGCCACCTCAATAAAAGTTGATGGAAAAACAGTTGACAAAATTGTACCTAATCTATTAATCATTCACCGCGGAACGGGTGCAGAGTTTAGCTTAGACCCAAGCATTATTTGGTCACACAAATGGGATATTACAAGTGCAAGTTACTTTGGAGAGTTTTATCAAACGGGTAACCTACCTGATGAATCAAAATTAGAGCACACGGTAGTAGATGGTGTTGTTGTTGATACGTACAATATTGTTCCAGAGGTTGGGCAAGACATTACAGGTTATCTAAAAGTTTCTAATCCACACCTTGTACCGAAAGATTACACTGGAAGACCGCCATCCCCGCCAAGTGTAGGAGTATTTGCTCATGAATTCTCTCACGTACTTGGATTGCCAGATTTATATGATTACGGCTACGATTCTGAAGGGGTCGGAATGTATAGCTTAATGGCTGGTGGTTCTTATGGCCGCGACATGCAGAATAGAAACTATTCCGGAAATTCCCCTGTTCACCCGGATGCCTGGTCGAAAACATATCTAGGTTACGTTGACCCTATCGAAGTAATCGGCAATCAGAAATTAACTGTACGTCCAGTAAATGAGTTTGCTGATATTTTTAAAATCGATGTTCCAGGTTCAGGAGGTCGTGAATACTTCTTATTAGAAAACCGCCAGCAGTCAGGATTTGATGCAGGTTTAGAATATAACTTAGATGGTAAAGACCTTCATGGTCTAGTAGTCTACCATGTTGTCGAGGATATTCTTGCCAGAACGTTTAATCGTCCGAACGAAGCACAAAACTGGGATTTAAACCATCTTGGTCTAGCACAAGTGCCGGTGAATCCTGATAATGGCGAACGCCATTATGCTGTTAGTGTTGTGCAAGCAGATGGACAATTCGACTTGGAACGCTATTTAAATGATGCTGATTCCGGAGATGTTTTCCCTGGTAAGTATAATGTTACTTCGATTAGTCCAAAAGGGAATGTTGGTCCAAATACATCTTCACTATACAAATGGTCGAAAAAAGGTACTGAAACAGGTATCCAAATTGATAACATTGTAGAGCATGAAGACGGTACAGTTACATTAGACGTTAAATTTAATAAATAGCAGGTACAAAAAAGGTGTAGAAGAACTCTCTTCTACATCTTTTTTTATCGAGTCTATCGCCCACATTTTTTAATAATAGGTTTTATCTACCTAAGATTGTCTCCGCAAATTTATGATATAATAGTTTGTCGAAGATACTCGAAATAATTAAAATGTGGGGGTCATTATGGCTGGTTATACGCCGATGATACAGCAATACTTAACCGTGAAGGCAGATTATCAAGATGCCTTTTTATTTTTTCGCTTAGGAGATTTTTATGAAATGTTCTTTGACGATGCGATAAAAGCATCGCAAGAATTAGAGATTACCTTAACAAGCCGCGAAGGTGGCAGTGAGGACCGAATTCCGATGTGCGGGGTTCCCTATCATTCTGCCCCTAACTATATTGAACAACTTATATCAAAAGGCTACAAAGTAGCTGTGTGTGAGCAAATGGAAGACGCAAAATTAACAAAAGGAATGGTTAGACGGGAAGTTGTTCAACTGATTACACCTGGAACGGTAATGGAAGGGAAGTCGTTATCAGATAAAGAAAATAACTACATTGCCTCGATTTCCTGTTTTGACGATGGGACATTTGGATTTGCATATACCGATCTTTCAACAGGTGAAAGCAAGGTAACACAACTATCATCCAATTTTGATGAAGTGTTAAATGAATTAGCCGTATTAAGTTCTAAGGAAGTTGTTGTCGCAACCGACTTTGATGGAGCGTTGCAAAAGAAAATGCGTGAACGTGATGTACTCGCTATTTCCTTTGAAGATAATAGTTCAGTAGAAATGAATTTTTCACATCTGCTAGACAATCTTAATCAAGATAAATTAAAACAAAGTGCAGCAAGATTGTTTCACTATCTATATCGTTCACAAAAGAGGAGCCTTGACCACCTTCAACCGGTCACTACCTATCAAATTCATCAATATATGAAAATTGATTACTACTCGAAACGGAATCTTGAATTAACCGAGACGATCCGTTCGAAAGGGAAAAAAGGTTCTTTACTTTGGCTGCTTGATGAGACAATTACAGCCATGGGTGGTAGGACGCTGAAAACGTGGATTGATCGTCCATTAATTTCTCGTAATGATATTGAGCATCGTCAAACGATTGTAGAAGTGCTAATGAACAAATATTTTGAACGTCAGGAGCTTCGTGAAAAGTTGACGGAAGTATATGATTTGGAGCGACTTGCTGGTCGTGTTGCTTTTGGTAACGTCAATGCCCGTGACCTTGTGCAATTAAAACGGTCATTAATGCAGATTCCTTTCTTAAAACAAATTCTCTTCGGCATGGAGCATGAAGAAGTAAATAAAATTGCTGAATCTCTGGATCCTTGCGAGGAAGTCACGGATCTATTAGAACAAGCGATTGTGGAGAATCCTCCACTCTCATTAAAAGAAGGAAATATGATCCGAGACGGATACAATGAACAGTTGGATCAATACCGGTATGCAAGCCGAAACGGAAAAACGTGGATTGCTCAACTGGAGAGTGAAGAGCGGGAGAAGACCGGGATTAAATCTTTGAAAATCGGTTATAATCGTGTATTTGGCTATTATATAGAAGTAACGAGGGCAAATTTGCATCTTCTAACAGAAGGACAATACGAGCGAAAGCAGACTTTATCAAATGCGGAAAGATTTATTACCCCTGCGTTAAAAGAAAAAGAAGCGCTAATTTTACAAGCAGAAGAAAAAATTGGTGAACTTGAATATGAGCTTTTTGCTGAAATCCGTGAGATTGTAAAAGAACATATCCCGCGCCTGCAGGCAGCAGCAAAAGCGGTTAGTGAGTTAGATGTTCTGCAATGCTTTGCACAGGTGAGTGAAGAGCGACGTTATGTCAAGCCGAAGTTTTCAACAGATGGAAAAGTGGTCCTAAAGGAAGGCAGACATCCCGTAGTGGAAAAAGTGCTTAATGCACAAGAATATGTAGCGAATGACTGCTTTATGGATCAAGAGCGCGAAGTTTTGCTAATCACTGGTCCGAATATGAGTGGTAAAAGTACGTACATGCGCCAAATAGCGTTAACCGCTATTTTAGCTCAAATCGGATGTTATGTACCAGCTGATGAAGCGGTACTGCCCATTTTTGATCAAGTCTTTACAAGAATTGGGGCAGCGGACGATTTGATATCTGGTCAAAGTACATTCATGGTCGAGATGCTGGAAGCTAGAAATGCATTGACCAATGCTACACAAAACAGTTTAATTCTATTTGATGAAATTGGCCGCGGGACTTCTACCTATGATGGGATGGCCCTAGCACAGGCTATTATCGAATACATTCATACACATATTGGTGCGAAAACACTGTTTTCTACTCATTATCATGAATTAACGGTATTAGAAGACGAACTTGAAAAACTAAAGAACATCCATGTTAGTGCGATTGAACACAATGGAAAGCTTGTCTTTCTTCATAAAATCAAAGAAGGTCCAACAGATAAGAGTTACGGAATTCACGTAGCACAATTAGCTGAACTTCCGAAGGAATTAATTCATCGTGCCAATGAAATTTTATCCGCTCTAGAAAAACCTGATGTAAAACCTGTTGCTGTTAAAAGTTCAGTGAAGGAAATAAAGGAGCAACCAGCACAGTTGTCTTTCTTCGATGAACCGAAAGAAACGATGAAACAAGAGCTTTCTTCAAAAGAAAAGAAAGTACTAGATAAAATGAAGGAACTTGATTTATTAGATATAACGCCGCTTCAAGCGATTAATCTGTTGTACGATCTTCAGAAAAAGCTAAAGAGCTAAGTTGTAGGAGGTGATGGGTATGGGTAAGATTATCCAATTAGATGATGCACTATCCAATAAAATTGCTGCAGGTGAAGTAGTAGAGCGACCTGCTTCGGTTGTAAAGGAATTAGTAGAGAATGCGATTGACGCTGGCAGTACGGTGATTGAAATTGAAGTCGAAGAGGCAGGGCTAGCGAAAATTCGAATCACGGATAATGGTAATGGAATCGAAGAAGATGACGTCTTACTCGCCTTCCAACGTCATGCTACGAGTAAAATCAAGAATGAAAATGACTTATTCCGTATTCGTACTCTTGGCTTTCGTGGGGAAGCCCTCCCGAGTATCGCTTCTGTATCAAGGCTTGAGATGAAGACCTCTACAGGTGATGGTGCTGGAAATCGAGTGGTGATTGAAGGCGGCAAGGTGGAGGTATATGAAAAAGCTTCGAGCAGACGTGGAACGGATATTACAATAACTGATTTATTTTTTAATACACCAGCTCGTCTAAAATATATGAAAACCATCCATACAGAGCTTGGGAATATTACCGATGTAGTGAACCGTCTTGCACTTTCTCATCCAGAGGTTGCCTTTCGCTTAATTCATAACGAACGTAAATTGCTGCAGACGAACGGAAATGGTGATGTTCGCCAAGTGCTTGCATCTATTTATGGAATAGCAATTGCCAAACAGCTTGTGCCGATTTCAGGAGAATCACTTGATTACAAGATTAGCGGCTTTGCCTCAATGCCTGAGGTAACAAGAGCTTCAAGAAACTATATATCTACAATGATTAATGGTCGTTTTATAAAAAATTATGCCTTAGCAAAAGCGATTCAAGAAGGGTATCATACTTTGCTGCCTATTGGGAGATTTCCAATTGTTCTCCTCAATATTGAGATGGACCCGTTATTGGTTGATGTCAACGTACACCCATCAAAAATGGAAGTTCGGATAAGTAAAGAAATTGAACTGAATGAATTGGTTACGGACATCATTAAGAAAGCTTTTAAATCGAAAATATTAATTCCAAGTGCTTATACCCAGGAAAAGCGAGAGGTAGCTAAATCGGAACAGACTACTTTGGTTCTTGATGAACGTACCAATCCTACTCCGGTTAAAAAAGAGGTAATTTGGACTCCTCCTGTCGTTCAAAGCACCATTCAAGAAAGAGGAACTGATATTGAGGTAAAAGTGGAGCCATGGACTCCGAAGGTAGAAGTGGAAGAAGAGGAAACTATATTAAATAGTTGGGAAGATACGCCTTCCGAGAGGGAATCAACTGAAATAGATATAGAGACTGAATCTTATGCTATTGAGGACCAAGAAGAAAGCCGAATTCCAAGACTGTATCCAATTGGTCAAATGCACGGCACCTATATCTTTGCTCAAAATGAAAATGGTTTATATATTATCGACCAGCATGCTGCTCAGGAACGACTCAAGTATGAGTATTTCCGTGAAAAAGTGGGCCAAGTTCATGCGGAGCTTCAGGAATTACTAGTTCCCATCACGCTGGATTATTCAACGGATGAATACTTGAAAATCAATGAAAATCGTATTGAATTAGAAAAGGTCGGGGTTTTTCTAGAGGAGTTTGGTTTGAATAGCTATATCGTTCGATCCCATCCACAATGGTTCCCGAAAGGCGAAGAAAAACAAATCATTGAAGACATGATTGAACAGCTTCTTTCGATGAAAAAAGTCGATATCAAAAAGCTTCGTGAGGAAGCAGCCATCATGATGAGTTGTAAAGCTTCTATTAAAGCTAATCGTCATTTACGAAATGATGAAATTCAGGCATTACTCGATGACTTGAGAAAAGCATCAGACCCGTTTACCTGTCCGCATGGTAGACCGATTATTGTCCATTATTCCTCTTACGAGATGGAGAAAATGTTTAAACGGGTAATGTAGAATGTTTCTTAGGAAAATATATAGCTTTCATGGGTACGTAAATTTTATTACGTGCCCTTCTTATATTTTTGAGGTACTATTGTGCCTGTAATTGATGGCAACACATATGTTCGGTAACAATCAAGCCAGGACTGTGCTCTAATACCCTGGCGAGCATATATCTCGGTAACAATCAGTGGACAAAATTTATTACGCGTTCTATTTTATAAGGCTCTGTTATAACTGAATGTTGATTTTACTGTGTGAAAAATAAGCGGAAAAATTCCGGCTAAATTGGGAAATACCTATATTTCTTTAAAAATAAGCGGAGTTTTTCCGGTTATTTGATAAAAATCATTGAATTTTGTCTTATTTTGAGCAGTTAAGCGGAATATCTCCGCTTATATCTACTTCTTAGGCTCCTTCTATATACAATAACCGGAAATTTTCCGCCTATCATACCTACACAAAAAATGAATAATAACAAAGCCTTTAATAAAATAAACTAAAGGTACTTATATTTGTTTGGAATTTAGTGTAAAATTACACTATAAGGGATATTTAAAGGAGGTGGGGTTGTGTTTGTTATTGGCCTCTTAAGTACTTTTTTACCGATTGTGATTATTATTTTTGTAATCGTTTACGCTGTGAAAAACAAAGAAATGGGGGGAGAGTTAGTGATACGTCATCTTTATACGTATTTAGTTTTGTTTGCAACACTTATGATGGTGATTGGTGGGGGAATTTCAATCTTTATGGCCGCGGCAGATTTAGTAAGTCCACCAGGTTATTATCAAAACTTTGAAGATTTTAAGCAGGTTTACCATGATGGTAAAGTTCCAACGGAGGAAAGTAAAAACTTATCAGATGAAGAAGTTCGTGAAAGATATGATCAAATGGTAAAAGATGAGAAGAATCGTGCGAGAGAAAATGCGAAGAACCAAATTATTAAAAGCCTTGGCTTTATCGTCATCCCACTTCCAATTTTCCTATATTTCAATAATATGCGAAAGCGTCAAAGTGATATCTAGGCATATAAATAGAAAAAATGACTATCCAAATGTAAACATTTGATAGTCATTTTTTGGGTTAGGAATTTCATAACTGTTAACGAGCGTTTTCAATATACTTTACGACATCCCCAACCGTTTGAAGCGTCGCTGCCACTTTGTCACTAATTTCAATCGCGAATTCATCTTCAATTTCCATCGTCAGGTCCACCATATCAAGCGAATCAGCGTCGAAGTCATCTTTGAAAGATGATTCCAGTTTGATAATCTCCATTTTGACACCTAATTGGTCTGAAATAATTGGCTTTAATTTTTCAAATGTTGTCATTGTTACATTCTCCTAATAATTTTTCTTTTCTACGTGGTTCAACAATTAAGAAATGATACAAATAATTAAGTATTGATACTACAATACTTAGAAGGAATAGTTGTTTGCGGCTCATTTTCCCCATTTTATATACGCGAAGTTTTTCTGCTAAGGTGGTTAATGGATAAGCAAATAAGTAGTCAGCAATAATATTTGTTAAAAGATATACCCAAAATCTTTTGTACGTTAATTTAAAAATCCAAAAGTTTAGGATAGTGAAAGGTCCAAATACAAATGATACATCTGTTGCTAATCTCGGAAAAATAGGATTTTTTACTTTCCACCATTTAAATGCCCGAGATAGCTCACTTATTAAGGCAATAACGAGGTCGCTAAAAATAATCGTTGGCAGGTACCGAACGAATGAAGATTTACCAAGCTTGATGACAGAAAACCAAGGTATAATAAGCAACATATACATTTTCCATTTTTCTTTCATTGTAAACCCTCCGATATGGATCCGTAGCTGCTACGCATACTAATATTTAATTATTAGTAGTATTTTTAGCTGTAATAACCTGTAATATCCATATCGTTGTTCCTGCTATTTAATTTACTATTGCCATGACCATCTTGCAATACAAAGTTTACGTCTATCCTACATACAAAAGGCACCGCTCAAAGTGCGGTGCAACAGTCATACCTATTAGATGGCCAAGTCTTTTTTCAAACTATCTCACTGCAGCAGGCAGTTTATGCATGTATTTTAGGGCTTGTCCAGTTCCGATTGCAACGGATTCAAGCGGATTCGGGGCTAATTGGACTGGAACAAAAATCTCCTTGCTTAGCCATTCTTCCATACCCTTCATTAAGGCACCACCGCCTGTTAGGATTACGCCGCGGTCGACAATGTCCCCGCTAAGTTCTGCAGGGCAGTCCTCAAGGGTTGCGCGAATCGCTTCTAATATATGAGACAATGACTCTTTCAAAGCATTTCTTATTTCATAGGATGATAGTGTAACGGTCTTTGGTAATCCTGTCACAAGGTCACGGCCGCGAACCTCCATGTGAAGTTCCTCGTGATCCACCAATGCATAACCGATTTCCATTTTGATGTTTTCTGCCGTTCTATCCCCAATCAACACGTTATATTCCTTGCGTACATGTTGAATGATTTCTTCATCAAGACGGTCTCCGCCAATTTTTATCGAATGGCAGGACACAACACCACCGAATGAAATAATTGCTACCTCAGTATTCCCTCCACCAATATCAACGACAACATTGGCAACCGGTTCATCAACAGGCATTCCAGCGCCAATGGCTGCTGCTACTGGTTCCTCAATCAACTGGATTTTTTTTGCACCTGCATTTCTTACTGCGTCATGAATAGCCCTTCTTTCTACACTTGTTGAACCAGAAGGTGTACAGACCACTACACTAGGCTTACGAATGGCAAAGCCAATTGATTTAGAAGCTTTGCGCATGATATGCTTCAGAAGCTCTGTGGTGAGGTCGTAATCGGCAATGACGCCTTCTTTTAATGGCCGGATGGCAATAATTTTCTCTGGTGTTTTACCGATCATTTCTTTTGCTTCGAGTCCAAAGGCTATAACCTTTTTTGTATCTGTATCAATCGCCACTACGGAAGGTTCATTAACCGCGATTCCTTTATTTTTAGTATAAACCAATATATTAGCCGTGCCTAAATCGATTCCAATTTCAAAGTTTGATAACATCAACTTCACCTAATTTCCTTATTTTTCGACAACTTATCCTATAGAAAGTTATCATTCTACAAAATAATCTACGATTAAGCCTACCATGAAATTGGGGGTAAAAAGGTGTTTGTAAATGAAACGTTATCGGAATGTAAACTTGTAAAATGATTTTATTAATTTTGGCTATTATTGGATAAATTAAAAACCATGTGATAAACATGCATAGAAAAGTTATTTTTTGATTATACTTATTTGATGTTCAACTGCTTTTAAAATATATGTTAGGATGTTAGTGTGACAGGAACTATCATCACGTAAAAAATGAAAAAAAGGGCAGTGTGAAAATAGTGGATTCAAAACAGAAGTTATTAGTCATTATTGGCCCAACCGCAGTTGGAAAAACAAAGTTAAGCATAGAATTGGCTAAACGGTATAATGGCGAAATTATCAGCGGTGATTCGATGCAGATTTATCGTGGTATGGATATCGGAACGGCAAAAATAAAAATCGAGGAAATGGAAGGGATTCCCCACCATTTGATTGATATTAAAGAGCCGGATGAAAGTTTTTCTGTAGCAGAATTCCAGCAGCTAGTAAGAGCAAAAATATCTGAAATCACCTCGAAAGGTAAACTTCCCATTATCGTCGGTGGAACAGGTCTTTATATTCAAGCGGTCATCAATGATTATCAATTTTCCGAGGCACCTGCGGATGAGGAATTTCGTTTGCAGCTTGAAGAGAGAGCAAAAGAGATTGGAAATGAGGCGTTACACCTTGAATTAACCAAGGTTGACCCAGAAAGTGCAAGCCAAATTCATCCAAATAATATTCGAAGAGTGATAAGAGCACTTGAAATTTATCATTGTACTGGTAAGATAATGAGTGACTACCAAAATAATCAACAGCCTGACCTCCTTTACGAAACCGCTCTGATTGGTTTAACGATGGAGAGGGAAAATCTGTATGAACGGATTAATACTCGTGTTGAGATGATGATATCGGAAGGGCTCCTTGAAGAAGTCAGTAGGTTACACAAGTTGGAAGTTAGAGATTGTCAATCCATTCAAGCAATTGGCTACAAGGAAATCTATGATTATTTAGATGGCAAGGTTAGCTTAATCGACGCCATTGAGAGTTTAAAACAAAATTCTAGGCGATATGCGAAAAGACAACTTACTTGGTTTCGCAACAAAATGGATGTAGAATGGTTTGACATGACAAATGTCTCAAATTTGTCAAAAAAAATAAACGAAATTTCACAGTACGTTGAAGGAAAGCTACAAGTAAAATCGAATACATATTAGTAGAGATAAAAGAGGAGGATATACAAATGAAAACCACCATCAACATTCAGGACCAATTTTTAAACCAGTGCCGTAAGGATAATACGCATGTGACGGTATTCTTACTAAATGGATTCCAATTGAGAGGCCAAATTAAAGGCTTTGATAATTTTACCGTTCTTTTTGAATCAGAAGGAAAGCAGCAATTGGTTTACAAGCATGCCATTTCAACCTTTGCTCCGCAAAGAAATGTTCAGCTTGACCTGGATGCGCAATAATCAATCTTTCTAATCGAGCCCACAAAATCTGTGGGCTCTTTTTTATTTTTATAATGAAATCATAATTGGATGAATACACATAAATGAAGGAGATTGGTTTGCTTAAAATGAGAGGTGAAGGCTTTGGATCAACCAATTCGCATGAAAAGTAATGGACAAATAACAGTATCCCTCAACTCCCAAAAGAGGAAGTCCTTGACGAAAGAGCTACCTGTTCCTCAAGTTGTTCCAAAGGTTATTCCCCCGGAGCACGCCGCATTAAAAGAAATCGAAGACGAGCTCGGGGCATTAGTAGGTATGGAAGAAATGAAACGAATGATAAAAGAAATTTATGCTTGGATTTTTGTGAATAAGAAACGAGAAGATATCGGTTTGAAGGCTAGAAAACAAGCACTTCATATGATGTTTAAGGGGAATCCAGGTACAGGGAAAACAACCGTTGCTAGATTAATTGGCAAGCTTTTCTTAAAAATGAACGTACTTACTAAGGGACACTTAATTGAGGCAGAACGAGCGGATCTTGTGGGGGAATATATTGGTCATACCGCTCAAAAAACAAGGGATTTAATAAAAAAAGCACAGGGTGGAATTTTATTCATTGATGAGGCTTATTCATTAGGTCGCGGTGGAGAAAAGGATTTTGGAAAAGAGGCAATTGATACGCTTGTCAAGCATATGGAAGATAAACAGCATGAATTCATTCTGATTCTGGCAGGATATTCACGGGAGATGGATTATTTCTTAACCTTGAATCCGGGGCTGCATTCTCGCTTTCCATTAGTCATCGACTTTCCGAATTATACGATTGATCAATTGCTGGAAATTGCCAGCCGTATGTTGGACGAAAGGGAATATACTTTAAGTCACGAAGCAGAAAAAAAGCTAAAAGATCACTTAATTTGGGTCAAAGCGGTGCTGAGTCCGAATAGTTTTTCGAATGGCCGCTATGTCCGTAACATTATTGAAAAATCAATCCGCGCTCAAGCCATGCGGCTATTACTGCAGAATAGCTTCGACAAGCATGAATTGATGACCCTTAGAAGCAATGATTTAGTCTTCGAAGAAGATGCATAAAAAAATCGGCGGACATCATGCCGCCGATTTTTAATGTGTTCCAAGTCTTCTAGCAGGCAGTTTCCAATTAAATGTATAGGAAAGGACCCTAAGTGCTGTTATTAATACAAATAAGGTGTACAATTCCCAGGGATTGGAGGCAATCTTTAATCCAATGATAAGACCAGCGAGAATGGCCCAAACGGCATAAATTTCTGCTCTTAATACAATCGGTTTTCTGCCTGCAAGTAAATCTCTAATAATCCCTCCGCCTATCCCCGTTAAGACAGCCGCTACGATGACTGCGCTTATTGGATGGTCCATATTTGCTGCGTAAATGGCACCTTGTATCGCAAAAGCAGACAAGCCGATGGCATCGAAGAAGTTACCCCATCTTTGCCAATGACGTAAAAGATTCTTTGGAAACATGAATACAGCAGTGATAGCTAATAAAGCGATTTGGAAGAACAAACCCTGTTCCCATAATGCAGAAACTGGGACCCCAATTAATAGGTTTCTGATAGCACCCCCGCCGAAGGCGGTAACAATTCCTAATATATAAACCCCTAATATGTCATATTCTTCTTCCATGGCAACAATCGCACCACTTACGGCAAAAGCAATTGTGCCAATGATACTTAAAACATCCCATGTCATGTTGATCGGTTTCTCCTCGATGTGGATTCTCTATTATTAATAATATTCGCAAAATTATAAAGTAAACAATTTGATTTTATCACGGAAGGATAAATAATCAAGCTAAATATTTATGCCCCAGCCTGAAATTATGGGATTAACTACTTTTTTGGTATGATGAAAAAAAGAAATATGAAAGCAGGTGTTGGTATGGAACATGAAACAAGCTTGGAAAAAGCAATCTTAGTTGGCTGCCAAACGCAAACTTTAGATGATAGCAGGTTCCACTATTCGATGGAAGAGCTTGCCTCTTTAACAGAAACAGCCAAAGGTGAAGTTCTTATGACTGTTGTCCAAAAAAGAGAGCGTATCCACTCAGCGCTATATATAGGAAAAGGGAAGGTAGAAGAACTTAAGGCACTTGTAGACGAGGTAGAGGCGGATTTAGTCATCTTTAACGATGAGCTTTCACCGAGTCAGAAACGAAATCTATCTTCTGAGCTAGATGCCCGGATTATCGACCGGACTCAGTTAATCTTGGATATCTTTGCGCAAAGAGCAAGGTCTAAAGAGGGGAAACTGCAGGTTGAATTGGCGCAGCTTCAATATTTATTGCCGCGTCTTGCTGGACAGGGTACAGCGTTATCTAGACTTGGTGCGGGTATTGGAACAAGAGGACCTGGGGAAACAAAGCTGGAATCAGACCGCCGTCACATTCGTCGAAGAATTGACGATATTAAAAGTCAGCTTGGGGTAATTGTTCAACATCGAGATCGTTACCGTGAAAGAAGAAAAAAGAACAAAACATTCCAAATTGCGATTGTGGGTTATACTAACGCTGGTAAATCAACGCTCTTTAACCGTCTATCTGAAGCGGATTCATATGAGGAAAACCAACTTTTTGCCACATTGGACCCAATGACAAGAAAGTTGATTTTACCAAGTGGATTTCAAACTTTAATTACCGATACGGTTGGATTCATTCAAGACCTTCCAACTTCCCTTATTGCGGCGTTTCGTTCGACTCTTGAAGAGGTGAAGGAAGCGGACCTGCTTTTGCATGTCGTTGATATGTCCAATGCGGACTATTTTCAGCATGAAAAAACCGTAAATAAGCTGCTTGAAGATTTGGAAGTGAAAGACATCCCGCAGATAACGGTCTATAATAAAAGGGATATTAAGCACCCTGACTTTGTGCCAACAACGAATACTCCTCTTATTTTCATTAGTGCTTATGACAAAGAGGACCGCAACGAATTAAAAAGAAAAGTCGAAAAAGTCATTATTGAAATGATGAACCAATACCAAGTGAGTATTCCTTCAACAGAAGGGAAACTAATTGCACAACTAAAGAATGAGACAATTGTAAGAGAATTGGTCTTTGATGAAGACAACGAGCTTTATCAATGTCGGGGATTTTCGCTTCCTGATCAGCAAATTTCCGGCCAATTGCAGAAATATAAAACGAGAATGGAGTAACAGCATGTTTCAACAGTTAAAAAATGGGGAAAAGCTTCAACAGATAGTAAGAGATGTAGAACAACAAATTGCATATGTACATAAGGAAATAGACGAGAGAATTGAAAATAATCAATTTCGGGTTTTGAGTAGTTATCAAAAACATCGGGTAAGTGATTCTCACTTTATTCCGACTACAGGGTATGGATATGATGATATTGGCAGAGATACCTTAGAACGAATCTATGCAGATGTTTTTGGTGCAGAGGCGGGGCTTGTTCGACCACAAATCATCTCAGGAACACATGCGATCTCGATTGCGTTATTTGGTATCCTTCGTCCAGGTGACGAACTTCTATATATTACTGGTAAACCGTACGATACGCTTGAAGAAATTGTCGGGATCCGTGGTAATGGTGTTGGTTCGTTAAGGGAGTTTGGCATTTCTTATGACAGTGTTGAACTAACAAATGAGGGAACGATTGATTGGGAAATGGTTTCTTCGAAAATCAAACACAATACCAAAATGATTGGTATACAGCGTTCAAAAGGGTATGCAACTCGCCCATCTTTTACTGTCGCTGAAATCAAAGAGATGATTTCGTTTGTAAAAGAGATCAGAGAAGATGTAGTGGTTTTTGTAGATAACTGTTATGGGGAATTTGTGGAAGAATTAGAGCCTTGTGATGTTGGAGCCGATTTGATGGCTGGTTCATTGATTAAAAATCCTGGTGGGGGAATTGCTAAAACAGGTGGATATATTGTTGGGAAAAAACAATATGTTGAAGCCTGTTCGTATCGAATGACTTCACCAGGGATAGGCGCAGAGGCGGGGGCTTCCCTTTACAGCCTTCAAGAAATGTATCAGGGCTTCTTTTTGGCTCCGCATGTGGTTGGACAAGCGTTAAAGGGAGCTGTTTTTACAGCGGCTCTTCTCGAAAAACTCGGAATGAATTCATCACCTAAATGGGATGCCAGAAGAACGGACCTCATTCAATCTGTCCAATTTGATGATAAGGATAAAATGATTGCTTTTTGCCAGGCGATTCAATTTGCTTCTCCCATCAATTCACACGTAACGGCCTATCCTGCTTATATGCCAGGTTACGAGGATGATGTGATTATGGCAGCGGGAACATTTATCCAAGGTGCGAGTATTGAGTTGACTGCTGATGGTCCAATTAGACCTCCGTATGTTGCATATGTTCAAGGCGGATTAACCTATTCCCATGTAAAAATGGCTGTTTGTATTGCAGTAGATTCATTAATTGAAAAAAAGTTAATTGGATTAATCGAATGAATTAAGCAAAGGATAACTTTAAATAGTTGTCCTTTTTTTGCGAAAAAACCATGTTAGAAAACCTGACATTTGATTGACATCTTTTCTAACACGAAATATAATAGCAATATAAATTAACAAAAAGAGAGGAGAAATTAAATGAGTGGAAAAGAAATACGCCGCTCAATGCCACTATTCCCAATCGGAACCGTCATGCAGCTAACAGAACTAACAGCCAGACAAATCCGATACTATGAAGAGCATCAATTGATTTCTCCAGCAAGAACTGATGGGAATAGAAGACTATTTAGTTTAAATGATATTGATAGTCTATTAGAAATTAAAGACTTAATTGATCAAGGAATCAATATGGCTGGTATAAAACAGCTTTTCCTAATCAAGAATCAACAGGCAAACGTTATTGCTCAGCAAGTCGAGAAAACTAAGCAGGAATTAACAGACGAACAGTTGCGAAATCTCCTTCGACATGAATTACAGCAAGCTGGTAGATTTAATCGTTCGTCACTAAGGCAAGGGGATATGTCACGATTTTTCCATTAAATTCTATTAAATTATTTGGGGGTAATAAGAATGACAAAGTTTACAAGAGAAGATATTAAGCGGTTGGCACAAGAGGAAAATGTAAAATATATTCGATTACAATTCACTGATATTTTAGGAATTATTAAAAATGTTGAGATCCCTGTTAGTCAGTTAGAAAAAGCACTTGATAATAAAATGATGTTTGACGGTTCTTCTATCGAAGGTTTTGTACGTATTGAAGAATCTGATATGTATTTATATCCTGATTTGAATACTTGGGTAGTATTCCCTTGGACAGCTGAAAAAGGAAAAGTAGCTCGTTTAATCTGTGATATCTATACTGCAGAAGGAAACCCATTTGATGGTGACCCACGTAATAACTTAAGAAGAGTATTGAAAGAAATGGAAGAACTAGGATTTACAGATTTTAACTTAGGGCCTGAGCCAGAATTCTTCTTATTTAAACTAGACGAAAAAGGTGAACCAACACTAGAATTGAACGACCAAGGCGGTTATTTCGATTTTGCTCCAACTGATTTAGGAGAAAACTGCCGTCGTGATATCGTACTTGAACTAGAAGAAATGGGCTTCGAAATTGAAGCGTCTCACCACGAAGTAGCACCAGGTCAACATGAAATTGACTTTAAATATGCGGATGCATTAACTGCATGTGACCAAATTCAAACATTCAAATTAGTAGTAAAAACAATTGCTCGTAAGCACGGTTTACATGCAACGTTCATGCCTAAACCATTATACGGAGTAAACGGTTCTGGAATGCACATGAATCTTTCATTATTTAAAAATGGCGTTAATGCATTCTACGAGCCAACTGGTGATTTAGAAATGAGTGATACAGCGCGTCAATTTATCGCTGGTATCTTAAAGCACGCACCAAGCTTTACAGCGGTAACGAACCCAACTGTAAACTCTTATAAGCGTCTAGTTCCTGGCTATGAAGCACCTTGCTACGTTGCATGGTCTGCTAGAAACCGTTCACCATTAATTCGTATTCCAGCTTCTCGCGGTTTAAGTACTCGTGTAGAAGTAAGAAGCGTTGACCCAGCTGCAAACCCATACCTTGCAATGGCTGTTCTATTAAAAGCTGGTTTAGATGGTATTAAAAATAAAATGACTCCTCCAGCTCCAGTTGACCGTAACATCTATGTTATGAGCAAAGAAGAAAGAATCGAAGAAGGTATCATCGATCTTCCTGCAACACTAGCTCAAGCATTAGATCAATTGAAGTCTGATGAAGTAATTGTTTCAGGTCTTGGAGAGCACATCTTCGAACACTTTATCGAAGCAAAAGAGATTGAGTGGGATATGTTCCGTACGGTAGTACACCCATGGGAACGCGACCAATATATGAGCATGTACTAAAATTAAGTAACCCAGTATAGACTTAAGTCATACTGGGTTATTTTCGTTAATATTAGTTTGTAGCTTGCTATATGTTGACATAGTAAGGGCATCTATAAGCGTTCATGATGACCGAAATCGTAGGTGCAACTGAAAAGTGGTAACCATAGAGAGTTCATGATGACCGAAATCGAAGGGTGAGCAGAAAAGTGGTAACCATGGAGTGTTCATGATGACCGAAATCGAAGGTGAAACGGAAAAGTGGTGACCATGGAGCGTTCATGATGACCGAAATCGAAGGGTGAGCAGAAAAGTGGTAACCATGGATCCTCTAATGATGATATTACTAGGTACAAAAAATAGTAGTTACAAAGGCTTGCAGCAAAATTAAAAGACCCAGGATGGATATGGTCCATACTGGGTTTATTTCGTTCAGGATTCTTTTTCGTTATTTTCATTGAGTGATCTAAATCTAGTGAGTATGATATCACCACTAATCCCTGCAAGGGCCGATAAAAAAATAGTTTCAACCATTGAATTTGGAGTTGTGTAAATCATGATGAGGAGAGCTGCGACAGAACCAAGAAGCATTTCTTCTAAAAAACCTAAATAGATAAACCTCTTCGTCTTCCTAGGCATGATTATTTTTCCGTGCTTCCGAACGTGTCCTACAACTCCTACCAAACCACCAATAACCATTGAGAAAATAATGTCCTTCAACACTGTTTTCACACTCCTTAAGCCTGGATTTTTTTGACCTAAGGTAAAATCTTGGTGTATTACCATTATACTAATAGTTGAAACTAGATAGAATGAGTAAATATTCATATTTTTGTATATTTTTCCAAAAAAAGTATAATAATGAGCAGATTTAACATCAAAAAATAAACTCGGATAACTGTACCCAGTTACGAAATGTTTCTCAATTTATTGAATCCATATTTGGGTTAGTGCAGGAAGTCTGGATGACAGAAGAGCATGAAGAAAAGGCAATTGAGTCAATGCAGGAAGCCTGGAGTGACCTAAGAGCTTGAAGAAAAGGCATTTGGGTCAATGCAGCTAGCCTGGAGTGACTGAAGAGCATGAAAAAAGGGCAATTGGGTCAATGTAGGTAAGCCTGGTTAGTAAGGAGATAAGTGTAATAAGATACCTTCACCTGTTTAATTGTGTGTGAGCTCGTGGTATAATGGGAAACTTAAGATATATGATTACGGATGCCAAGAAAAAAGCCTCCGCCTATCGATAAAATATGGAGGTATAATCGAATGAATAAACGATGGACTATTGGTAAAATTAAAGAATTCGTTGAGAACAATTCGGAAAGTAAGTTGATTTCGACGGAATATCATGGTTTTTCTCAAAAGTTATTATTTAAATGTGCATGTGGTAGCAACTTTGAAAAGACATTTACGAAATTTAAAAATAACAACCAACGTAAATGTGACGAGTGCCAACCGCCAAAAGCGGCACGCTAAACTTATTTATGCCATAGATATTTATATTTAATACAAGACAAAATGCACTGAATAAATCAGTGCATTTTTGTGTTTCTATTATTGACTTTTTATCTGTAATTTCGATTCCTTCAATAAGAAACTGAACCCGTAAATTACTAGATTTGCTCTTTTGCCTAATGAATATGACGATATACTCCGATAACTTTTCCCAGTATCGAAACGTTTCGTAAAATAATTGGATCCATAGTAGAGTTCTCTGGCTGCAGGCGAATATAATCTTTTTCTTTAAAGAATCGCTTACAAGTAGCTTCATCTTCTTCAGTCATTGCAACGACGATATCCCCGTTATTTGCGGTTTGCTGTTGTCTAACGATTACATAATCTCCATCGAGAATTCCGGCTTCTATCATACTCTCACCCATGATTTCTAGCATAAATACTTGCTCATCGGCAGGTGCTAGACTTTCAGGAAGCGGAAAATACTCCTCTACGTTTTCAATGGCGGTAATAGGAACACCGGCTGTTACCTTACCAACAATTGGGACATTGACTACATTGTTTCGCGGGATATTTACACTTTCATCAGCTTCTAGTATTTCAATTGCTCTAGGTTTTGTTGGATCGCGTCTTATAAGCCCTTTGCTTTCCAATCTCGCTAAATGTCCATGGACGGTTGAACTTGAGGCAAGTCCAACTGCTTCTCCAATTTCCCTAACGGATGGCGGATAGCCTTTTTTCTTAACTTCCCCTTTAATAAACTCAAGGATATCCTGCTGGCGCTTAGATATTTTTGTCATAATAGATACACCTCGCCCTATTTAATTATTAAATTAATTATAGCATGTTCGTATTTTTTATACAAACATAAGTTCGAATTATTGTTGACAACAAACAAGTGTTCGGATTATAATAAAGCCATAGAAACGAACATACATTCTAGATAGGGGTTTTTTATATGAAAAAAATATGGGACAAATACTCTTATGCTATTTTACTTATCATCTTAAGCTGTTCATTAGCTTTAATTTTATCATTACGTTTCAATTCAAATGTAGACGAAAAGTTCACAACCATTACGGTTTCCGAAGGAGATTCACTCTGGAAGATTTCCACTCAATACTCGGAACAGCATTCATACACCAATACTGAATTTATTAGTTGGGTGAAACAGCATAACGAAATTGAAGGAGATAAAATTTATCCTGGAGATGAAATCATTATCCCTGTAAACTATGAAGTTGGGTCTGTAACTGAACTTGCAAGCGCCGCTGGGGAGTAAGGAGAAATGGTGAATGCAATAATATACTGTCGGGTAAGCACAAACAAGGATACCCAGGAAACGTCATTAAAGCGTCAGGAAGAGGAACTGACACAGCTTGCAAGTCAATATCATTTCAATGTTGTTTCGATTATTAGGGAACAAGCAAGCGGGTATGAACTTGAAAGAGATGGAATTCTGGAATTATTGGATCTATTAAAACAACAATCAGTTCAGGCTGTGTTAATCCAAGATGAAACGAGACTGGGAAGAGGAAATGCGAAGATTGCTCTGTTGCATTGTATAATCAAAGAAGGAGTTAAACTTTATAGTATTTCCCATAATGGAGAGTTACAGTTATCTGAAAGTGATTCAATGGTATTGCAAATAGTCGGTATGGTAGAAGAATATCAGCGCAAATTACATAATATTAAAATCAAACGTGGAATGAAACGGGCTGTCGCACAGGGGTACAAACCCGAGAAAAACCTTAAAAATCTCGAGTGGAATTCTGGACGGGAGAAAATAGAAGTTCCGGTCGAAGAGATTGTCCGTCTTAGGAAAAACAAATTAACTTTTTCAGAGATTGCAGCTACTTTAAGAGGGTTTGGGTATAATATTTCAAAAGCAACCGTCCACAGACGCTATCAAGAATCTCAACAAACAATCGAAACAGAAGATCAGTAGACCATTTGCCTTGTCAGATGGTTTATTTTTTAGTAAAATCAGTTTTTAAGTAATGGAAAGGAGGGTACAAAAATGCTCTCAAAAGAAAAAATGGCTAGAATCAATGAATTAGCTAGAAAAGCAAAAGCTACTGGATTAACAGAAGCGGAAGCAAAAGAACAATCAAAACTAAGAAGCGAGTATTTGACCACTTTCCGGAGTGCTATGTTGGATACATTGACAAATACCAAAATCATTGATCCAGAGGGAAATGACGTAACACCAGATAAGATAAAACAAAGAAAAAAATATAATCTTCATTAATAAAAGGGAAAACATTTCGTTTTCCTTTTTTACATAATGTCCCTAGTGCAGTGTCAAAATAATAAATGATAGTAAAATAATTTGTTTAGTAGTCAAATTAATTGTTGAATTAATGCCAAGAGAACTATAATATAAAAGTTGGTATTATTAATCCTATTGAAGCAGGAGTGATTTATTTAATGTTTGATACTATTGATGCTTTATCGGTAACCTCTATTCGTACGCTTTCCATTGACATGATTGAAAAGGCAAATTCAGGACATCCTGGAATGCCTATGGGTGCGGCACCAATGACCTATACTTTATGGACTCGTTTTATGAATCAGAATCCAAAAAATCCAAAGTGGTTTAACCGTGACCGTTTTGTCCTATCTGCAGGACATGGATCTGCTTTGTTATACAGCATGCTACATTTGTCTGGTTACAATCTATCCATGGATGATTTAAAACAATTCCGTCAATGGGGAAGTAAAACTCCAGGACATCCAGAGTTTGGCCATACTGAAGGAGTAGAAGCAACAACGGGTCCACTTGGACAAGGTGTTGCAATGGCTGTCGGAATGGCAATGGCAGAACGCCACACAGCTAGTGTTTATAACAAAGAAAATTATGAACTTGTAAACCATTTTACATATAGTATTTGTGGTGACGGAGATTTAATGGAAGGTGTATCAGCTGAAGCTGCATCACTTGCTGGCCATTTACAATTGGGCCGTTTAGTCGTTTTATACGATTCCAATGATATCTCTCTTGATGGTGATTTGAACAAATCATTCTCTGAAAGTGTTAAGGAGCGTTTCCAATCTTACGGTTGGCAGTACCTTCGTGTAGAGGATGGCAATAATTTAGAAGAAATTGCGAAAGCTTTAGAAGAAGCTAGAAATGATCTTGATAGACCTACTATGATTGAAGTAAGAACAGTAATTGGTTATGGTTCTCCTAACCGTGCTGGAACTTCTGGCGTACATGGCTCACCGCTTGGTGCTGATGAGTTAAAACTAACAAAAGAAGCTTACAAATGGACATTTGAAGAAGATTTCCATGTACCACAAGAAGTTTATGATAACTTCAAAAACCTTATCGTTGAAAATGGTGTGAAAAAGGAAAAAGAATGGAATGACCTTTTTGCAGCATATAAAAAGGAATATCCTGAATTGGCAACTCAACTAGAAAATGTACTGAACAATGAATTACCTGAGGGCTGGGATAAAGATCTTCCCGTTTACAGTGAAGGAAAGAGTCTGGCAAGCCGTGCTTCATCCGGTGAAGCTCTAAACGGAATTGCGAAAAACTTACCTATCTTTATTGGTGGTTCTGCTGACCTAGCTGGTTCAAATAAGACCATGATCAAAGGAACTGGGGATTATGCTCCAGGCAACTATGATGCACGTAATATCTGGTTCGGTGTTCGTGAATTTGCGATGGGTGCAGCGATGAATGGTATCGCCTTACATGGTGGAGTGAAAATTTTTGGAGGAACATTCTTTGTGTTCTCTGACTACTTACGTCCTGCCATCCGCCTTGCTGCGTTAATGGGCTTACCAGTAACGTATGTATTTACTCATGATAGTATTGCGGTTGGAGAAGATGGACCTACGCATGAGCCAGTTGAACAACTTGCTGCACTGCGTGCAATGCCAGGACTATCTATTATTCGTCCAGCTGATGGTAATGAGACAGCTGCTGCTTGGAAGCTTGCGGTAGAGTCTACCAACAAGCCAACTGCATTAGTGTTAACACGTCAGGACTTACCAACCCTTAAAGGTACAGACCAAAATGCGTACGAGGGAGTTTCAAGAGGTGCATATGTTGTTTCACCATCTGAAAGAGAAACGGCAGATGCTCTATTACTAGCAACTGGTTCTGAAGTAAGTCTAGCAGTTGAAGCACAAAAGGCATTAGCTGGTGAAGGAATTCATGTTTCTGTTGTCAGCATGCCATCATGGGATCGTTTCGAACAACAAACACAGGAGTACAAAGAATCAGTTCTTCCTAAGAGTGTGAAAAAGCGCCTTGGAATTGAAGTTGGTACTTCATTCGGTTGGCACAAATACACAGGTGATGAAGGCGATGTGTTAGCAATTGATACATTCGGAGCATCAGCACCAGGTGAAAAAATTATGGAAGAATACGGCTTTAGTGTAAACAATGTAGTTGCACGAGTGAAGGCACTTCTTCAAAAATAAGAGAAACATTCAAAGGGAACGGCTTTGTGTCGTTCTCTTTTTTGTCGTATCTATTACTAAGAAATGAACAATATTTGAAAAATGCAGTTAACCGTGACTGTTCAAATATTAGTAAGATATAATAATATTTGTATGAATCTTATGATTTCGACAATAATAGTGGTTTTTTTTAGCGTTATAAGACAAATGTTTTGATAGTGATTATTTATAATTGATAGAAAGGGTATTCAACGAAGGAGAGATCGTGGTGAGGAATTATCAGCTTTATTTAATAGAAGATGAATTTGCCGCCCATTACTTCGGAAGAGAGCGTATATTTTTTCAGCTTTTTCAGGAACATCATAAAGCAGAAGGTGAACTGAAATTTATTACAAATAAACAAATTACCTATATAACAAAGTCATTAGAGGTTTTAAAAATACATCAATTGATTCAAAAACAACTGGGGAAAAAGAAGGGTTTTCGGGCTGAACATGGTACATACTCCATTGAGTTAAGTGGAAAACTAAGTACAGCGAAATTAAGGGTTTTCCAGGATTTAATTACTATTGAGGCTTCTGGCAGTTATGAAGCCGAGACGATTTTCTTTGAAGTGCTTAGAAAATGTGAGTCTTCGTTTATGGCTTTAGATCTTGATCATCAGCGGTTTGGTTGGTTAAAGCCTATTAAAGAGAGAAAATATGTCTAATCTTTTGAAAGAGAATATTGTATATTCCCATTTTATTTAGTACACTGTATGATAGACAACATGAAGGAGGAAGTTTAATGGGTACAGGTTTATGGATTCTAGTTGTTATACTAGCATTAGTAGCTGGTGTGGCTCTAGGATTTTTCATTGCTCGTAAATACATGATGAGCTACTTAAAGAAAAATCCACCAATTAATGAACAAATGTTAAAAATGATGATGATGCAAATGGGTATGAAGCCTTCTCAAAAGAAGATCAACCAGATGATGTCTGCTATGAATAAACAGCAAGGCAAATAATAGATGAACCCAGACCACTTTATCTTAGGGGATTAACCAAAAGATAAAGTGGTTTTTTCGTGTAAATATGTATGAGTTTTTCGAAAAGTTTTATATTTTGCTTTTCTATTGAAAAAAGGAATATTTAGGTTCATACTAGTTACGCTTGGAATACCAACATAGAGAAGGAGCAATTCTACATGAAAAAGGTGTTATCACTTATTTTAATTTTACTTCTAGCTTTAACAGCATGTGGAACACAAGAAAAAGAAGAAACAGCAGCCCCTGAAGAAAATAAAACAGAAGAGGGTACAAACGCTGCGAAAGAAAATGAAAATACTAGAGAGTATACAGCTGAGGACGAAAAGTTCAGCAAACTAATCATAGAGAAAAAATATGATGAAGTAGTAAAAGAAACCGTTTCATTAAAGAGTGAGTCTCAAAAGGATTTCTATTACATTGCATCAGCATTTATCAAAAATAATGAAAACCAAACTAAGACCTATGATCCTGCAGATTTAAATGGACAGAAGACCGATTATCAGGTAATCGTAAATTATTTGAATCGTGCAAAATTTGTCCCTGATGAAATCAAAGTAGAAGTAGACGGATTAAAAAAATCTGCAGAAGAAAAAGTGGCGGAAATAGAAAGTCAAGAATCCAAATAAAACAGGACCAGCACTCATTTTTATGGGTGCTTTTTTCATACAACGAATAAGTGTCTAAATCTTTATTATTTTACTAATATTTGATAAAATATACCTTCGGTGAGGTGAAATGATTTTTTTAAAATAATAAAAAGAGATTTTTCGGGGGAAAAATTATGAGAGTATTTTTAGATTTAGGCTGGTTTTTTAAGCAAGAGAAAAAAGCGTACATATCAGGAATCGTTATATTGCTTTTTGTAGCGCTGCTTCAACTCGTGCCTCCCAAGGTCATTGGAATCATCGCCGACCATATTAATAACGGTACGCTGACAAAAGGTTTGCTGTTTGAGTGGATGGCGGTATTAGTAGGCGCAGGTCTTGGAATGTATGTCTTGAGGTACTTTTGGAGAATTATGATCTTTGGTTCGGCGGTTAAACTTAGCAAACAGTTAAGAAATCGTTTATATGAACATTTTACGAACATGTCGCCATCGTTTTATCAGAAACGCAGGATTGGTGATTTAATGGCACATGCGACCAATGATCTTTCTGCTATTCAACAAACAGCTGGTGCTGGGGTCCTTACCTTAGTGGATTCTCTTTCAACAGGTGGATTTGTTATTTTAGCCATGGCGTTTACGATCAGCTGGAAATTAACCTTGATTTGTTTAATTCCAATGCCGTTTATGGCCATTCTTACCAGTTGGTTTGGTACGATGCTGCATCGAACCTTCCACAAAGCACAAGAAGCCTTTTCGGACTTAAACGATAAAACACAGGAAAGTATTTCTGGGATAAAAGTTATTAAAACATTTGGTCAGGAAAAAGAAGATATTGAAGATTTTAGAAAGCAATCAGATGATGTGGTTCAAAAAAATATCGTTGTTGCTAAAATAGATTCTTTATACGATCCAACCATCTCTATTATTGTGGGGATATCGTTCTTCTTGGCCATTACTTTTGGTGCGAAATATGTACTGGCAGGGGAACTTAGTATTGGTGAATTGATTGCGTTTACAACCTATTTAGGACTATTAATCTGGCCAATGCTAGCATTTGGCTGGTTGTTTAACATTGTTGAGCGTGGTCGTGCTTCTTATGACCGTGTTGCTGCATTACTTCGAGAAAAGTCCGATATAACAGACTCGAGTCATGCGTTAGATGTGGTACCTAGCGGTGATATTAACTATGATATACAAACATTCACATTCCCAGGTGAAAAAGAACCTATGTTAAAAGATATTTCATTCTCGCTAAATAGAGGGGAAACACTTGGAATTGTTGGGAAAACCGGTGCAGGAAAAACGACACTTTTAAAGCTTCTTATTCGTGAATTTGAAGACTATGGGGGCGGAATTTCCTTCGGTGGTCACAAACTTCAAGAATATAAACTGGAGAAGTTACGTGAAGCGATTGGCTATGTACCTCAGGATCATTTCTTATTTTCAGCCAGTGTGGGTGAAAATATCGCCTTTACCAATCCACATGTTCTGAAAGAAGAAATCTATAGTGCGGCTAAGCTAGCGAATATTCACGATGATATTCTTCAGTTTACTGATGGTTATCAAACCGTAGTAGGTGAGCGTGGGGTATCGCTATCAGGTGGGCAGAAACAAAGAATTTCAATTGCCCGTGCACTGCTTATGAATCCAGAAGTGTTAGTACTCGATGATTCCCTTTCCGCTGTAGATGCAAAGACAGAGGAAGCGATTCTTTCTTCATTAAGGAAGAACCGTGAAGGGAAAACAACGATTATTACTTCACACCGTTTGAGTGCTATTCAACATGCGAACTTAGTCCTTGTCCTTGATAATGGCAAGGTCATTGAAAGAGGAACACATGATGAACTTATGGAAAACGATGGTTGGTATAAGGAAATGTATTTACGTCAGCAGCTAGAGGAGTTGGTTGAGCATGGAGGACATTAAAATGGAAGAAACACAACAGCTGACTCAAAAAGAACAAAAAAGTGTTTTATATCGCCTGCTTGCCTATACAAAACCACATAAAAAGCAATTAATTCTAGCTTTTAGTCTTTTGGTTTTAACCACATTGGGAGAGTTAGCAGGTCCGATTCTAGTGAAAATCTTTATTGATGATTACTTAACACCTGGGAATCTAGTCTTTGGGCCTTTGGTTATCCTTGGAGCAAGTTATCTCGGGATTCAAATTGTAAAATCCGTTTTAATGTTTTTTCAGTTAGTAAAGTTTCAGGAGATTGCTTTGAAAATTATTCAGCAGCTGCGGGTTGATATTTTTTCAAAGGTTCAGTCACTTGGTCTTAAATACTTTGATCAAACACCAGCAGGAAGTATTGTTTCGAGGGTAACGAACGATACGGAAGCCATTAAAGATATGTTTGTTACCGTCATTTCGACCTTTATCCAAAGCGGATTTTTACTAGCAGGGATTTTCATTACCATGTTTATACTGGATGTAAAATTGGCATTGTTCTGCCTTATTTTTATTCCACTAATTCTCCTTGTCATGAGTTTATATCGAAAATTTAGTTCACGTTTCTATTTGGATATGCGAGAAAGACTTAGCCAACTAAATGCGAAACTAAGTGAATCCTTACAGGGTATGAGCATTATTCAAGTATTCCGCCAGGAAAAAAGACTTCGCCAAGAGTTCGAAGACATCAATGAAAAGCATTATAATTCCGGGATGAAGAATATCAAGATTGATGGCCTATTATTGCGCCCAGCGGTTGACTTGATTTTTATTTTGGGGTTGATTATTGTCTTAAATTATTTTGGGATCACTTCATTAAACAGTCCGGTAGAAATCGGTGTGTTATATGCATTTGTCAATTACCTTGAGCGTTTCTTTGAACCGGTAAATAATATGATGATGAGATTATCATTGTATCAGCAAGCGATTGTAGCAGGGGCACGCGTTTTTAGAATTCTCGATAAGAATGAATTGGCACCTGCGCAAAATGAAGAAAGTGATCTATCTATTGAAGAGGGCAGAATTGAAATTAAGAATTTAACCTTTTCTTACGATGGGCAGCGAGATGTCCTGAAAAATATTTCCTTTACAGCAAATCCAGGTGAAACCGTAGCGCTTGTCGGTCATACAGGAAGCGGGAAAAGTTCAATTATCAATCTATTAATGAGATTTTATGAATACGAGAAAGGCGATATATTAATTGATGGTAAATCAATACGTAATTTTTCTAAGGATGAATTACGAGATAAAATGGGGCTCGTAATTCAAGATCCGTTTTTATTTTACGGAACAGTAAGAGACAATATTACGTTGCATAAACATGAATTAACCGACAAACAAGTAGAGGAAGCTGCACAATTTGTTCAAGCTCATCACTTTATTGAAAAACTAGAAGATTCCTATAATCATAAAGTGGTCGAAAGAGGATCTACGTTTTCTAGTGGCCAAAGGCAATTAATTGCGTTTGCTAGGACGATTGCAGCCAATCCAAAGATTCTCGTCCTCGATGAGGCAACGGCTAACATCGATACGGAAACAGAGGAAGCCATTCAAACGGCTCTAGCGAAAATGCGGAAAGGGCGTACGACGATTGCGATTGCCCACCGGTTGTCAACGATTCAGGACGCTAATTTAATTCTCGTCTTGCACCAGGGCGAGATCGTCGAAAGAGGAACGCATCAAGAGCTCCTGGCACTAGGTGGACTCTATCACAAGATGTTCCTCTTGCAAAATGGCGCAGTAGAACGCTTAGAGGATATTATGCATTAATAAAAAAAATCCTGGTCAATGGCCAGGATTCTTGCATTATAGACTCGCCACTTGGCGGGTTTTCTTTATATATTTTCGATTATATTCGTTTAAAAGATGGTCTAATTCCTGGCTATAGCGAATAGCAATGGAGGAAGTCAAGCCGTTTGTGACCGCGACTTGAATTAACTCAGCACGCTTTTTTTCAATTAGTGCAACTAAATCTTGTTTGATCACAGTCGAGGTCCTTTCCGGAGAAAACTCCAATAATAGACAACAAAACATTGCTAGTTATTCTCTAACAATGTTTTACTAGTATAACCTAAGATGGGAATAAATCCAAGATATTTGTAAATAAATATCCATCTAATTTAGGAACATAGTAGAAACTTAGAGAGTTTTTTGAAGGAATTGTTAATAAACGTCTTGCGACACAAAATATTCATGTTAACCATTATCAATTAGGGGTAAGTTTTGTTAAAATGAAAGAGTATCGACTATAGTGGGAGTGTTAATATGACGGATGTAAATATATTTTTAGCTTTAGGCGCAGGATTTTTAAGTTTTATATCACCATGCTGTTTACCTCTTTACCCTGCATTTTTATCATATATTACGGGGATGTCTGTGGGGGAGTTAAAAACTGAAAACGCCATGCTTCAAAAGCGGAGCCTTCTACATACTATCTTTTTCCTATTAGGATTTTCGGCTATATTCATCGCCATTGGTTTCGGTACTTCGTTTGTAGGCAGTTTTTTCCTCGAGTACAAAGATCTCATTCGTCAGCTTGGCGGAATCTTTATCGTGCTATTTGGATTGATCATCGTCGGTGTATTTAAACCAGAGTTTTTGATGAAAGATCGTAAATTAGAATTTAAAAATCGCCCTTCCGGCTATTTTGGCTCATCACTTATCGGAATGGCCTTTGCGGCTGGCTGGACGCCATGTACAGGTCCGATTCTTTCGGCAGTAATCGCCCTTGCAGCAACAAATCCAGGTTCAGGTGTCGTTTACATGGTCGCTTATTCACTTGGGTTTGCGATTCCATTCTTAATCCTCTCTTTCTTTGTTGGCAAAATGAAATGGATCCGCAAAAACAGTGGTAAAATTGTAAAAGTCGGCGGTTATCTTATGATTGTCATGGGTATCGTGCTCTTCTTTGATTGGATGACAAAAATAATTACGATTTTCTCAGGAATGTTTGGTGGCTTTACAGGTTTCTAATGAATGATATTTATAGTAATATAGTTGTTGGTTTATTTTTAATATAGGGGATGGATCCTATGAACTTCGTTGTTATTTCTTCTATAGGAGCGGTATTTATGGGGATATTTGCTTTATTCGTCCGCATGAAAGCTGCAAAGAAACCTACAAATGCATTAAAGATTATCCTGCCGCCCGTTTTTATGTCAAGCGGAGCATTAATGTATGTAGTACCGCAATTTAGATTAAGCCCGTTGGAAATAGGCGAGGTAGTAATCCTAGGAATGTTATTTTCCATATTGTTGATAAGAACCTCAAAATTTGAGATTCGGGACGAGGAAATCTATTTAAAACGCTCTAAAGCGTTTATGTACATTTTAGTTGGATTATTAATTGTGAGATTAGGGTTAAAATCGATTTTAAGTACAACAATCGATTTTGGAGAATTAAGCGGTATGTTCTTCTTGCTCGCGTTTAGTATGATTGTCCCATGGCGGATCGCGATGTATCTAGATTATAAGAAGCTTTATAGACAGCTTCATGGACAGCACTGACTCTTTTAGAGTCAGTGTTTTTTATTAAATAGGCTCTGTTAAAGACAAATGTTGATTTTTCTCACGGAAATCCTTATGAAGGACTAATCTCACTGGGAACTCTCCTGATTAGTCTTTCATCATGCTTATGAAGGACTAATCTCACTGGGAATTCTCCTGATTTGTCTTTCATCGACCTTTTATTCCGTTGTACTAATATTCAACAATGAAATTTAACAAAAATACTAAAATAAAAAACCGTCACGAGGGACGGTTTAGAATAAGTGCTCGTACGGAGCGACATCAATTCGATTTTCAAAAAGCTTTTTTCGTAAGAATTTATGATCTCTCTTTGGAGTTGCTTG
This sequence comes from Neobacillus sp. CF12, assembly GCF_030348765.1. Classification (GTDB taxonomy): domain Bacteria; phylum Bacillota; class Bacilli; order Bacillales; family Cytobacillaceae; genus Neobacillus. Next base: position 1,890,714 of record NZ_JAUCEU010000007.1, on the reverse strand, counting down.
AATATAGCCGCGGATGACGAGTTCTTCTGTAATTTTTGTTACTTTCTCGTTAAGTGCAAGTTCGCCAATCTTTCCGGCTATTTTGTGCCGTGCTACATCACGGAAAAGCTCTGGAACAGGGCTAACTAAATCTTCTAGAAGGTGTTTTTCTTCCTCGCCCCATAAATGACGAGTCTGATTCACGTAGTATTCTTCCCAGTCCATCACGGATTTTCCGTCTTCCTTTGGCATTTTCTTTAAAAACTTACGAAACATAAAAAATCCGCCAATCGCCATGGCACCGGCAAATGCAAAGATCCATATTAATATAAACCAAAGAAACCAACCTGTTAACTGCCCCATTGTATTCACCTACATATTACAATTTTCATCTATCTATTATAGTCTGAAATTAGGTGAAAAGACAAGTTTTCGCCTGTATTATCAAGGTAGCAGTCTCTTCAAGGGGTATTGCAAAAGTTGTCGAAAAAATGACAATATCCCTAACTCTATTGATTATTACTATATTCCATTGTATTATGATTACAAATGGGAATTACCTTTCTACTATAATATTTATGGGGCTGAATGGGGTACTGGTGTCCTCCACAGTCTTCAAAACTGCTTGAGACCACCGTGTGTGGTCTGGTGGGTTCGATTCCCACGCAGTCCCGCCATATTTATTCAGTGTTATCAAGGGTATTAACGTTTTCTTTAGAAGCCTATTCAGAAGATAGCTATTATATTTAAACCTAAAATTATTGTTGACTTCCTGAACTGTAAACATTAAAATTACAGTATACTCAATTAAATTGAGTTGGTCTAGTTTGAGTGTTTAGACTGCTAGTTATTTTAGCCAACTTAATTTTAATTGTTTTGAATTCTAACTGTAATTTTTTTAATTACATTTTAATGGCGTTGAAGGATTAAGACATAAAGGAAAAAATTATGCAGTAAAAATATATAAGGAGTGTGTAAAAAGCATGGTAAATTTATATATCACATCAAGCTGTACTTCTTGCCGTAAAGCAAAGGCGTGGCTTGAGGAACATAATATTGAATATATTGAAAGAAATATAATAACTGACCCTCTTACAGTCGATGAGATTAAATCTATTCTTCGCCTGACAGAAAATGGAACGGACGAGATTATTTCAACTAATTCAAAAACGTTTCAGGAATTAAATGTAATTATTGAATCTCTCCCGCTTAATGAATTATATGAATTAATAATGAAAAACCCAAAAATGTTGCGCAGGCCAATTATCCAGGACGAAAAAAGATTACAGATCGGATATAATGAGGAAGACATTCGCAGTTTTCTTCCCAGAAAGCTTCGAACTTTCTCTTACATCGAGTCACAAAAACTGGCCAATTAATAGGTATTACTATAGTCATACAGTATTTTCAATATGCTTGACAAGGCAATCTGTAGCACTTAGTATTACAGTACTAATGAATATCAGAAAAAAGATGTTAAGTAGTTATTAATACTTAGGAGGCAGGCCATGAATAGTGACTATACTCTTGCCATTCACAGTTTAACTTATCTTGCACTGCAGTTGGATCGGATGTCTACAAGCGATGCTATATCGGAGAGTGCCGGTGTCCATCCAGTTCGTATTCGTAAAGTGCTGAGTTTGTTAAAAAAGCATGGATATATAAAATCGAAAGAAGGAACTGGCGGCGGATTTATTTTTGCATTAGATTTAAGTGAAATTAATCTATGGGATATATATAAGATAACCTCTGAAGGTGCATTGCAGCCTAAGTGTCCTGAATCAAATGAACAGTGTGTTGTGGGCGCGAATATGAAAAGAGTTTTATTTGGTATTTTCTTAGGTGCTGAAGAACATCTTGGGGAATATTTAAAGAACTATACCATTAAAGACGTTGTCGGTCTTATCAATCAACAGAAATGAATACAGGTGAAGGTCAGGCCTTCCTATTAATTAAAATGTAATAAAATAAATTACAGTTCAACCTGATGGCTGTCATTTTTATTTAATTTCTTTCTTTATTTATTTATTCTACTATTTTAAGAAGGTGAAAAAAGTATGATGACCAATAATAGTTCCATTTTAAAAACAGGTGATTGGATTAAGGGGAAATCAATGGATGGGGAATTGATTTTAGGCTATATTGATTCACTTGATATTCTGGATGGGATAATGAAGGTAACGGTTATTATATCTGATAATAAAGTAACTGTTGGCAAAACAATTCATATGTTAAGTAAACAGGTTAAGAAAATGCCAGTTTCAAAAGTGACAAACAAGGAACAAATTCGTTTTCTAATAGATTTGGCTCTCTCAACAGGGGATGAAGAATGGTTTATTGAGCTATCTTCTGAGCTAAACTCCATGAGGCAGCTTCTTAATGGCGTAAAATAAGAATCAATATCTGTTCTAGACTATGTTAATCACCTTGTGAGCAGTTTAGGTGCGAAAATTGATCAACAGAATTAATATTAGGTAAACCCAGTGGATTACTAGTATTTATTTAGTAAGGGAAAATATCCCTTAAATCAATTCGTAACGATTTATTAAATGCAGGCGCTAACTACAAAAATGAAGAAGTTGTGGTTAGCCATATTATTATGACTAGCCGTTTTCCAGATGATTTCCCTACATTTAATCGTGAAGTTTTAAACCTATTAGCTGAGTAATACTATATGTACAAAGGAAACATGTTCTTTATGTAAATTTCACTTAGAGATTGTAGAGAACAATATGAGTACTTGCCAATAAATTGGCAAACTAAAAAAATTTTAAGGGAGTGCTTTTAACCATGTCATTAAAAGGAAAAAGAGTGGTCGTTTTAGGTGGTACATCTGGCATCGGATTAGCTGCTGCCAGAGCATTTCTAGATCAATCTGCTCAAGTAATCATCGCAAGCCGTTCTGATTCAAAGTTATCTGAAGCGAAACAAGTGCTTGGAGGCATTGTGGAAGGCTACGAAATCGATTTTCGCAGTGAAGAAAAAGTAGCAGACTTTTTCAGCAAGGTTGGAAATTTTGATCACCTTGTGCTAACGGCGGGAGAAGGTACTATGGGGCACTTTAGCGAATTACCTGTTGCAAGTGCTAGAGACTCATTTGACAGCAAGTTCTGGGGACAGTATATTACCGTCCGTGCAGCCCTGCCGTATTTAAATAATGAGAGCTCGATTACCTTAACCTCTGGTGTATATGGTGTGCGTCCTCCTCAAGGAGCTACTACTTTGGCGGCCATCAACTCAGCGATCGAAGGATTGGTTCGAGGACTTTCCATAGATCTAGCCCCTATCAGGGTAAACGTGGTTTCACCAGGAATTGTCGATACACCAATCTACGCTAGAATGTCGGATGATCAGCGTCAAGAATTATTCAATGGAATTGCACAACAGCTGCCTGTTGGACGGATTGCACAACCACAAGATATAGCTGAAACCTATGTATACTTAGCGAAAAATGGATTTACTACTGGCACAGCTGTTCTGATCGATGGTGGAGCTCACTTAGTATAATATTTAAATTGTAGTAGATTAAAACCTATTAAACTAGTCCAACAGACATTTTGACCCAAATGATAGTTAGATTATGCATTGGTGGCAATACTGAAAAAGAGTATTGTCACTTTTTTTTGTTCCAAAAAGAACCAGAATATAAAATGAGCAATCTGCCCGGTATGGGCTCATTTCTAATTTAGCACCCAATCCTCGTTCCTTTTTATAAGTCATTCTTGGAGACAGCATCTCAAGAAAAGATGTATTTCACACGTCATTGTTTAATTAAATAAGAATTCTAAAAATTCTGTCTAAATGATTTACGTTGTAAAATATTTGTTATTTAATAGATACATATTTAAAATTTTTAAAAAAATAGGGGGTAGTGCAATGAGAAAGATCGTAAACAAGACATTTCTATTCGTTTCTGTTCTATTACTTGCTCTGTTAACAGCTTGCAGCGGCAGTAGTACAGAAACATCAGGAAAGGATGATTCTAAAGACGGTGGACAAGCAGGTAAAAGCGTTAAAGCCAAAATTGGAGTCATCTCGTATTTAAGCGGTCCTGGAGCTGCTTATGGTGAAGCGATTACAAGAGGTTTTAAGTTAGCTCAAAAAGAAATTAACGCAAAGGGCGATGTCAAAATTGAGCTTGTGATTGAAGATTCCGCTGGAAAGCAGGAACAGGCTTTAGCAGCTGCACAAAAACTCATGAGTGACGATGACATTGTGGCTCTTTTGGGACCAACGTTAAGTACGGAAATGAATGTTGTGGGTCCTGAGGCGGACTTAAATGGAATTCCTAATCATAAAGTATATCCATCATTGACAGGGTTGGGGTCACAGGTTCAATCAGGATCATTCTTCCTTTGGGTGATAAATGAAAGAAGAGGAGGTTAACTTAAACCTCCTCAAATCCTTGTTTAATTTTATTTATAATCCAAGAAAACTGGTCACACCTTTGGTCACAACTTGGTCACAGACTAGTTGTTTTTATATTAAAATAGTTAAAACTAAATGATATATAACTTTTTAAAAAGTGCATTAAATCAAGACTTTACGGCATTATATAAAACTAAATGTAATCAAAAATGATACCTTCCCTCTAACTTCAAAACTGCTTGATACCTGCGTGCCAGGTCTGGTGGGTTCGATTCCCACGCAGTCCCGCCAATCCTTGATAAATGAGGGTTTTTGAGAAGTAAACGTAAAGGTCAAGTTGTTTGCCAACAACCGAATTATTATCTTTGGTCATATTTTGGTAACATTGAATTTTAAAATGATTTACATAGTTTATTTATTCAGCTGCTCGAATTAAAGAGCAGCTTCTTTTTTTTCATAAGCCCATCCGTCAATGTCTTTTGTATAATATTCTTTACTTCATTGGCAAGCGTTCTCGGCAGATTGCTTGAATTTTTGAATTTGGGCAATTTAGTCATTGAAGTTTTTCGGTTATGGAGATATGTACCCTTGACCAACTAAAAACATTCTTGTTATGTTGTTTCTATCGACAATTTACATCCCGTAGCTGGAGGTTTTTATTTGAATCTTATCGTGAACGTTTTAAGAAAAATGACTTATAAACAAATACTTTTCTATACTATAACTGCAATTTGTTTTACTGCTTCAATTATTTTTGTTCATTACAATCATTCATTTTATGAACGTCCAATAGCTGAAGTCATTGAAATGAAGATGGAAGATTCCACTGAAATGGTTGATATGCATAAGAATAAAGATCGTCTTTATACTCAGCATATTATAGCCGAAATTAAAAATGGTAATAAAAAGGGAAATCTTATTTATTTATCGAATGAGTTCTCCTCATCGAGAGCTTTTGATCAGAAATATCATGTTGGAAATGAAATGTTTGTCACAATTGATGTGATGAAAGAAGATAAAGATTTAACTGGATCGATAGTAGAACTAAAGCGTGATATATACATAGTGATTGTTGCTTGGGTTTTTATCTTCACTCTTCTTTTCGTAGGAAAAAAGCAAGGGCTGTTTTCTATTATGAGTTTGGCTGTTAATGCCATATTGTTGTCCTATGCATTGGATGTTTATCTAAATACTTCCGGCATCAGTTTATTATGGATTTGCAGTGTCAGTGTTGTTTTATTTACGGTCATTTCTTTGCTCCTAGTTAACGGCTTTAATGAGAAAACATATGCAGCAATTGTTGCAACTCTATTGGGAACTTTTATTTCTTTGTTAATAACCTATCTTGTAATGTGGTTGACGGCAGAAAAAGGACTTCGGTATGAGGAAATGCAATTTCTAACACGCCCTTATAAAGAAGTGTTTATGGCAGGGTTATTTATCGGGTCTTTAGGAGCGGTGATGGATGTGGCCATTACCATGTCTTCTTCCATCTTTGGTTTGTATGAAAAGGATCACAACATACCGGTAAAGGCACTTAAAGCATCAGGAATGGAGATTGGCAAAGATATTATGGGAACGATGACAAATATTTTGTTCTTTGCCTATATAAGTGGTTCTATACCAATGCTTATTTTGTATTTTAAGAATAATTCTCCTATGTTCTTCACCCTTTCCATGAATCTCTCATTGGAATTGACCAGAGCCCTGGCTGGCGGGATTGGAATCGTGATTACCATTCCGATAGGACTTTATACTACTATTTTTTTCGTTAATCGAAAGAGGGCAAGATTATGAATGCATTAGTGTTGCTAGCATGTATTTTATTTATACTGATGCTCCTTATTGGCGGCAAAAAGGGAGTACGGTCTTTTTGGGCTATATTCTTAAACTTTGGTGTGCTCCTTTTTACCATCATTATTATGACAGTGCCACAGGCAGATCCGATTATCTTAACAATGATTGCATCTACTGTGATTAGTTGCATTAATCTGTTTTATATTAATGAAGTTAACAGCAAGACCAAAACAGCCTTCATTGCTACCATTATCACAGTTGTGATTCTTCTTTTTTTAATTTTAATCGTTACAGAAAATGCGATGATTCAGGGATTTGGAGAAGAGGAAGTAGAGGAACTCAGCTACTTTTCCCTATATATTGGGATAGATTTTGTTAAAATAGCTGCTTCCGTGATTATTATGAGTACAATCGGTGCGATTACAGATACGGCAATTGCAATATCTTCCCCAATGCGGGAAATGTTTCATCATCATCCATCCATCAGCAAGAGGGATTTATTTGCTTTTGGAATAAGCATTGGGAAGGATATCCTAGGAACCAGTACAAATACGTTATTTTTTGCATTCTTTGGAGGTTATTTGGCCTTACTTATTTGGTTTAAAGATTTATCTTATTCTATTGGAGAAATCGTAAATTCAAAGATTTTTATTGCTGAAGTGATGACGATTTTGTGTGCCGGTATTGGCGTAGCTTTGATTATTCCTATTACTGCCTGGATTAATTCATATTTTTTAGTAAAAAGAAGAGAAAAAGCTACCATGACAGGGACGCGTAAGTAATGATCATATTTCAAAATTAAATGTCTTCAAAAGCTGTAGAAACTCTAGCCAAGGACTGTCAATTTGAAAAAAGCCTTTCCTCCGTTTAGTAAACCGAAGAAAGGCCTTCTTTGTTTAAAAAACACTAATATAGTTCCATAAGATGTAAAATTGAGGTTCTGGATATGGCGTTGGATGTGGCGGTTATGGATACGGTTGCTATTATGGCGGTAGTTCAATAATAGTTTGTAAGTTTTTCATTAAGATATAATTTAAAAAAACAGGAGAAAATGATTACGATAAATCGATAGAATTTGCCGTTGATTGGCAAAGTCATACATGACTAATGAGAATTGTTCATTTTAAATGTGTAAGTCTGATTCATTTCAACTGCGATTTCGTCTGTTTTTGATCATTCGAGGCGAGGAGACATTTTAAAAAAAATTTACAAGGGTTTTATTAATGTTTGGCCAATTCTATACGTAAATAATAGAAACAGGGAGGAAGTGGAGTATGAGATATCAACGAACATTTTTTATGATTAATGATTTTGTCATCGAAGTCAAGAAACCTGAAATAACGCTGAAAAAAATCAAAGTAACCAAAATTAAAATAGAAAATGAAGAATATAGAATGCTCCGAAAAAAATTCGATGAAGATATATTCCATATAGAGAAAAAGCCTGATGGATGGTACATAACAGAAAAAGAGTAAGCACTCTGAATTGATAAATACCAAAATGTTTCAGCGTTTGAATAAACTAATTGTACCTCGCCATCTTGATTACTGGTTTATTATGTCTTATCTACAAGCAAGAGTTAGAATAATGAAACAAAAAAATAAAAGCAATCGAATCAGCATAGGTCTGAGCGATTGCTTTTGAGTGAAAATAGCGTGTTCTTAAAGCGAACTATAAATAACCGAGCGAAGCCGTGGCTGATGGTAAGCCTCAAAGTTAGGCAGCAGTAACTGCATTTCATTTCTAAAGGATCAAAAATTTCATTTTTTAAAAACTGTCCAAAGGATTTACCTGACACCACTGTTGTTCTTTTAATTGGAAAAGACGCTTAAAATCAAGGGAATTATTCTTTCATTACGACTCTAAGATATAAATAACCCTTAATTTATTGCTTTTCCATGACAATCAATGCGGATATCCAGCCTTCGATCCCGTTTGTAGTTTGGACTTTTAGCCACTTTATTCCTTTGGAATCTACTTGTTCTTCATTTAAAAAGTGAATGATTTCTCTATTTGTGACCGTGTATAGACGGGGCGCGGTTAGTGCGGGAGCTTCACGAATATTTCCGCCATCTTCATATTTCTTATTTAAAATTAATTCTATTTGATCAGGGGAAGCCCCAGATGCTTGTATGTGCACATGTTCTTGGTTTAACCAAACCTCCGCTTTCCTCCATTTTTGTATATACCACTCATTTGGATTGTTCATAATGGCAGTAGTCAGCAAAATCACTACAGCTGTGGCAGCATAGAAGGTCCATCTTTTAATCCTGCCCTTATTCCTTTTCCGTTTCGTGAAAAGTTCAATCATTTTGTTGAAAAAATTCTCGAACAAGGCAAACATTCCTTCGATGATTTCAATCCAAACAGGTATGCCAGCTATTCCTGCTTCTCTCCGCCGTCTTTGCAGAGTGGAAAGAAGTGCCATAATTGGGTAAGAAATTGGATATATCATCTTTTTAAACAAACGGCATAACAAGTTTAAGAAGGGAGGAACAATGTACAACAAAATCAGCCTTGCGATTTGCAAGAGCACAAAGAGAGCCAAAAAAAGACGCATCCATTCCGGCAGGACAGATATAAGTGACCAGATCCAAAACAGCTGGTTTAAAATGGATTCCACAATAGCTAATCTCCTTTATTTAAATAGGATTGAAGTTCTCTCTTTGGACCAGTAATCTGTTTTTTTCTATTGATGTTTTCCAGATTGACGGGGAGATACGGGAATAGTTTTTTTAGCTTGGCCAATCTTAGTTCTGCCTCAAGCTGGTCAATAGCGTGATCGTTGATTAAGTTGAATAGTTGTTTGTTTACCTCAAATTTGAAGGCTTGATTTTGGCTAAACTCCGATTCCACTAACCGCTTTGCCATTTCATTCTTTTCTCCAAGCTTTCCAGCAGTGATAAAATCACCTGCTTGAAGAGCATCTTTAATCGAAACCGAAATTCTGCGCGCTTCCTCCAAGTCCAGAGCCTCTTGATAGGCGGATAATTCTGCGTTTCGATCTAAATCAGCGATTGCCTCATCATGGCGTTGGTCCCTAATACCTTGCCGGATCAAAACACGAACATTTCGAACAACAATTCCAGCCTCTCTTAACACCTTGACTAATGGCGAGGTTTGAAAAAACTCTTCAATATGCCGTGCAAAACTAAGCTCTTCTTCAATAGGATAAAATCTTGCTTCAGACTCCACCCAGAAGGGCAAATTATTGTTAATAATGTCGCCAAATTCTCCTGCATTTTGTTGAACTAACCGTTCGGGGTGTTCAACAGCAATATCGATAAATAGATTGACAGAAAACGTTCTTCCTCTTGTTGCAGAAGGGACTTCCTCTTTGTATGTGATGGTATGCTGCTGCATATTGACTGTATAAACTCTTTTATATTTGCCAATCCGTAATTCACTACGTGACAAACGCTCTCCATTTTTTACTGCATAGTATTCGTTGTGATTATTAACATAAACAAAGGCATAAGTCATCGGCGACGCAGGCGGTTTTTCCAAAAAACTAAATTTCACATCTTTAACATCTTCAATAAATTGCATTAGGCTATTTCCCTCCTGGTTTACTATTTTAATTGAGAGATCACTTACCCTTGTCTACAATCTATGCAGACAATCGGAAGAAAAGCCCCATATCTTTGCAGAAATTGGGGATTGAGGGAGTTGAATTAATATGATTTCATTGGTTTTGGGGAAAATTTATGCAAACAAAGGTTATGCCAAAAAAGTGGTGTTAAGGTAGTTACATTAAAGAAAGGGGAATTGGGTGACAAACCCATTTTCAAAAATAACAAAAAAACACACCTTCATGTGGTCGTTGATTTCCAACAATGAAGGTGTGGTTATCTAGTTTGTTAATTGTGAATTTTTTGATTCCGCATCGAGCGGCTTATTGTTACCCATTCGATTAAATAGGGTCGCTAATATTGGACCAGATATATTATGCCAAACACTAAAAATAGCACTTGGTACAGCAGATAATGGTGAGAAATGTGCTGAAGTAATGGCAGCACCTAACCCCGAGTTTTGCATTCCAACTTCAATTGCAACTGCTTTTTTCTTCGATAAATCCATCTTGAATAACTTTCCAAAGAAATAGCCCAGTAAATAGCCAAGGACATTATGGAGAATAACAACAGCAAAGATGATTAACCCTGTTTTAGCAATATTTTGTTGGTTAACAGATACTACTGCGGTTACAATCGAAACAATTCCTATAATGGATCCAAGTGGAAGGACCTTTACACTTGCCTGTGCTTGACGATTAAATAATTTCTTAATGATAAGCCCTAGGACGATAGGTATAATCACAATTTTTACAATGGAAACAAATAGGCTACCTGGTTCTACTGGAATCCATTCGCTTGCAAGTAATAAAATAAGTGCTGGTGTTACCACAGGTGCGAGTAGTGTTGTCACTGAGGTAATGGTTACACTTAGAGGAACATCAACTTTCGCCAAGAAAGTCATAACATTAGATGAAGTCCCTCCCGGACAGCAACCTACTAAAATGACTCCTACAGCTATTTCAGGAGGTAATTGCAATCCTTTTGCAAGTAAAAAAGCAAGAGTAGGCATGATTAAAAATTGACCAATAACTCCAATCGCCACATCCTTTGGACGTCTGAAAACTTCTTTAAAATCTCCTGCAGACAATGATATTCCCATTCCAAACATAATGATCCCTATTAGGAGGGAAATATGTGGTGCTATCCACGTAAACGCGGATGGCCAAAAAAACGAAAGGGCTGCAAATAATAGCACCCAAACGGCAAAGGTACTGCCGGCGAATTGGCTTACTTTCTCTAAAACTTTCATTCTTTACATCTCTGACTTTGAATTTTTGTAATGAAAAGTATTATAGAATAATTTTTGAATAAAAATAATAGTTAGAATATTAAATTATCACAAACCAAAGAAATAAATATTGTAAACGTTTGAATCGATAGAACGAATAAAGGAGGGCAAAGAAATGCGTCTAAGTGATTAATGGCTGGAATAGCAGCCGCTTTATTTTGCTTGCACATTTTGAATATCTTTATCTGGACTATCTTGTAGGCAAACTAGAACAGCCTGCACCTGTAAAGATAATACATTTTAACTACATCAACAGGGCTAAATCTAAAAATGCTTTTTAGGATCTTGGGTTCGGCTTTACAACTTATTGGATAATATTTTAAATTGTCTTAAGTAAATATTTATTCTAGAATGGAGGCTGTAGAGGTTAGGGAAAACGGTCTAAAAAACTTTCAAGAGACTGCCGAGACCCCTTGATATTACGGGGGAATTTGAATCTGATTTGACCACTGGTCCCATACACAGTCTTCAAAACTGCTTGAGACTTGCGTGCCAGGTCTGGTGGGTTCGATTCCCACACAGTCCCGCCAAAAGTATTATGACACCAACGTTTTCGAACGTATGTAAATATTTGGTTAGTAGAAGTGTTTTGCAACTAGACTGTTGAGGGTACTATCAAAAGACTGTGGAGCCTCCTTGCTATATTGGGAATCACCAATGAAGCGATGGAGGCTTTTTTATGGCAGAACAAAGCAAAAGCAAAGGAAGGAAGACGGTATTATCATCCCACAAGCTTTTGATGATTTACCTGATTTCAAAGCAGAATGTTCAAACCAAACAAAATACTAAGTGAAGACATCCTATTAAAAAAGGATGTCTTTTTTCTTCGGTTCTATTCTTCTTAAACATTAGAAAAAGCAATTTAAATTGGGAATCAATGCTTTTTTGATATATACATAAGAAAAAACTTTGGCGAGCTGCAGGAAAAATGTATAGTTATTCCTCTTAATCCCAACTAGGAATTGGCTTTTTTTTGCCATCCTTTATCCATAAAAATTTCCCATTTATTTCATTTGATTCTGGCGTTAATAAATCGAGGATGACCTCGACTGCTTTCTCGGGAGAATCGCCGCCTGATTGTCCAACCATATCAGCCCACCGTGTCATAACCGGATTTCCTGATTTTTCAGCATCAAACTTAATATTTGCCCACATTTGCGTTTTTACTTCACCAGGATGAATGACATTTGCCGTAATCTCTGTTCCTTCCAGTTCTGATGCAAGCTGCCTGGTAAAATGATTTAAGGCAGCTTTGCTTGTCGCATAGGCACTGTTGACGCCGTTAGGTTTTACAAGAGAAGCGGCGGAACTCACATTCACAATTCTGCCCCAGCCCAGCTCAATCATTTCGTTCATAAAAGCACGGCAAACAAGATATGGCCCAGCAGTATTAATCATCAGCGTATCCATCCACAGTTGCGGATCGCTTTCCTTTATCGTCCTTATCTCCCCATGAATCCCCGCAGCGTTAATAAGAATAGAGGGAACACCAAACTTTTTTAAAACCGTTGAAGCCATCTGTTCTACACTTTCAATGCTATTTACATCTGCACACACTACCACAGATTTACCCTTGAGTTCTTCAATAAGTTCAGCTGTTTTTATTAGCTTTTCAGCCGAGCGTCCCACTAGAATCACGATTGCTCCCACTTTCGCTAGACCCATTGAAATCGCTTGTCCGATTCCACTCCCAGCGCCTGTTACAACTGCGACTTTGTCTTTTACAAACGAATAATCAGCCACCTGAATACCTCCATTAATCTATTGGGCATCTAAGCGTATTCTTAGAGCGAACTATAAATAACCGAGCGAAGCCGGGGCTGATGGTAAGCCTCAAAGTTAGGCATCATCTGCTGCATATACACGGCAGATAGCTTTTCCTTTGGGTCAATCAATACCCACGTACCTGCCATACCACACCATCCGAATTCTCCGATTGAACTGTTACTGCCTCCTAAAGGCGGATTCATCATGACTCTGACACCCAATCCATAACCATATCCCTTCAGATAATCCCAATTTATAGTACGGCAGTACCTCTGGCTGAAGATGATTGGTGGACATGAGTTCAATGGTCTTTCTTCCTAATATTTTGACACCGTTAAGCTCTCCGCCGTTTGCCAACATGTGGGCAAATCGACTATAGTCGTCTAACGTAGACAGCAGCCCTCCGCCTCCACTTTCAAACTTGGCTTCTGGCTTATAATTCCCATCCATTAATGAATTTTTGGTTAACTCCCCATCTTCATTACGATTGTAAAGGCTGCAAAGACGCTCTTTTTTCTCTTCGGGAATCTTAAAAAATGTATCCTTCATTTCCAAAGGATCAAAAATTTCATCCTTTAAAAATTGTCCCAAGGATTTACCTGACAAGACTTCAATCAGTGCTCCCAAGACGTCATGGCTATAGCTATATTGCCATTGTGTCCCCGGTTCAAAGGCAAGTGGAATCTTGCTGAGTATTTGGGAGAGGGTTCTTACATCTAGATTCTCAGGACCCTTGTTGTGATTAAAGTTATCGAGCGCCATTTTAACCTGACGTTCCGTTTCATTTCCGTCTCCTCCATAGGTTAATCCCGAGGTCATCATGAAGAGGTCTTTGACCCTGATTGATTTTGTAGCAGGTAAAATCGACAAATCGCCATTTTTATTCCGATGGTAAACTTTTGGTTCTTTGAATTCTGTAAGATAATCTTCAAGAGGATCATTCAGCAAGAACAAACCCCGTTCATATAAAATAAGGGCAGCAACACACGTCACCAATTTGGTGTTTGAATATATTCTATAAATCGTATCTCGTAAAATTGGTTTTTCTGTTTCAAGGTCAGCATATCCAAAGTAATCTTCAAACACTGTTTTCCCTTGATGGGTAACGGAACAGGCACATCCAGCCGGACCTTTTTCGACAAAACTTTTTAATAATGGATGTAGTTTTTCAAAAGATTTCAAACAGCTTTTCCTCCTTATGCAGCATCCACTTACACAAAAAGTAAATGATACGCCATTTAACCATTTATTGTTATTGCAGCTAGAATCTATTAATATATCAAACGGTTCTAAAACTGAAAAATATAATTATATCAACTAGGGTCTTTCAACTTGGTTTAAATCAATGAGGCAAACCTGTGTACTTCCGTTGTCAAACGGACGGTTAAACAAGATCATATCGCCCTTGCGGTTAAAAGAAGGGTGAAGATGATCCGCACCGCTTCTTGGTGTATCCGTATTGGCGAGTACGAGGGAATTACCTGTTTCGCCATTTACAAGATAAACCAGATTAGGGCTTTCTACGCCAAGGTAACCGATACGGTCCGCGCATAACCATTTTGAGTCACGTGAAACTCCGGGGTGGAGGAGCTGATCTTCCTTGGTAATGATGCGGAAATTTTGACCGTCTTTTGTCCCCATCATTAGATAAGACGGCAGCTTCATGAACACAATGTTTTCACCATCAGCAGTCCAGACCTCGTGGGTAATCCAATCTCCCTCGGATTCGACGTAGTACGGCCGTGCGGTAGAAGTGGTGACATCAAAAAGCCACATCCGCTGCAAAGCATCGCCACCTGTTTCATGAATGAAGAAAATCGTATTTTCATCGGTGGGACAAACCTGCGCATGCCCCAAGTTATAATCACTTTGATAGACTACTTCACTTTTTCCGGTTTGAGGATCCAATGTAACCAAGGCGTAAATGCAGTTTTTTTGTTTATAACTGCAAACAATCATCCCGCTTTTGCTAGTAGTTAAATGCCCCGTAATATGACCGCCAGCGGGGAGAGCACCCAATTCAATGATTTTATCGCTGTCGCATTCATAGCGGCAAACGACATTCCCCTTTGTCATCACCCCGTAGTTTTCAAACCTGTCCATGGCAAAGCCACTGTATTCACTGCCTGCTACCAGCTTCAGTTCGCCAGATTCGACCTCTGCTTTGTAAAGATCTCCTGTTCCTTGGTAGACCTCATTTTTCAAACCCGAGGGAATCTGCTGGTTGAAGAAGAAATAACGGTCATCTGTAGTAAAATTCTCGGTTGTGAAATATAGCTTAGTATTGCGTTCTTGTCCTTGAGTATACTGACGTATCTCATATCCTGTAACAGAATCCCTGTATGTTGTAAAATTTCGCATAAAAATTCCCTCCCATGTGAATTAAACCCATTTTAGAGGGTTTGGCGGGATAAGCCTATATCAGCAAGGATGTGGTTTATGGATTTATGTCGGAATGGCTGGTCTGTTGGCGATAATGCTTCGGAGCGGTTCCTATTATTTTTTTAAACATCCTTGAAAACAACAGTGCGTCTGAATATCCCACGGATTGGGCGACCTCTCCAACGTTATACTGCCCTTTCCTAAGTAGTTCGCAAGCCTTATTCATCCGGTATTGCAGCAGATATTGCTGAGGTGTCAGTCCTAGCGATTCCTTAAATATGGCGGAGAAATATTTGCGGTCCAGCCGAACAAATGAAGCTAGTTGTTCAATGGATACCTGTTCATGATAGTGAGCATGAATATATTCCATGCCTTGCACGATATAGGTGTCCCGTCTATTTGGGCTTGAACTCGCTGGGACGGAAAGCGGGACAGTCTCTGTGAGCACGGATAAAAATTCATACATAAGCGCTTTGATCTTTAGATCGGAGCCAGGTTCTTTTTCGGAAACCATCGTTAATTGATTATACATATCAGGCATGATCTTAATGTCCATAGGAAACACCGGCTGCTCCGGGGTCAGCCGTGTACGCGCCAAAATAGGTTCTACCTGCTCACCGGAAAAGGCCAGCCACGTGTAAACCCAGGGTGAGTGCATGTCCGCCTTATAAAAGGTCAAAACATCCGGATAAATGAGAAAGGCTTGCCCCGCTTCAAGTGAAAAGGTATGCTTCCCAACTTGGACGACTCCAGAGCCATTATGAATAAAATGAATGACGTAGATGTCCCGAACCATCGGACCTACGGCATGTCCCGGAGCACACTCCTCCCTTCCCCAGAAAAGCAGATGCAAATCCGGGTTCACACGGTACGGTGTTTCCGGATTATAATAATAAGTTCTCAAGTTGTGGTCCCTCCTCCGGTAAAATACTGACATTATACCATAAATGAATGCCTTTAAAGCATTGTTTTTACACTGATTAAGAGGATACAATCTGACACAAGGTGCCGTAGCACTTTAAATCCAAAAAATGCAGGAACAATGAAGAGAGGAAGACGAAGATGCCTAGGTTTGAATATGATGAAAACGAATTAAAGGAAATGATTGACACCGTAGTCCGAAGAACAATGAATATAGATTTTACATGGAGCTGGTCATGCGGGGTAGCTTTTTATGGTATAGGAAAAGCCTGGGAGGTTACCGGAAACCAGGAATATATTGATTTCATGGTCAAATGGGTAGACGAATACCTTGATTTAGGGCTTCCCCCAATGAATGTTAACGCTTGTGCTATGGGACATACAATGTTGACCCTGCATGAAGCCACAGGGGATGCAAAATACCTTGATCTTGCACTGATGAAAGCTGAGTATCTTAGAAAGGATGCAATCCGTTTCGGAGATGGAGTATTCCAGCATACAGTTTCATCAAAAAATGACTTTCCGGAACAGGCATGGGCAGATACTTTGTTCATGGCAGCATACTTCCTGCTTCGTATTGGATTTAAGCTTGATAACAAGGAATATATCGATGATGCATTGAAACAGTTCTATTGGCATGAGGAGTACCTGCAAGACAATAAGACAAACTTGTTCTATCACGCGTGGGACAATGTTAGAAAGGATCATCTATCCGCCATTTATTGGGCAAGGGCAAATGCATGGGCGGCTTACACGATGGCACAGGCTTTCAGAATGCTCAATCCCTTTATGCCTATGTGGATGCAGATTGACGGAGCTCTTGGTGACCAATTGAGTGCGCTGGTAAGACTACAGTCAGGAGAGGGTATGTGGCATACCATCTTAAACGATGATACCTCCTACCTTGAAACTTCGGCAACAGCCGGTATTGCCGCTGCATTGACAGTAAACGCACATCCATTGCATCAGAAATATGTCGCAAAAGCTTATGAGGGAATCGTATCAAACATTGATGAAGACGGTTCGGTTAGAAATGTTTCTGCGGGAACGGCCGTAATGTACACTGCGGAAGACTACAATTTGGTTCCAAAAAAAAGGGTACAGGGATGGGGTCAAGGGCTTGTTCTTGCATTCCTAGCTGCGCTGCTAAAAAAACAAGAATTAAGTCAAAAAACGAAGATAGCGACAGAGAATGGGAGTGAATCAATTGAAATCAGAACAGGTGAAAAATAAGCTAGAGTCAGAAGTTGATTCTGCAGTACAGCTTGAATATCTGGATCGGGGGTTAGCTGCTGCTTCAACATCAGAAGGGATATTTCTTAGCTGGAGATTGCTGGGGAATGAAGTGACTGGTTTTACCGATAAAGGGCTTATTGGACCTGATTTTAACCTTTATCGCGATGGAGTCCTCATCGCAACGATTTATGATAGCACCAACTTTTTGGATCGTGATGGGACAGGCTCCTCATCCTATTATGTTTGCGCAATCGTGGAAGGAAAAGAGATTGACCGCAGCGCGGAGGTAACCCCTTGGGAGAGTACATACTATGAAATTCCTTTGCAAAAGCCAAACAGCGGCGTTACGCCAGCTGGAGAGACCTATACATACTCTGCTAATGATATGAGCGTCGGGGATGTGGACGGTGATGGCCAGTACGAATATTTTGTCAAATGGGATCCTTCCAATTCCAAGGATGTGTCGCATTCCGGCTATACTGGCCCGGTTTTTATCGACTGCTATAAGTTGGACGGGACACTGCTTTATCGGATTGATTTAGGCGTTAACATTCGGGCAGGCGCACACTATACGCAATTCCTCGTGTACGATTTTGATGGGGACGGCAAAGCGGAATTGATTTTTAAGACCGCCCCTGGAACGAAGGTCATTCGATACAATCAGGAAGGGAATGGTGTTTCCGAAAGCTATATCACGATGCTTCAAGAAGATGTGGCGGCCGGTTACAGCCATAATGACGATTATCGGATGAGCAGTACCGATTATTACGAGCATCTTGTGGACATGTTCTTGAGTTGGCATGAGCATGAAGAGGTAGTTGCCGGCCATTGGCCATTAACTCTTGAGGAATGTTTCGGGATTGATAATCTGTACTCTTATCCGTTGAACCGGGCAGATGCCGTACGGCTGGTCGATTATTTTTTAGACGTTTATGCGCAAAAGAGGAGCAACCGCAATAACCTACGGGCATTTGAAGGATTTATTTTAAATGGCCCAGAATATTTAACTATTTTTAATGGACTGACGGGAGAAGAACTCGAAACAATCCGCTATAAGCCTGGACGGCATGACGACGGCCTCATGTGGGGTGATTATGCTTGGAACCGCATTGAACCGGGAAACCGGGTAGATCGTTTCCTTGCCGGTGTAGCCTATCTAGATGGACAAAAACCATATGCAGTCTTTGCTCGGGGCTATTACACAAGAGCCGCTGTCGTTTCCTACTCTTGGGATGGGACTCATCTGAAAGAGAATTGGTTTACCGATAGCGGTTGGATCACGATGGATAATCCATTCAACGACAGTCTTCATTTGGCCGACGGTCGAAGCGAGGCGTTTGGCAGTCTTGCGAAGCAAGGAGCACATTCTTTGAGCGTTGCGGATGTTGACGGTGACGGCTGTCATGAAATCATATACGGCTCGGCTACGATCGACCATGATGGAACCATTCTATACAGCTCAAAAGGCATACTGCCGGAAGGGAGTGCTGCGCCGGGAGAGATTGCTAAACTGGGCCACGGCGATGCTCTTCATGTAACGAATATCGATCCAGATCGCCCTGGTCTGGAAATATTCATGGTTCATGAGAGCGGCGTACGAGGACCTTATGGATATACGCTGCGCGATGCGGCGACAGGTGAAGTGCTATATGGTGCTTTTGCGACAGATGATATAGGTCGTGGGATGATCGGTCAGGTTGACCCAGAGTATCGGGGACTTCAGACTTGGACATTGGAAGATCCTTCAAGTCATGAGACCTTCGGCTTGATGAGTGCAAAGGGAGAACAGATTAATCAGAAGGTACCAGGGACTAATATGAACATTAAGTGGGCGGCTGACATGACCACTCAAATCATCAGTGGCGCTTTGGGTCAGCCTGTCACAATCGACGATTGGAAAAGAGGCCGTTTGGTTACGGCGGAAGAGACAACCTCCAACAATCATACGAAGGGCAATCCATGCCTTGTTGCAGACATATTCGGGGACTGGCGGGAAGAACTTCTCGTTCGAACCACTGACAGTTCGGCGATTCGAATCTATATGAGCACCGAGATTACCGACCGCAAATTGTATACATTGATGCACGATACACAATACAGAAGCGAGATCGCAAGGCAAAATGTCGTATACAACCAGCCAGGCTATACAAGCTTTTATTTCGCATCCGATATCGATTGGTCGACCGTCCCGATACCGAACCTTCATACACCGCGTGTAGTCAAGTAAAGTACCAAAGAAGTACCAAAGGGACGGTTCTCATGGCCTTTTCGAACATTAGTTAAAACAAAAAAGCCAATAGAACCGTCCCCACGGTCCCCGGTCCCACCGAAAAATAGTAAGGAATTCCCTTTTTTTTGGTCTTGTATTTTATGTTATTGTACTAAGATATTCAGAAAAAAGTTGGTGTGACGATTGAGTAAAAAGAAACGTAAAGCAAGGAAGAAGGAAACGAGTACGTTTGGTACAGTACTAACGCTATTTGGCTGTTTTTTGGCCGTATTGTTTTTAGGCTGGTATATGATGGTGGGTCATTTAGATGGGGAAACTTTTCATGGAGTCGTGGAGCTCCCCTTAAAGGAGAGCTATGCGAACCCAGTTAATGGTTTGGCATTGATACATTGGGTCATTGGAATTCCAAGTGTCATTGTTTTTTTAAAAGTAATGGCAAAAGGGAACCAAAGTGAATTCATGACATCCTGTTTCTATAGTGTTCCTATTTTTTTATTGAGTTTGGGCTTTACGATTCAGTATATGGTTTTGTTAGTTAAAGTTGGTGCTGAATCCTTATGGTGGTTTTATGTTGTTGCAGCAGTCCTCGGCTTCCTTATAGCTAATCTCTTAATCTATTTTGATAAAAGTAAATTACATACTGTTTTAGTTGGACTGGGTACTGTGTTAATAGTTCTTAGCTGGATTCTATTAGTCATGGCGAATTCTGCCGATGGTAATTATATTATTACTTATAAGGATAAACTACTAGGAAGTTTCTCGATTAAGACCATGGTTGGAACCTTTCAAACTTTGGGAATTATGATTTTCCTGCTTATGTATGGTTTTCTATTTAAGCTTCGACTTGGTGGGGAAGAGTAAGAGCCTTTTCCAACACGCTAACTATTACGTCCATTCCTTCATCAACAGGTCGACAAAATAGATAAGAAGAAATTATAATCTATAAATATATAAACCCCATTTCATTAGAAAATGGGGTTTTCACGTAGTTTAGTTTACTGTAAAGGTTGCATGTGTGACGGCATCATATCCACTGCCGTAGAAATATACGAACTTATACGTCTTGCCTGACTGATATCGACCTGGATAAGAATTCTTACTTGGATCATACGAAACTCTATATGTTCCATTCGTTACTTTTGTATACTCCCACCAAATGGCTGGTACATTCCCAGGAGTTTCACTGACTTCATATACTCCAATCCAGTCACTTTGTGGAACTCTTGCGTTTTCTACCAATACATCGACTGTTTCGGTCGTTCCGGTTAATGTATTTTTGGACAGAGTAATCGTGATATCCTTTATTTCACCGTCAGTTGTTTTTCCTAAAACCTTTAATGCATTTTGACTTTGGTTCTCAAATGCATCTAGTGCAAATACGTTGATCTCATATAATGTATTCGGCTGTAATCCATCTATTTGTAAGGTAAGCGGATTAGGAATCGGATCGCTATAAAATTCCGAGAATGCAAGGAATTCTTTCACTTTTTGCCCTTGGGTCGAATCAGTGATTTCTACCTTATAATCATGAACCAGCAAGTCATCCTTCGCTTGAGTAAACATAACGGCAAGGCTTGTTGGTGTTGTGAGTTCGTGATTAATCGAAATTAACGCATCCTTTGTGAAAAATGGAGCCTTTTTATCTCGATCTACTGTATAGATAAATTCATTTTTTTTAGCAGGTAAGCTGATTACAAAAGGTTCAGCTGTCCAATTATTGTTATGAATATCACGTCGCTTGAGTAATACCTTGTCATTGTACACTTCAACGATGAGTGCCTGATTAAGGATGTCCGCTCCTTCCGGCACTTCCCCTTGTATTCTTCCAGCATCGAGCCACAAATAAGCACCCGTGGAGGTTCCGATGGATGTAAAGTCCTTTTGATGGATAATTTTAGGGTCATCTAATGGATAGTGGGTGTGACCAGAAAACGAAATCACCTGTGGATAGGGTGCTAATGTATTGTAGAATAAATCCCTATTTTCCGTAAAGCCCCATTCACTTCCATAAACCGTCCCCATAATCGGCTGATGATGGAACACAAAAATCGGTTTGTTCGGATCATTCTGTGCTGCCTGCTTTAACTGTTGTGCTAACCAATTAATTTGAGTTATTGAAAAAGTACCTTCTGTTAGACCATCTTCTGTTCCAAGGATAATAAAATGATAACCTTTAATTACTTTGTGAAAGTAAATCGATTCCATCCCTGACCTTTCAAGGAATCGTTTTTGAGCATCTGAAACCGAAAGCCCATTCCAATAATCATGGTTTCCGATGGCAATCATGGAATCCGCATGTTTTTGTTTTTTTGCATTATAAGCTGAGAAAAACTTATCATATTCTTCCGTGTAACCATTATCCGTTAAATCTCCTACTACCACAAATGCATCCTGCTTTGGGACTAGTAGATTTAATTGATCTAATGTTGATTTGAATTTTTCTAATGTTTGATTACTGTTTTTGTTCATATGTACATCACTAATGACTGGAAATACAAGCTTTGGCTTGACTTTTTTGGATTCAATGATGGAAGAGTTAGATGCAGCGCTAATAGGCAGGCTCGTCAATGAGCCCACTAAAGATGCTCCCATCGCCGCTCCAACAACCATCGTAGTTTTCTGCAAAAAGGCACGTCGATCCATTCCCTCACTTAATCCATTCTGAGTTTTTAAGTCTTCATCTTTTACCTTGATGTCTTTCATTTTTCCTAATCCCTCCTGTTAATACTAATAGTAGATTCTGATATTCTACTATTTGAACATTACTAAAAAATCATTTAGCACATGTTAAAGAGGCGTATAATTAATGTAAATTTTATTGTAACTTTTGAACTAATTAATAATTATCTATTATTCTCTTGTACGATGAGAGATTTTCTGGTTCACATTAAGTCATTTTGGGAAATTCCCACATTGTAAAAAGAGTGATATAAAAAGAGACTGATATTTCAAAAAATTAACCTTATTTTTACATAATTCCTCAATTTCTTTTACAAAACGTTGGTAGACTTTATTGATAAGACCTTACATGTAGAAAAGGAGGGAGAAGTATTAGTTGTTGAAATAAATAGAAAGTGTAAGGCTTGAATCAATAAACAATGGAGGATGAGTTTTATGAACATGCGAAAGTTTAATCTGCTGTTTGTCGTTGTCATCTTATTTCTCAGCTCTTTGCCGCTGAATATGAACAATGTTAGCGCAGCAGAATCTACACGGCAAAGTTTAGACATTAAGAAGACCCTTGTGGAGCCGATGATTGACGGGAATTTGAATGAAGAAATGTGGTCTGTCAACGAGCCTTTAGAAGTACAATTTGGTGAAGGTAATTTTAAAGATTCGAAGTTTGGCATGGTATGGGATCATACATATCTTTATATTGGAGTTACGGTAGAAGATGACCAAATGGTGTATGACGGCGAAGGAAACTGGTTTCAACAAGATAATATTAGTATGTTCTTCGATCCTTCCCTCCATCAGTCCTCTCCATTTGTAGAAAATGATATGCAAATGGGTCTCGTATATCAACCAGATACAACAACCCCAAAGTTCTATTTTGGTGCAGCATCAAACCATAAGAATAAAGCTGAAAATGATATCCTCCGTGCAATTGAAACAACTGAAACAGGATGGACAGCAGAGGTAGCAATTCCATGGGAGATGCTAGAGTTTGATCCTGTTCTCTCTAAACAATTGGGCTTTGAAATGAGTGTCACTCACCGAGATGAGAAGACAGATGCCCCTTTTAGTGCCTGGAGTGCCTACAATTCTAGTTCATTTTGGAATGATACAAGTGGATATGGCACGATTGTTCTGAATGAAGAAAGTGTGAATGGTAAAGAAGATAATCTGATTCTGGAAGAAAATTTTGATAGCTATGAAAATGGTCAATTACCGGACGGCTGGACTTCACACATTAATTCTGGCAGTCGCGGGTTTGGAATTGTTAAAGATGGTCAGGATGGAGAAATGGTCTATGATGGAAGCGTCTCCGGCTATTCAGCTGCAGCCTTGGCGCCAGTAAGATGGGATCACTATATAGTGGAAGCGGATTTATCCTTTGACAAAGTAATAAATAGTGCCAGATGGGCTTCATTAGTCGTTAGAGCATCGGATAATGGATTAAATCAATACAATCAAATGGCAGTTAGGCAAAACGGTGCCTATGAATTTGCTTATCGGACACCTGCAAACGGATGGTCTGTTCCTGTGGCAGGAAAATGGACACAACCCCTTGCTTTAGGTAAAGACTATACGTTGAAAATCCGAATGGTCGATAATAATGTGAAAGAATACATTAAAGCCGCAAATGATCAGGAATTTACACTTTTAACAGATACCCGTCTTGAAAGCAGTATTCTTAAACGTGGAAAAGTAGGATTCCGAGCAGACCAAAGTAAAGTAGCGTTTGATAACTTGAAAGTAACAAGAGTTACTGCGGAAAGCATCGCTATGGACATACCATCAGAATTGGAATCGTTGACAGAACCGATTGCTCTTTCTTATGAAGTTACGTATTCCGATGGGATTAAAGAAGCGGTACCAAATGAAAAGGTGAAGTTATACTCTTCAGATGATTCAGTGATCAGAGTTATCGATGGACAACTCTACCCGTTGAACGCGGGTAAGGCAACAGTGAAAGCAGTCTATCAAAATGCAGTAGTAGAAAAAGAGATTACGGTTACTCCTTCAAGCACTGGTGTTAAGGTTACGTCGTTAGAGCATGAAGAAGGTTATATTTTAGGTACAAGTGGAATCTCTATTCCTGTGAATAGTATTTTCTTACAGTCCGCGTTCAATGATTTAACAGAAGGGCAAATCACAGGCGATCAAGTCACGTGGTCTTCTGACAGTGACGCCCTTGAAATTTCAGATGGTTCCATTACACCAAAGCAAGCTGGAATTTATGCT
Source organism: Neobacillus sp. CF12 (assembly GCF_030348765.1). GTDB lineage: Bacteria > Bacillota > Bacilli > Bacillales > Cytobacillaceae > Neobacillus. The sequence goes on along the minus strand of NZ_JAUCEU010000007.1, from coordinate 1,866,263 downwards.
TTAACAGCTGCAAAAGACGAAGGTTCTACTAATGTCCTTTTAGTTGTAAAGGGAGCAGATGATTCAGAATATGTCCTCTATGAGGAAAATTTTGATACTCTTTCAGATGGAAGCATTCCAGTAGACTGGACGAATCTTACCGGTACAACGAATAATCAAATCGGTGTGAAGGTAGGAGCCTTTGAAATCGATGGAAGAGGAAATGGTTTCAACGGTACAGGTATTCTTTTACCAGAATACTTAGGACTGTTTGGCAATTATAAAATTGAAGCAGACTTGACCCATTTGGCTGCCAATGATAGCGGTCGCTGGAATTCAATCATGTATAGAGTTCAGAATAACACTTATCCGTATTATCAAATGGCTGTTCGTCAAAATGCCAAGGCTGCTAACGGCGTGGAATTTGCCGAAAGAACGCCAGCCAATGCATGGAATGTTCCTGAAAAAATTGGATATAGTGAGGCCATCAGCGCCGATAAAATGTATCGTTATACCGTGGTAACTTACGGAAACAGGGTTCAAGAATGGATTAATGATAATTTACTGATTGATACGGATTTGGCAACCGCTTATTCAAAAGGAAGAATCGGGTTTCAAGCAGCAGGCAGTTTAACGAAGGTGGATAACATCAAGGTAACGCTTCAAACAGAAGAATTGCCCAAGATTGTCCGACCTGGTGAGAATTTCGTGAATGTAGCAGAACCAGACACAAGCATCGCGCTTGCTCCGACGGTTGTAACAGAAGTAGACTCTAGTGAAGATTTAAACTCGTTAATGAAGGGAGACCTTCCGGCTACTGCTATTTTCGATGTGAATAGGAATCTGAAGGTTACCGATGCTTCAGGAAATGTGATCACAGACCTTTCAGCTGTTATTGAGAAATTGGATCAGAAAGTCATCCCAGCTTTTTCATTAAAGGATGAAGAAACGATCGCACCTTTGACTCAATATCTTAAGAGAATTAATTTAGAGGACGCTTTTGTTCATTCTGATAAACCGGAATTGGTGAAAAAGGCAAGAGAAGCCTATCCAATTATTCGCGGGATTATTGAGTACCATGTTTCAGGTGAAATGACTGAAGAAGAATTAATGAATTTCCGAAGAACAACAAATAGTAATCTAGCAAAAATCATTCTTTTACCAGAAAGTGCAGCAAGCATCGAGAATATTTCATTTCTACAAAGAAAATTAATGACCGTTTGGGTAAAAGAAGATGGCAGTAAAGAGTCGACGAATGTAGATTTTCACCGCATCATTACATCTGGTCCGAATGGAATCGTTACCGACCAGTATGTATCTGCCCTAGATGCAATAGAATTTTACAATGAAAATACTACAATTGTCCGTAAACCTTATATGCTTGCGCACCGTGGAATCCCAGGACTTGCACCAGAAAATACATTAGAAGGTGCAATTCTTGCCTATGAAAAAGGTGCCACTCATATAGAAAATGATATTTATTTAACAAAAGACGGTCATATTGTCATTTTGCATGATGGAACCCTTGACCGAACAACAAATGGAACAGGGTATATTGAAAACTATACGCTTGCGGAATTAAAACAATTACTTGCCAATGACCAATTTCCAGAGCAGTATCCTGATGTAAGAATTCCTACACTAAGAGAATTTTTTGAGGAATTTAAAGGCAAAGATGTCGATCATGTGGTAGAAATCAAAAGTGGTAATCCGGTAATTGTTGATAAATTAATTGAGCTTATTAAAGAAATGGGAGTAGAGAATCAAGTATCCGTAATTTCGTTTAATGCCGCTCAATTACAATTACTTACTGATAAAATGCCAGGCATGACGATTGGTTATTTAACTGGTGGTTTTGCGAATGAAACAAATGTGAATCCTTCCTTGCGTTCGACATTGAATGTGATTCAAAATCTAAATTCTACTTTTAACACAAGCTATGATGGATTAGGCGTGAACTTTATGGAAGCGGCCAAACACCGTGGTCTAACTTTCTGGCCTTGGACATACCGCAGCCAAGATTTATTCATTAACGCTTTTTTACTTGGAACGAACGGTTTAACAACCGACTATAATCATTGGGCTTCCGCTTGGGCATCCAGCATTTCTCCGACACAAACCGAATATCAACTTAAAATAGGGGAAAGCAAGGAATTAACGGCTCAGATCGAAACCTATGACCGTCAAATGATAGAGATTACTCCTGAAATTATATTGATTGATGGACAGAATCTAGTGACCGTTGATGGAAATGTAGTGAGCACCAAAAGTGTTGGTACTGTTCATGCGATGTTGCGTTATACCCAAACCTTAGCTGAAGGAAAATCATACGATATCTATACGCAGCCAATTACCATCCAAATTTCTGATCAAACAGCTCCTGAAACGACAGTAAGCCCGGTGGAAGATAGATGGTATAAAACTGATGTGGTATTAACACTTGAGGCTTCAGACACTGAATCCGGTGTTGCCAAAACAGAATATAAAGTCAATGCTGGAGACTGGTTAACGTACAACAAAGAGATAAAAATCAGTGAGGAAGGAATCAATAAGGTTCAATATAGAAGCATTGATCATGCAGGCAATGTAGAAGGAACGAAATCAGTCGATGTGAAAATCGATAAATCAGGACCAGCCCTACATGTTTCTTTTAATCAAACCGTTATCACTAGTCGAAATCATGAGTTAGTTCCGATATCAGCTTGGGTAGAAGCAAATGATTCCTTATCTGGTGTTGCTTCCTTCGAACTGGTATCCATTACTAGTAATCAACCTGTAAACGGAAAAGGGGATGGCAATTCGGATCAGGATATACAAGAAGCCGAATTGGGTACACCTGATACAGAATTTTTATTACGAGCAGAAAGAAGTGGAGCAGGAGATCGGGTTTATACGATAACTTATAAAGCAACAGATCATTCTGGAAACTCAACCACTTTTTCTGAAAATATAATAGTAAAACACGATAATTCAAAAAAAAAGTAAGAGTTTTTGTAAAATAATCTTAATGTTAAATTTACAAGTTTTTATGATTAACTTAACAATTTCGTTTTAGAATGTTCTTTGTAAGAGAGAGTAAGACATTCAACTAGGGGGAAACGACATTGTTAAACAAAAAGAAGTTTACTAGAAAGCTAATTCCAGTAGCAGTTCTTTCAACAGTCGCATTCGGAGGTTTAATGGGTGCTATATCACCTGCAGAGGCAAAACAGCAGGCTAATAGTAATGCGGAAATCAAGAATGTCATTGTCTTAATTGGTGATGGTATGGGAGTATCTTATACGTCTGCATATCGTTACTTAAAAAATGATCCTTCGACTAAAATCGCTGAAAAATCAGCATTTGATCAATACCTTGTTGGACAGCAAATGACATATCCAGAAGATCCTGCACAAAACGTAACAGACTCAGCATCTGCAGCAACTGCAATGTCGGCAGGGATTAAAACGTATAACAATGCCATTGCAGTGGACAATGATGGATCAGAAGTAAAAACCGTGCTTGAAGCGGCTAAAGAACAAGGAAAAGCAACAGGTCTTGTGGCGACTTCGGAAATCACCCATGCAACTCCAGCTTCATTTGGATCACATGATGAAAGCCGTAAAAACATGAACTCGATTGCAGATGACTACTATGATGAAATGGTAAATGGTCAGCATAAAGTTGATGTTATGCTTGGCGGAGGTGTAAGCAACTTCGTTCGTAACGATCGTAACTTAACAGAAGAATTCAAAAAAGCTGGATACAGCTATGTAACAAATAAAGAGGAATTATTAAAAGATACGAACAAACAAGTACTTGGTTTATTCGCACAGGGCGGACTACCAAAGATGATCGACCGTCCAGCTGAAACTCCTTCGCTTGAAGAAATGACAAACGCAGCAATCACTCGTTTAAGTCAAGATAAGGAAGGTTTCTTCCTTATGATCGAAGGAAGCCAAGTGGACTGGGCAGGACATGACAATGATATTGTCGGTGCCATGAGTGAAATGGAAGACTTTGAAAAAGCATATAAAGCTGCCATTGAATTTGCAAAAAAGGACAAGCATACACTAGTAATTGCAACTGCTGACCATTCTACTGGAGGATATTCCATCGGTGCGGATGGTATCTATAACTGGTTTGGCGAGCCAATCAAAGCAGCAAAGCGTACACCTGACTTCATGGCAGGGGAAATCGCAAAAGGTGCAGGTGTTGAAGAAACATTGAAGAAGTATATTGATCAAAATGTTCTCGCGTTAACACCAGAAGAAATCCAATCTGTGGAGGCTGCAGCGGCTACTAAAAAAGTTCTCGATATTGACAATGCAATAGAAAATATCTTTAATAAGCGTTCACACACTGGCTGGACAACAGGCGGACATACAGGCGAAGACGTTCCTGTCTATGCATTTGGACCTTCAAGTGAAAAATTTGCTGGACAAATTGATAATACTGATATTGCGAAAAATGTCTTCGATGTTTTAAAATATGACATCAAAATCGAAGATAAATAAGAGATTACAAGTTAAATATCCCGTTGCTACACTTCATGGCAACGGGAACTTTTTTTGAAGATAAAATCATAGGGAGGAAACATCATGAAGCAATCTCTTAATCTCCTATTATTAATCTTATTGCTTGTTGGTTGTTCAGCAAATGCTGCTACTGTAAATAATGAAAAAAATACGGTTGATAACACAAAAGCAGAAGAGACTTTAAAAGAAACAAACAAGTCTGAGAATCAGGAAACGAATGAGAAGTATCAGCCCAATCCACAAGTAACGGATGACCAGTCTTTACTTAAAGTTGGCCAAACCTATTCCGATGCAAAAGGTGAAGCCACGTTAAAAGCCATTAATCAAGTTAACCAAACATATAAAGTGGGACCAATCGAATTGACAGTAAAAGAGATGAAATTGATTCACTTGAGACCGGATTATAGTATGATTGATTATTTTCATGTGCTAACTCATGAAGAGGGATTTGATTTTGTTAAAGTTTTCGTTGAGGTCAAAAACACCACTTCAGAGAAAGTCAATTTTGCACCAATCGCACTTCTTAAAACTAACTCAGGTGAAACATTTGATTGGGAAAAAGATATTTACCTTGATGAGTTAAACGGTGAAATTGCTGGGAATAGTACAAAGTCAGGTAACCTTGGCTTTATTGTGAATGCATCAGAGAGTGGAACGCATAATGGTGGAGACACAAAAAACATTGAGTGGATTGAAATAACTACAAGTGATGTTTTTGATAAAGAAGGAAAGAAAATCAACGAATCGGAAAAGATTAAAATTGAATTTTAACCTCCCGCTGCAAGGTCGGTGAGGCTCAGAGTTGAATAAGACGACATAAAAAAAATGATTTCATCATATTTATCATCAATGAAAGGATAAAGAGGTGAAATCATGTTAAGCAATGTTGGCAGAAGATTCATCTGGTTTCTGATCGGAAGTACGATTTTTACTTCCTTTATCGGATATGCCCTGTTTAAGGCTGGCCTTATATCATTTCCAGGTATTACTAAATCCCAAAGAGCATTGAATATTAAAGATCATAATCGAAATAGAAGAGTTGGTAGAATTCGAGTGACTTAGAGATTTCTAAATCATCACTGTATCCTTATTATTAAACAGAGCAATACTCGATGAGAAATACCAAACCCCATTTCATTAGAAAATGGGGTTTTATTTTTTAGCTCAACAACCAATATGAACTTTAATCAAAAATGTGGTGAGCTATCCTGATTTATTTTTAACTCAATTGCGGATTTAAGAAGTTTACAAATGGTTGTCACACCTTGTGTTAATTGTTGTCCATTCATATAAGAAAAGCTCAATCTTAAATGATGATTTTCTTGCTCTGTAGCGTAACAAGCAGACCCAGGTAAAAAAGTGATTTGTTCTTTTTTTGCCTCTATTAAGAGGTGATCCGTATTAATCCAAGAAGGAAGAGTGAGCCATATGTTTAATCCTCCTTTTGGTATGTACCAATAAACTTCTTTAGGTGCATGTTGTGACAGTATTTCCAGAACAAGATCGCGCCTTATCTTTAGAGCAGTTCTTAATTTTTTTAGATGATCCATCATTCTCTTTGAAGTAATAAATGGGATGATGGCTTTCTGTGTAAGTAAAGGACTCCCTAAGTCGGTGTTTGCCTTTGCAGCTAATAGACGTTTAAATATAGAACCAGAAGCAGCTAATATTCCAATTCTACAACCTGGGGCTAATATTTTGCTTAAACCTTTCAAGTAAATGACATGACCGTCTTGGTCCAGACTTTTCATTGGTGCAGGTGGTTTTTTTTCAAAATAGATTTCACTACATGGATCATCCTCAATCACTAAACACTGCGTACTTTTAGCGATCTCAAGTATTTGTCTGCGGCGTTTTGTGGGCATCACAGCACCAGTTGGATTGTGAAAAGTAGGGACGGTATAAATGATCTTAGGTTTATACTTATCACACAAATTCTGAAGTAAATCCACTCTCATTCCTTCGCTGTCAACAGGCACGGTAAGAATGGTGGCACCTCTCCCACGAAACACATCAATAGCTCCTGGATAAGTGGGAGCTTCCATAAGTACTGCATCACCTGGTCCAACAAAAGTACGAGCAATTAGGTCAATTCCTTGTTGTGAACCACTTGTAACTAATATATTATCAGGGGAAGCAGGCACGTCCATCCTTTGTAAATACTCTACCATTGCCTGCCTAAGCGCTTTATCACCTTGGATTTCTCCATACTGTGAGAGAACTTTTGGGTTTTCAGAAAGCATCCTATGAATCTCCTGTTCTAAGTATCGATTAGGTAGTAGTCCAGGATCTATCATAGAAGATGAAAGATGAATTTTTTCAGGGACTTGATGATAACGTGCAAATTGAGACCTTGGTAAATAATCTTGAACGGAAAGTTGCCAATCGTATGAACTTGTTCCTTCATTCCTATCTATTTCTTCCATTTTTGTCTTTCTAATAAACGTTCCTTTTCCTTGAACAGACGTGATAAATCCCTCTTGTTCTAGCTTTTGATAGGCCTTTACTACAGTTACTAAACTAACCCCAAGCTGTTTTGAGAGCTCGCGTACAGAAGGTAATTGTAATTCTTCTTCTAAGAGATCGGAACGGATATGATCAAGAATGGAATGGTATATTTGCTTTGTTATTGAAATGTCAGCATTTCGTTGTATCTCAATGTACATGACCTTATCTCCTTTAAGTGTTATACATAGGTGTTGAGTGTTATACACAAACAGATGTAAACTATCTATAAATTGTTAAATACATAATAACACTGGAGGAAATGAGATGAAATATTTTGTAGTTGATGCTTTTGCAGAAAAGGTTTTTGAAGGAAATCCAGCGGGAGTATGTATTATGAATGATTGGATTTCAGATGAACTCATGCAGAAAATAGCGATGGAAAATAACCTTTCGGAAACAGCTTTTGCAGTAAAAGAAGCAACTCATTATCGACTGAGATGGTTTACACCTGGAGGAGAGATTAACCTTTGTGGGCATGCCACGTTAGCAACAGCATTTATCATTCTAAATTATTATGAAAAGCAATTAGATAGTGTCAAGTTCAATACAATCAGTGGAGAGTTAATTGTAACTAAGAACGATGATTTATATGAACTGGATTTCCCGTCTGTTCCATCAGAAGAAATCTCCTTTACTGAGCAAATGGTCAGCGCTTTGGGAATTGTGCCAAAAGAAACATACTTAAATAGAGATCTTGTTTTCGTTTTAGAGTCCGAAGAAGAAGTGGGAAACGTAAGCCCTGACTTTGCCAAATTAGAAACATTGCCAGAAGGATTGGGTGTTTGTGTTACTGCCCAAGGAAGCGAATATGATTTTGTTTCCCGAGGATTTTTCCCTAAGCTAAAAGTAAATGAAGATCCCGTAACAGGTTCCTTACACTGTAGCTTAATTCCGTTTTGGGCAAATAGGCTAGGAAAAAAGGAAATGGTGGCTAGACAATTATCAAGTAGAGGTGGAACGCTTTATTGTAAATATGAGGATACACGAGTAAAGATGGCTGGAAGAGCAGTTCTATATTCAGTAGCCGAATTAAATATTGGGGTTTAAGTTGGAAATATGTAATGAGTACCCATAAGAAACCGCAATATATTCTAAAAAAATGAGGTGAAGGCTTGAAACGAATTCATTATAGTTGGGTTATTTTATTTATTGCGTTTTTTTCTATTATTACAGCAGGTATCATTCGTTCCTCATCAGGGGTCTTCATCGTTCCTTTTGAAAATGAATTTGGATGGGACCGCTCAACCATTTCATTTGCTTTTGCAATTAGTCTTCTTCTATACGGCATATCAGGCCCATTTATGGCTGCTTTAATTGAGGCCATTGGCCTAAAGAAAATGATGATTTTAGCAACTTCAACATTATTGGCCGGTATTCTTCTCACCTTTTTTATGGTGAAACCATGGCAGTTAATTTTGATTTGGGGGATTATTATCGGTTTGGGCTCAGGTTTGTTTTTAACTGTACTAAGTCCATATATTGCAAATCAATGGTTTGAAAAAAGGAGAGGACTTGCACTCGGGATTTTAACAGCAAGCACCGCAACAGGACAATTACTTCTCCTACCATTGCTAGCTATAATTGTAGAAACCCATTCTTGGAAATGGGCGATGGGTCTAATTCTTTTCCTATGCCTCATTATGTTGGCTATCATTATATTATTTATGAAAAATTCACCTCCAGAAGCGGGGCTTCTACCGTATGGGCAAGAAGAGGCTCCAATTGTAAATAAGATAGGACAAAAGGAAAATCCAATAATGATTGCTTTTCGAACTTTATTTGAAGCTGTAAAAGTAAAGGAATTTTGGTTACTTGCAGGGAGCTTTTTTATCTGTGGTCTTTCCACGAGTGGACTGATTGGTACTCATTTTATTTCATACTGTATAGGCTTTGGTTTTACCGCTGTAACAGCAGCTTCCATGCTCTCATTAATGGGGGTATTTGATTTAATAGGAACAACTCTTTCTGGTTGGTTATCCGATCGGTTTGATAATCGATGGTTGTTGTTTTGGTATTACGGTTTAAGAGGAGTTTCCCTTTTGTTTCTCCCATTTGCGCTTTCTGATGGTTCTTATATTTATCTAATCATATTCTCTGTGTTTTACGGCTTAGATTGGATTGCTACTGTACCTCCAACAGTAAACATTTCTAGACAAATCTTTGGAATGGAGAAAAGTGTTGTGGTGTACGGATGGATCTTCGCAGCCCATCAATTAGGCTCAGCAGTAGCTGCAGGTGGAGCAGGAATATTATACAGGATGTTCAACTCCTATTCATGGGCATTTGCTTTAGCTGGAATGTTTTGTTTATTAGCATGTCTATTTGTAATGGTGATAAAAAAGCAACGTTTTGCAGTTAAGGAAAATGAATCTTATTTAGCTAAATAAGGTAAAACTCTAGAGAAATTTCAAAACGATAATCCCGAAATGGAATCTTTTTTTATTGCCAAAGTTGTGTAAATATTACACAATAGATTGGACAATGAAGATGATTACGGAGTTGATTAACCATGAATGAATATGTAGACACCATAGAAAAAAGAGAAGAATTTATGAATCTATGGAATCAAATTGCCATAGAGAGGAAGTACCATGTAACAGATCTTAGGGAAAACTCTGAAGCTTATATTCTATAGGATAAAGCCGGTATAAGCGTTGGAACAATCGAATTTGTTCCTTGTGATATCGATCTATTAGAAATGAATGATTTAGTGGATATATCGAAAGAAACCCGCATTATGCAAAACCTAAAGCATTCTTATCAGTCAAAAAATGGGCATAAAAAAAGAGTTTGGCTCAAAAACTGTTTTCTTGGAGCTTCTTAAACTTGCAGCCATGCATGCTAAAAACAATCATGTACGATATTATGTTAGCTTCCTAGAGAAAAATCATTATGACAAATTAACGGAAAAGTTTAAATTTCGAATCGAAAAAATTGGTGAGGAAGTACTGATTAATAGAAAGAAATTCGTACCGGTTCTAATTGACGTTGAAGATTCAATTCAAAACACTCAAGGCTATCCCATCTATATTAAATCCATTGCCTACTTGGTGAAAAGCTCTCAAAAAGTAAAAGCGTTTTTTGCCTAATCGTAAAGTTCATGATGGTGAATTGATATGATATAATTAAATTCCTTGGCAGGGGCAACATAAAAAGGAAGCATGTGTTATTTTAGGTGACACATGCTTCTTTTTTATAATTATGGAGAAGATATTATTGTAATCTTCTTGTTTTATTAAGGGGTTAACCTTAGGTTTCCCTTCTATCGAAATTTTGCTAATGTAGAGATAATAAGAAAACCCAACCTTCCTAAGAAAATTGTGCTTTTTTACATATCAAAGGCTTAATTATGTCCACTGATTGGATGTGGAACATAGGGGTCTTCAAGAAATGCAATTTCTTCAGGTGATAGCTTAACAGATAAAGAACCTACAGCACCTTCGAGATGAGAGATCTTCGTGGCACCGATAATAGGAGCAGTTACTGGTTCTTTCTGTAGCAGCCAAGATAGTGCGATATGAATACGAGGAACGCCACGTTTTTCTGCGATTGCGGCAACTCGTTCTACAACCAATCGATCAGCATCTGCAGTGGCATCATATTTAGACTTTTGAACTTGGTCAGTTTCGGAGCGGTGTGTTGTTTCAGACCAATCACGTGTTAGTCTCCCTGATGCCAGAGGACTATACGGAGTTACCCCAATTCCTTCCTCCCTACAAAGTGGCAGCATTTCCCTCTCTTCTTCACGGTATATGAGGTTGCAATGATTCTGCATCGATACAAAGCGAGTCCAACCATTTTTCTCTGCTACATGTAATGCCTTTTGGAACTGCCATGCATACATGGCAGAAGCACCAATGTATCTTGCCTTTCCAGCCTTCACCACATCATGTAATGCTTCCATCGTTTCTTCAATAGGGGTATGATAATCCCAGCGGTGGATAATATAAAGGTCTACATAATCGGTTCCGAGGCGTTTAAGACTCTTATCAATTTCGCTCATGATTGCTTTTCGGGAAAGTCCTGCACCATTTGGACCTTCTTGCATACGACCATGAACCTTCGTAGCAAGTACAACTTCATCACGATTGGCATAATCCTTTAAAGCACGTCCAAGTATTTCCTCACTTGTGCCCATTGAATAAACATTTGCAGTATCAAAGAAATTGATTCCAAGCTCTAGGGCTTTTTTTATAATTGGGCGACTCTTTTCTTCATCAAGAACCCATTGATGAATCCACTTTTCTGCTTCACCAAAACTCATACAGCCAAGACAAAATCTAGATACATCCAATCCTGTATTCCCTAGTTTCACATATTCCATTTATCTATTCCTCACTTTCATTTAATAGCACATTTCGATTTCAGTTTGGTTATTGCACTATTAATTATGTCACGAATAGTAAACAAAACCTAAACCCATTCGTATCATGTTTTTGCCTAATCCTATCAAACCACTTTCTCACTCAACGAATATCCAGTAAAATGAAAACATCTAAGATTAGGTAGAAGGAGAAAAAAATATGTCTGAGAAAATCGACAAGCAGCATGAACTTGGCAAACTTATTGAGCGTTATACAGGTCAGGATGGTGTTCATCCAACCTCTATTCCATCATTATTTCTCATTCGTGAGTCCATTATCACCGAGCCAATCTCCAGAGTGAATGAGCCCTCCTTTTGCATTATCGTCCAAGGAGAGAAAGAGGTATGGTTGGGAGAGGAATGTTTTAGGTATGGTCCTGGCAATTACATTGTTGCATCCGTTGACTTGCCAGTTACAGGACAAGTTATTAGGGCCTCATCCGATTCTCCATATTTGGCACTTAAACTTGAATTTACACCGAGCGAAATCTTAGAGGTAATAAATGATTCGTATATTCAATCAGGACAGAAAAAAAATGCGAAACGAGCGATGTTTATTAGCGAAGCAGAGCCATCTTTGCTGGATGCAGTAATCAGATTAGCTTGTTTGTTAGACAATCCAAAACATATTCCAATACTTGCTCCATTATTTAAGAAGGAAATCCTTTATTGGGTTCTACAGGGTCCAAACGGGGAAGCACTGGGGCAAATGGCGTTAGAAGGTAGCAATGCACTCCGAGTTAGAAACGTAATCGAACATATCATTCGTAACTATGAAAAAACTTTTCGAATAGAGGATTTAGCGGAAATTGCGAATATGAGTGCGGCTTCGTTTCATCGCCATTTTAAGGAGGTAACTGCTATGAGTCCGATTCAGTTTCAAAAACAATTGAGATTGCAAGAAGCTAGGCGACTGTTATTAGCTGAGTCATCAGACGTAGCTGATGTCGCATTCAGGGTGGGCTACGAAAGTCAATCACAATTCAGTCGAGAATATTCCCGCATGTTCGGTTTTTCACCTAGAGCGGATATAAACCGACTTAGGGAGAGCTATATTTAAATGAACAAAGTGTATGCTAAAACAGAGCATGGAGGATGCTGTAAAGATAAGACACTAGTAGGGCATGTTTTGAAAAAATCAAAACGTGCCCTACTTTTTATTTCTTTGAAAATGTAATCCAATGGGATGTACTAAAAATACCGAACGGACAAGCAATTAAGATCAACTTTATTATTTCATGAATTAATCTACTCCAGCAGAGAATTCTTTCGAAATTCTGTCGGGCTAAGCCCTGTCCACCTTTTAAATTGCCTACTAAAATGGGAGAGATTTTTATAACCTAACCGATTGGAAATCTCTTTTAAAGAAACATCGGGCTGCTGTATTAAAATCTTGGCTTCCTGCAATTTCAGTTGTGATAAGTATTTTCGCGGTGACATATTATAGACTTTTTGAAAAATTTCTAATCCATAATTAGGACTTATACCAAGGGAAGCAATAATTGGCTGTATATGAATTGGATTATCTATAACCTCATTATCTATGTAGCTTCTTTTAAAATTTGTTTTTATGGCATCTGCAATTTCTTTGGCGTATTTTGTTGTTGTCATCGATTCATTTATGAGTGTTTTATTATTTTGTGAAACAATGTCTGCAAATACCTCTAACAGTTCAAACAGGACGATCTGTACCTGCAGTTTATATTTAACAGTTTCAACATTTGTTACAAGTAGCCGATCATACCATTTTTCAAGTGTACTTTTAAGTCTTTGATAGAATGGAGATGCGGGAGTATAAATTAACTCACAGTTTTTCAACATTTCGATGCGTAAAGAAGGCTCGTCTATATCAAAATGAGCGCAAAAATAAGTCATAGAGTCATTTGAAATACATCTATTGGTATGGTCAAACCCTGGAGGAATAAGTAGGATATCGCCACTGTTTACTATATAACTTTCTCTTTCAATGATTGTTTCCTGTTTACCATCCAATACAATCAAAATTTCAAAGGCATGATGGAATTCTTTTGATACGAACCAATCCTTTGAAACTGTTTGCATATGAGCACCAAAAAACCGTATGTTCCAGTCAATCATAGGAAATCGGATTGCATTAGTAGAATTATAGGTATTTTTATGGGGATCTTCAATCATCGTTTGCTCCTTTGATTTGGGTAAATTTCTCTTTGATAGGACAATCGCCTTTTTATATCCGTTTTTATTATAATTTAAATAAATGATGATAACTATTACAAAGTGAAAAAGGGTAAATAGTAAAGGAGAGGTAACGATGAAAAACCAAGCATTTAATCCATATTTGCCAAGTTATGAATATATTCCTGATGGAGAACCGTATGTATTTGGTGACAGGGTATACGTTTACGGGAGTCATGATAAGTTTAATGGAAAGTTTTATTGTGAAAATGATTATGTTTGTTGGTCTGCTCCTGTAGATGATCTAAGTAACTGGAGATATGAAGGGGTAATCTACCAAAAAATACAGGACCCAATGGGGCAAAGTGATAATAGATTGTTATTTGCACCGGATGTACAACAGGGACCAGACGGCAGATACTATCTATACTATGCATTTGATTTTCTGGGAGTCATGGCAGTAGCAGTTTGTGATTCACCTGCTGGTAAGTATGAATTTTACGGACATGTGCAGTACAAGGACGGAACGCTGCTTGGTGCAAGGGAAGGCGAGGCATTTCAGTTTGATCCGGGTGTACTAGTAGACGATGATGGAAGAGTCTATCTTTACTCCGGTTTTTGCCCTAAGGACTTCCCATGGGACCAATTGGGACTTGAAGATCAAACCATTAAAGGCGGGATGGTCATTGAACTGGAAGCAGATATGATTACGGTAAAAGAAGAACCTAAATATATCTTTCCAGACAAAACTCGCGGTTTAGGTACAGATTTTGAAGGACATGAATTTTTTGAAGCATCTTCCATTCGAAAGATTGCTGATACCTATTATTTTGTTTATTCATCTTTTTATGGGCATGAATTATGCTATGCAACCTCCAAGAGCCCAGTTGGTGGTTTCGAATATGGAGGAACGATTATCTCCAATGGGGATATTAACTTGAATGGAAGAACAGACGAAGAAGCGTTGAATTATACAGGTAATAATCATGGCAGCATTGTCGAAATTAATGGTAAATGGTATGTATTTTATCATCGGCAGACAAATAAGCATCAATTTTCAAGGCAGGCATGTGCGGAGGAAATTCAAATTGAAGCTGATGGAAGCATCAAACAAGTTGAAATGACAAGTTGTGGACTAAATGTTGGTCCCTTACTTGGCAAAGGAGAATATCCTGCCTATATTGCTTGCAACCTTATGAGCAGATCAGGTGCTGTCCGTTATGAGTTTGGTTATGTGATTGATGAATCTCATCCGTACTTTACGCAAGAGGGTGAGGACAGGGAAGATCATCCTAATCAATATATTGCAAACATAACAGATGGAGCCATTGCAGGATTTAAGTATTTTGATTTTGTTGATGTTTCCAAGATTTCAGTTAAAGTCAGGGGAACTGGAAAAGGAAAACTTCTTGTAAGTACCACACTTGGTGGTGAAGAGGTTGCTGAGCTTGCTGTTTCACCTGGACAAGATTGGGGAATTTTTACGGCTCCACTAATGATAAGTGGAGTGAATGCTTTGTTCTTCACATACAAAGGTGAAGGGTCAATTGATCTCTTTTCCTTTAATTTAGAATAATACTGCTTATGGTTAATCGGGAAAGCACTGTCATGATGATAGTGTTTTTCTTTTTAATTTAAATTCATACTTTACAGGTAGGAATTGTAGGGTTATACTAATATTAATTAAAAAACGAACTTAAAAGTTGTTGAAATCAAGGGAAAACTTTTTTTAAAACTAAAGGAGTGTTTCTGATGAGAAATAATGATGAAAAAAAGCGACAAAAACTTATCAATAAATTAATTTTCTTAAACGTATATAACAAAGAAGATCAACAGCTATATAAATTATCACTATCGAAATTAGCATCTGAGTATAGAAGATACAAATTACAAAGCCATCCGCATGGGGAGTTCGGGTCTATTCAGTGGGTATAAATTAAGTAAATAAAGAAGATGCAGGCATTTTGGCAGCCTGCATCTTCTTTATTTTTAACGGTGACTCAACCAAGGGGACGGTTCTCCTGGCCTAAAAGGCCGGAGGAACCGTCCCCTTGGTTTCCGATAGTATTATTGTTTTGACTGCAGCGCCAACCATTGGAGTAGAGTTACATCTTTTCCTTTTACTTGGACGGGAGAAACATCGTAATCTAGTACACATTCGTCTTTGAGCATGTAAATCCAGGTACCATGGCCGAAGAATTCAAAAGGGTTGCCTTCGCTATCCTTGAAGTTGCCTGAGGTATCTACGACACTATCAAAATATGAAAAATGAACATTTGGAGCACCGGCTTCTAATAGACGCTCATATGTTGGAATCACTGTGATCTCAGGTTTTACAATTTCATCATTTTTTGCATGTGTGAACCAGATAGGGGTATTCTTGATATCTTCAATATTTTGATCACTGATCACCTCGTCGTAGAGGGCTTCACATACTGGATAGGCCGCTGCGAAGTAACCCGGGTAATCGATAATCATCCGCATCGTCATGAAACCGCCATTGGAACAACCACCAATGTAGATGCGATTTGTATCTATATCTGAATGACATTCGACAAATTCATCAATGAGCGCTTTCAATGCCGGCACGTATTTGGATTGTCCACTCTTAGTATACAGTCCGAAGCCATCGTCCATCCACATGGTCGGAACTTGTGGAGCAAGGACATAAGCACCTCCGAATAATCCTTGTACTTTTTCGCTCGATAGGTTTACAACATTATTACCGGTATAAGCAATCTCCGTTTCATATCCCCCTTCTCCTGCACCGTGCAGCCAAATGATCAAAGGACGTTTTCCTCTGCCCATTTTTGGTGAATAATAGCCAAAACGTAGAGGCATATCTGAATATGATGACTCGCTGTTTGCCCAACCTTTGACTTGCTCCATTTTACCGCCGCTGAAATGATCATAGACAAGCCCTGAAAATGAACCATTATCGGTTTGTAGTTCTTTCACCTGCGTTATGCGAAAATCGCAGAAAACATATACATTATGTCCCGGTTCCATAAACGCAGTTTCCGAGTTTAAACGATTGATTGCTTCACATTCAAGCTCCAGCGTTACGTGACTTCCAATTTCAGTTTTGTTTCCTTCAATGTCCGATGTATACGCTCTTGTAACACGACAATATCCTTTTGAAGGATAAAGAACTTCTGAATTCCAATCTTTTCTGAGTTCAATCACTTCTCCTGTTTTTTTGTTACGTCTCTCGACATAAACGTTGAAAGTATCATCCGAAAGCGCATCTGATTTAACAGATTGTGTCAGCGGAAGAATGAGTTTCGTTATGTACGGGCCATAGTCAGTTACTTCGGTCACAGTCATGTAAGAACGATTCATTTTTATCTCTCCTTTTGTAAAATCACTAACTGATATTGACAATGATGACTATTATGAAAGGATTAGTTTATTTTACTAAATTTATTTATAAAGATTAAAGAAAATTCTTATTATATAGTATCGTATCATTCAAAAAAAGCGAATGTCAACGCTTTCTCTACTAAACTTAAAAATATTTATAAAAAAATTTATCTATATTAATAGTAGTTTAATATGTGTTACATATAAAAATACTAAAAACCTATATAATCAATGATTTTTAACTAAAATATTTTATATAGTTGATTGACTGATTATTTAGTAGTTGCTAATATTAGGTAAAGGGTTAAAAGGAAAGCTAAAATAATTTAGTTTTTTAAGTGAGGAGAAAGTATGGAAAAGTTAAAAATCTCAGAAAATGGAAGATTTCTTACACAACAGAGTGGAAAGCCATTTATTTGGTTGGCAGATACAGATTGGACAATCGTACAGAGATTAAAATGGGATGATGTTGAATATTTAATGCAAAAACGAAAATCACAAGGATTTACTGTGCTTCAAATTGTTGCACTTGACCCAGAGCAAGATAAGGAAATGAGAAATCCAGCTGGAGATAAGGCTTTATTAAATGATAATTTGTCGACTCCTAATGAAAAATATTTTCAGTATTTAGACTTGATAATAGACAAAGCGGAAGAATATGGTTTTTACGTCCTATTACTGCCTGTTTGGGGAGAACTCGTAGTAGGTCATAACTGGATGGGTGAGTTTTCAGAAAAAATTGTTACGAAAGAAAATGCTTTTCAATATGGAGAATGGATAGGTAATCGCTATAAAGATAGAACTAATATCATTTGGTGTTTAGGTGGGGATAGGCAGCCTATTCATTTAGGAGTGGATTACAAGGATGTTTGGCGGAATATGGCTGAAGGTATTGCAAAAGGTGTTCTAAATAAGGATATTAAACATAACGAAAAAGATCCTGATTGGGAAAAGCTTTTAATAACTTATCATGCATGCCATGAAGCAGAGACCGGGGAATGTTCAACCATGTCTTATTGGACGGATGATGACGCTTGGATATCTTTTATTACGATTCAATCCGGACATGGATTAACGCCGAAAAATTATCAATTAGTGAAAATTGATTATAATAGAAAGAATCCAATGCCTGTTTTTGATGGAGAACCTGCTTACGAAGACATGCCAACAACCTGGCCAATTAAGTCTGATTTCCATGGGGGATGGATGGTAAGGAAACGTGCCTATTGGAGTTTGTTTGCAGGATCCTTTGGTCATACATATGGTCATCCATCCGTGTGTTGGATGATTTCTGAAAAGGAAAGAGACAATTTTAGAAGATATTCTTGGTTTGAAGCTTTAGACCGACCTGGCGCATGGCAAATGAAAATCTTGCGTGACTTTTTGGAATCTAGAGATTTAAGTCAGTGTATTCCTTGTCAGGAATTACTAATTAAGCAGAATGATAAGGTTGAAGATGTTACAGATGAACACATTCAGGCATGTATAGAAAAAGAAGGAAAATTCTATTGCTTATACTTCCCATCAGGTGGAGAAGAAACCGTAGATTTAAGTAAATTGAAAATAGATCAGTTACAAATTTGGTGGTTTAATCCCAGAGATGGACAATGTTATACACAAGAGAATGTTATAACAGATAAAGCAAGTAGTTTAGAATTAATAAAGCGAGATGGTGAGATAAGTGTATTAAAAATAAAAACACCAACCAGAGGAATTGAGCAGGATTGGGTGTGTGTGATAGAAAATAGAAATAATCACTCAACAGTTCCCGGTAAAGCAAAAATTTATGGAGAACTGCCTGTACCGCCTGAAATCAAGAAAACATTTATGTGGTGACATAATTTATGTATGTAACCACAAATAAAAACCCTTGTGGTATTAATCTCCACAAGGAGCTTTGGCGATTAGTAAAGGGTAGGAAAAGGATTACAGGCAACAGCATCAATAAATCTTGGATCAATTCCATAAAACATCCAGAAGGCACCGTTCCATCTATAACCAGAAACTTCACCATACTCGATACGTGTTGGATAAAACCAAAAGCCTTCCCCGTTTATAAGCCAAACATAAGTATTTTGGTTTATACAGTCAATAATATAGGATACCGAAGGTTTTGTTGGAATGTATGTTGGGGGAGGCGATTGTGGTTGTTGTCTCATTGGACCGTGAGGCGGCAAAAATGCCATATGAATCACTCCTTTCCAGAATAGGTATTCAACATAATATGATTAAACAACCAGAAGGTTAAATAATGGACGAAAACTACATAACGCTTATAAAAAAAGTAGTGCAAACCAAATCCTTGGTCTGCACTACACTTTTTTTGATTGTTAATCAACTGATCCGGTTTGTTTGATTTCTAAATCTACATTTACATGAATTTTTACTGTAGGATAATCCTGATTCCATTGTTTTTCATTAAATTTACGGAAGTGTTCTTTATATTTTGCTCCTAGACCTACAGGGTCAACTTTATGCTTTTGAAATTGGGATAAGATCGTTAAGGCACTTTTTTCTAATTGCTGTTCAACCTGTTTTTGATATTTCCTCTTATCAAAAGTCTGCCTTTTTTTCTCTGTGGGTGCGAATTCTTGAAGTTTTGTTCGCATTTTTAGATGAATCGTAAATTCTGGTCTATTGTGAACCATTTTTACTTTATACTTTACTTTTGAACCCAGTGTTTCAAGAACAACCTTATCATTATTTTTTAAAATAAATTGGCGTAATCCAGTTCTATTTTTATCAACAAGTGCCTTAAAAATAAATAGATCATCCATTGAAATCGATGTAACATATTGATCATCCTTAAAAATTGCCATGCCAGTAATCCTAATATTATCTGCTGCCTTTTTTATTAAAGGCAAATATGGATCCTGTCCAATTTGAAAAAATTGAAATAAAAAGGATTGTAAATTAGTTTGAGGAAGTAGTCCCATTTTCATATTGTGCTCCAGCAATTCTTGGATATGAATAGAAACATTCTCATTTTTAAATTTCTTCATTTTAAATAATTCATTAGAATCACCATCTACAATGGCCATTTGAACAAGGCTCCCAATAGCCGGGTCACGATTTAATGTATCTACAAAATCATTTATCCCATTCTTTGCAATTTTTTTGCTATAAAGCGCAACACGAACCTGGCCGCTTACCAATGGATAGCGGGTTTCGTTATTTAAGATCGAACGAATCTCTTTACTGGATTTTCCTATAGCTGTCCTGACTTCTGAAGAAGAAGTTTTGTCTTTTTTAAAACTTGGAAATACAATCGTTCCCTTTATACCCTTTTCTCCGGCCAGATCATACCCTACACCTTGAGACATATCGATTTCATTAACAATGTTGGTTGGGAGAAAGGTGCACCCTGATAATAATAAAATTAGAAACAAACAAATCGCTGACCTATTCATCATTTTGCTTACTCCTTGTTAAAAAAGTTAAAACAAGTAAGAGCAGGGGGATATAGCCGTAAAAAATCCATAAATTCATTTGGATGATAGATTTATTCAGCATGTCTTTCAAGGAACCGTTAAATTGACAAAGAATAATACTTAAGATGCAAAGAAGGAGTAGTGTATACTTTTGCTTCCTGTTAAAAATGATCTTTAAACCTCTACTTGAGCACCATAAAAAAAGGGCGATCAAAGCACTAATGATAATCAAATACATGGATATATATAGGTACTCAAAACGCTCCAAGAAAGACAGGGTAACTGTTTTTGTTAAAGAAAGTTCAGGCCAAATTGTCGTTTTTAACTGATTTTCACTATAAAAGGTAAAGGAAACAATAGCAGAAATTGTATACAGTAAAGTAGTAAATAAAACACCTAAATGAGCGAATTTTTTTGAGGCTTTAGGATCTCTTATAAATGGATAGTACATCAACAATGCCTCAGTACCTGCTATTGAATACATCGAGCTTTTAATGGAGTCCGCCATGTCCATAAAGGAATGATTCATGATAGGCAGCAAATTTGAAAAGTGTGCATATTTTAACGGAAAAATAAAAAGGGCGATTAGCAAGATTTGCGGAAATATAAAAGATAAAAAAGACATACCGACAATAACCCGAAAACCTCCAGAAACACAATAATACACGGATAGTAAAATTATAGTAGAAAGAACCCAAGAGGGTATAGTAGGAAACATCCATACTTGTATGATCTCTATAAACCCAATTAAAACAGAAACACTTGCTAGCCAATAATAAATCATGATAAAAAAGCTAATAAATTTGCCTAGCCCATTTCCAAAAATAGTGGTATGAACATCGATAATATCTCCATTGGCTTTTCCTAAAAGTTTGTACATCACCCAAATAAACGCTTGTACTAAACACCCAGCAGCTAATACACCAATCCAGGCATCATATCCAGCTTTTGCGGCAATGGTCCTTTGAAAACTTAATATGCCAACACCGACCTGGGAATTGTAAATGATAAAGAAGACTAGATAGGGAGAAACTTGATGTCTAATATTGGCCTGCAAATTGTTTTTCCCCTTTACGATTTATTCATAAAAATCGTTCGCCGGCCCCGTTTTTTTTCCTGTACCGGTTGATTTCCTCTTCTTTTGAGGTCTCAAGGTTGTTGGGTTTTCTTTTTGCATCGAAAAAGGGAGCCTTACCCATAAATCTTGAAAGGAAGTATTCCGGATAGGATACTGGCTTAAATATGGTCGCCCAAGTGACGTTAACCGCAGTAAATGGATTTGTGTGAGTAGGAAGCCTAAAAACACCCCAAGCAAACCAAACCATTGGGCCAGAAAAATGACTGGAAACTTGATAAACCGAATCGTATTACTAAATTTATATACAGGTGAGGTGTAGGAAGCTAAAGATCCGAGTCCTACTAAAATAAGCAATACATTGCTCGTTAATCCGGCTTCCACCACAGCCTGCCCGATAACAATACCACCTACAACACCGAGGGATTGTCCGATCTTAAGCGGCAGACGGATTCCGGCCTCTTTTACCATTTCAATCATTAATTCTAAAAAAAGAGCCTCTAAGAATGGGGCAAAAGGAACAGCTGCCCTAGAGCCTACAAGCGTATCTAGTAAACGTGCAGGAATCAATTCATAATGATAGGTCATAATGGCTACATACAAAGGACTTATCATTGTAGATAGAAACATAGCCGTAAGTCGCAATAAACGGAAGAAATTTGAAATGATCCAGGAATAACTATAATCCTCCATTGCAATAAAAGATTCCATGAAGGTAACTGGGAGGATGACAAGATTCGGTGAACCATCTGCTGCAATGATTATTTTTCCTTCTGTTAGTCCAGCGGCAACTCGGTCAACCCTTTCCGTTGATATCGATTGTGGAAATAAAGAATTAGAATTGTCTTCAATCATCGATGCAATATAAGAGCTGTCCTGTATATGGTCATATTGAATATCCTTTATTCTTTGGATGACCGTGTTTACATTTTCAGGATCAGCAATTCCATCCATGTAAAGTACAGCTACTCTTGTTTTGGATAGCTCTCCAACCTTCATTTCTTTAACAAGCAGTTCTAGAACAGGCAATCTTTTTCGAACTAGATTGATATTCGTGTCTAATTCTTCAATAAACCCAACCTGCGGTCCTAGTGCCGAGGATTCCATCGTTGCCATGCCGACATCTCGAAATTTATTGTTCGCAATATTGATTAATAAACATTCCTCATCATATTGATGCTTTTGGATAGCTAAGGACCCATTCAAAATGTTTTCGATGATTTTATCATCATCCCTTGTAAAAATAATCTCTTGAACAGGGATTCTAGTTTTTAATTCTTCAAGTGAAAGATGTTCATTTAAATAGGGCAGAACATCTTGATGTAAAATGTCTGATGAAATGAGGGTGCGATAATAAGATATCCAAAATGGTGCTTCGTCTTTTAATGATGTATGCTCATGAACGAAATCATTCGATTTTGATAATCGTTCAAGCCAATTTCGATCGTTCTTTTTATTTGAGCCCTCACCTTTATCCTTATCGCCATTTTTTAAGTTCATCTTTATCCCTCTAAAATGTTTTTTCTAATTATGTGTAAAATAGGGAAATTTATTCTTTCTACATTATTATGGTAAACAACAATTAAAAAAATGCCCTATTCGAATGTTGAATATGGCGTCAAGTAAAATATTTATTCATTTCAGATTTAAGAAAGCGAATATAGTGCCTTTCAATTTCAGAAGGTCGTTTTTTCTTTTGATGAATGAATCCAAGAGCCGTATTTATGGGTGCATAATTAATAATATCGACATCAACAATTTTACCTGCTAATACAAGTGGATTGTTTTTCATAACGATATCAGGCGCAAAGCTAATGGCCAAACCATCTGAAATTGACCGCAATAACTCTTCCGTGTTGTTTGATGAAAATAATATATTCATTTTACCAAATGTAAGTTGAAAATGATGAATGAACCATTTTATATAATCACCGTTATATAGGACTACCTCCTGCTGAAGTATTTCTTCTGGGGTTATGGTCTTCTTACTTGCAAAAGGCGAGTCACTGCCAACATAAACTTTCATTTTTCCTTCAAGGATTACCTCGAAATGTAAATCCTCAATTTTCTTTAATATGTCTTCATAGAGGCAGATTAGGCCGATATCTGTTTTACCCTGCCGTACAAATTCAACTGTAGATTCCGTGATTTGTTCTAAAAATTCGATGGTGGAATGAGGATACAGATTTCTAATTTCTTTTAAAGGTTTTAATAAAAAGTTTATAAAAGCTGGTACTGTAGATATTCGTAGCTTACCAGAATGGATTTCTGAACTTTTTCGAGCCTCGTTCATCAATTCTTCGTATTTTAACAAAAGCTCATCTGCTTTTTTTACAATATTAGTTCCGTCAGGTGTTAATATGGCCCCAAGGCGAGATCGTACGAATATTTTGATTCCAAGCTCCTCTTCTATTTTAGTAATGGTCTGGCTGATACCAGATTGACTCATATGAAGATTTTGCGATGCGATTGATATGGATCTTGTTTTAGCTACTTCAACAAGTACTTCTAGTTTTTGTATGTGCATAAATGACCACCTTTTAACATTACCCTCAAGTATTTTTTATATTAAAAATTATGAAGTTACTATTACAAACCTTAAATTTACTAAGTAAATTAGTAGTTATACAATTAATTTGAATAATTCTAAATTTTAAATAAATAGAAAGGATAGTAGGCAGAACGCTTCTTGCTTAGTTTATGTTCTCTTAATTTCCCTAGTATTGCAAGCGTTTTCTATTGGAAAAAGATTGATAGATTAATAGTTTCAGAAATTTGATAGGAAGAAGGAGAGTCTAAGGATGAAGAAGAGTAAGAAGAAATTTCTGAGTATGATGGTAACGGGTATAATGGCATCATCTGTTGTAACCTCATATATTTCACCTCAACCTAAAGTATATGCTATAACGAATTCTGCTGAAGCGATTTTAAAGGAACTATCTGAAGAACATAGACAGTCTATTAAGAGATTAACACCTCAGGAAGGCTTTATTATTGATCCGAAGTTATTGTCATTAAAGGAAAAGACAGCAAATGTTATTGTTGAACTTAAAACATCACCCGTTGAAACCACTCAACAGGCAATAACAAAGGACGCATCTAAAAAGAAAAAAGAAAAGATTAGAGGGGAACAAGAATACTTTAAGAGTCGCGTGGTTGAACTTTTCAACAAAAAGAAGGCTGATCAATCAACATCCAAAGAATCGATACCATTTCAAATAAAACATACATATGAAAATGTTTTTAATGGTGTAGCAATGACGATTCCAACCAATCAAATTAACACGCTTCTTGAAACAGGTGTTGTGAAACGCATTTGGAAAGATAATGTGATCACTCTGCCAAAGAGTGAGTCTATAAATGAGGAAAATTCACCTTCCAAAGTAGTACCTCCTGCACTCCCTCATCTAGGCGTAGATAAATTACACGCTGAAAATATTAATGGACAAGGGATAAAAGTCGGAGTACTTGATACAGGGATTGACTATAATCACCCTGATTTAAAAGATGTTTATAAAGGCGGCTATGATTTTGTCGAAAATGACTCTGATCCAATGGAAACAACTAGAGCAGAGTGGCTTGCATCTGGTCAACCTGAAACGATAAATGGTAGTGCATACTATACAGAACACGGAACTCATGTTGCTGGAACCATCGCATCTAACCCTAAAAATGATGTTGAATATGCCATGACTGGTGTAGCTCCAAATGTTGACTTGTATGCATATCGAGTATTAGGTGAGTATGGATCAGGATATGATTCATCGGTTATCGCAGGTATAGAAAGAGCTGTAGAAGATGGTATGGATGTTATTAATCTATCATTAGGTAATAGTAATAATCATTCCTTAGACGCTACATCTGTAGCAATCAACAATGCAGCATTAAAAGGGGTAATACCCGTTATAGCTGGGGGAAATGCAGGGCCAAATCCTGGTACGTTAGGTTCACCAGGTGCTTCTCCACTAGCAATCACTGTTGGTGCAAGTGATGTACCGACTGATATTCCAACCGTTAAGGCGAGTTTAGCCGGAATTTCAGTTCAAAATACTTTAATGGGGCATGGTCTTGGTAAAGATTATCTACAGTTAATAGATAAAGAGTTTGATGTTGTTGAGGTAGGAATTGGTACAGAAGATGATTATATTGATAAAGACGTTAATGGGAAAGTGGCATTAATTTCTCGTGGCACTATCTCGTTTGATGAAAAAATCCGACGTGCGCATGAAAAAGGTGCATCAGCAGTTTTACTTTACAATAACGAAGATGGCGAAATTCCATTTTTCTTAGGTGAAAATCATGGTTATGTCCCAACATTTAAAATGTTACAGGCAGACGGAGTAAAACTTTCAGAAAAATTAAAAGCAGAGCCTACAGTTAAACTTAAATTAACAGACTTACAGTCAAATATGACTACAGGTGATGTATTAGCTGATTTTAGCTCACGTGGCCCAGTTAGTAATAACTTTGATATTAAGCCAGATGTAGTAGCACCTGGGGTTTCCACCTTGTCTACTGTTCCAGAATATATTAATAGCCCAGAAGATGGTGTCGATTATTCTAGTGGTTATGCAAGTTTAAGTGGAACATCCATGGCAACACCACATGTTGCTGGAGTTGCAGCCTTATTATTACAATCTCATCCAGAATATACAGTTGCAGATGTAAAGGCAGCGCTTATGAATACTGCTGATCCTTTAAAAGGTCGTACGTACAATGTGAATGAAGTTGGAGCAGGACGTGTAGATGCTTATGAGGCAGTCCACAATACAACGTTATTTGAAGTACAAAATAAGACGACTACCTTAGATGAAAATGGATTAAAAATAGAAATCGATGACATTTCAGGATCTATCCCTTTTGGTAGTATTGCACAATCAAGTGAGACTCAAAATAGAGCAACATCGATTTCTATTAAAAATTTAAGTAGTGAACTAGAAGCATATCATACTAGAGTTGAATTTTTAACAATCGATGGTGTCTCAAAGGAAGCTGGTAAGAATGGTGTGACGCTTCAATTACCATCATCGATTGAAGTGAATGGTAATGAGAGTAAAACTATGAATGCAGAAATATCAATTCCCGCTAATGCAGAATTTGGTATATATCAGGGATATATTTATATAGAAAATGAGTCGAAAACTGCAGAATATCAAATTCCTTTCCATGTTCGTTATTCTAAACCTGGTTTCGAAAAACTAGAATTTTTTAAACATGCAATTACGAATGACCTTAGTAACTTTCATCCATACATCGAGCCGTTTACACCAGTCAGTTTCAAGTTAAATAGTCATATGAAAACGATTGATGTAGTGGTTAGCAATCTAGAAGGAAAACCAATTGGGTTTTATGGCACATTCAATTTAGAAAATGCGTCAGTTGATACGGATTACTTTATATTTTTCGGATTTTCAGGTGAAGTAAAACATTTTACAGGTGATCCGAATAAACCTTTAGCACTTGAATATGAACCACTTAAAGAAGGTAAATACATTGTTTCTTATATTGGTACAGGGGTAGATGGTAAAACATATAAAATCGATAATGACATGGTGATCGATAATACAGCTCCAACTTTGGAATTTGATAAGAAAACAGGAATCAAAGAACTTTCAAGTTCAGATTTAACAACTGAAAGTTATGACGGACAAGATTATACAGCATATTGGGTACATGGAAAATTGTATGATGATACGATTGACTATTTAAAAAGTAGAGGACATGACATCTCTCAAGAGGCAAATACCGCGTACGCTTATCAAGATTCTTTTTGGCCAACAGCTGAATTTTTCCCAAATGCAAATGGTGAATTTAAATTTGGTGTTTTACCAGAAGAATATGCAACCTATCCAACAAATGTAAGAATCTATACCTATGATTACGCTACAGCAGGAAATCCGATTTTCCCAGAATTTACTTTTATTGATAAAGGAGATCAATATTCCTTATTAAAAAACAATACAAAAGGTGTAAGTCTTGGATCAGAGTTTGTAAATAAATTTACGGTTCAAAACGCGAAAGATTTAACAAGCGCTTCTGTTACAATCGATGTCCCTAATTATTATAAGGTTGTAGACGTTAAGCCATCAAAACAGTTAGAGGATCTTGCTAAGAAAAATAATTGGACTATTAATGTCGCAAAGCCACAAATTACAGAAAGCACGTGGTCTAATATTTCAGCATTTGCTGTAGATATTTCAGACAAAAAGACACAATTACCAGTTTCTATTAATGATGATATTGATTTATTGGATATAACATTAAAAGTAGTCGATGACCATAATTACATGGTAGAAAGTACATTCTATTATCAAGAATCTTCATATCAAACAAGCTCTGGTAGTAAGTCTTCTTTACCAACGTTTGCTGAAAGGTTTAAATTCATTTCCCAACACTCATGGTTCGAAGGGTACTATCATGGTGAAGCAGTTAATTTTGATAATTATGATTTAGACTATTCAAAGATTGGGACAAAAGCTTATCTAGTGGATAAAAAAGGTAAAAAGTACCCTGCTGATATTTCAAATAGAGGGTATATGACGATAACGGATATTCCTGCAACGAGTGAAGAATATACATTAGTTGTCGATATTCCAGGCCATTTCCAATACAACAAAAAAGTAACTTTAAGCAGGACGATCGATGGAGTAGTCCAAGGTATTTTCTATAATGTCTATACGGATACGGCTGCTGCTGGAGATGTCAACGGAGATCATGTAATCGATATTTATGACGCAAAGCTTGTGGCAAATAATGCTGGAATTTCAGGGGATAGATTGAAAGAAGATCTTAACAAGGATGGAGTCGTTGATATTATTGACTTCAATTATGTCGAAAAGAACTTCATGTCCATCAATCCGTACTTCCCTACATCCAATAAGCCAGTTGAAAAAACAGATAAACTTACTCTAGAAGACTTAAAAGCACGTTTTAATTAATCATTGATTCTCAAAAGAAAACTCCCTTCATTTTTGGTAGCTGGTTTACTTCTGGGGTGCAAACAAGCAAATAACAAACCAATACACACGCTATTTCACACTAGAAATAGCGTGTGTATTTATGTTGATATATCTAGGTTTAAAGTACTTAATACATAAATTAAAGATTTCATATTTTGAGTGCCTTCTTTATGGTAGAGACGTCCTGAAATATTTTTTATAAATGTCCTAGATTTAGTGCTTAATATCTAAAAACCATAATATCCTTTTACGTAGATATCGTAAAAGGAGAGATATGATGGGAAAATTTGATGTAATTATTATTGGCAGCGGCCATAATGCGTTAATAACGGCTGCCTATTTAACACGGGCCGGGAGAAGTGTATTAGTTTTAGAAAAAAATGACCGTCCAGGAGGATTTCTTCGCACAGAAGAGCTGACACTGCCAGGTTTCAAACATGATGTCTATGCTGCTGCTCATCCGCTCTTTACAACCGGACCAGCTTACGCAGAGTTAAGAGAGGACTTAGAAGCACGCGGGCTTCGCTATTTAAATACAGACCTGCCGACTGGCGTTTCAATCGAAGACGGAAGAACATCGGTCCTTCCTACTTCCTTTGAGGAGCTCATTGCTGAGGTGGAACGGTTGGCTCCTGGTGATGGCACGGTGCTGGCAGGCATGTTTGAACAGTTAAATCCTTATGTAAACGATGTTTTTGGGTTATTTAACATGGATCTTTCCAGTCCAGAAGCTGCACCTATCATCCAGCGCTTACTTCATCAAGAAGGCGGCGTGGGTTATTCACCATTTGCTGCATCGCTCGTTTCAACGGCCCGTAATACGGTTAGTTCGCTTCAGTCACCTGTGACGAGGGCAATGCTTGCTTCCTGGGTCACTCACCTTGGCCGCACACCGGATGAGGTGGGAAGTGGAATTTGGGTGCCGCTCACCGTGATGGCATTGATGGGTGGCGGAATGCCAATACCGGAGGGCGGCAGCGAGAAGTTAGTTCAAGCATTAGCTCAGCTAATCATGGACCAAGGCGGGGAAATTCTTACAAAGAATCAGGTCGAGCGGATATTAGTGGAAAATGGTAGAGCAGTTGGCGTAAGGACCTCAAAGGGGAAAAAATACCGTGCCAAACACGCGGTCGTGGCCTCCACCACACCTGATCAGCTGTATCTCTCGCTTTTAGCCGATACCGAAATATCACCACCACTGCGCGCGCAAGCAAAACAGTATCGATACGGCAGAGGATGTGTGCAAATTCATTTAGCTCTGAGTGAGCCGCCAAACTGGCCGGACAAGCGGTTTAATCGTGTCGGTCAGCCACATCTAACAGATGGGCTAGATGGATTTACCCTTGCTATTGCCCAAGGCGCAGCTAATCTGCTTCCGTCAAATCCGACCTTTACCGTAGACTGTTCGACAAATCTTGATCCTACGCGGGCACCATCAGGAAAGGCCATCATGCGTATTCAAGTGCTGGAAGTACCTATAAGACCAAGCGGGGATGCGGCAAATCTCATCGATGTGGGAGATGGGACATGGTCTCATGAATTGACAGAGCGATTTACTGAACGCGTGCTTAACGTGGTCAGCAGGCATATACCAAACATCCCAAGTGCGATTATTGGAAAATACGTGGTCACACCAGACACAATTGCTAAGTATAACCCGAATGCTGGTCCGGGGGATCCGTACGGTGGTGCACATGATTTAGGCCAGAGTTATCTTTTGAGACCATTACCAGGGCAGCCGGGTCATCAGACAGCAATTCCTAATGTGTATATGCTCGGAGCCGCAACTTGGCCCGGACATGGGGTAAATGGTGGATCGGGGTATATAGTGGCTCAGAAACTATTAACACAATAAGACATTAACTAATGGAACACAATCCAGTCTAAATTACACAAGTATGACGCATGAATTGGTAAAAAGACTTAGAGGAGATATTCCTCTAAGTCTTTTTGAAGTGAATTTAACTGTGAATCTTATCACGGAAACGATCTGATTTCTTGTGATTTGATTTATTTTTTGTCGTTTGGCATTTCATAAGTAAACCCGTTACATTTTTGGATGGGTGTTTTCTCTATTAATAATCATTTTGTTGAATATGCCAGCATGCGGGAATGGAAATTAAAGTGTTCTAAAAACCTCTTTGTGTTAATAGAAAAATGATTATTCTCCGAGCGTACCCAGCCTACACCTATTTTTTCCTGTTCGTAATTGATGATATCGATTGGAACGATTTCGCCGCTTACTACAAGAGGATCATTTTTGTGAGAAAAATCTGGCCCGAAGCTGACTCCTAATCCCTCTAAAATTGCCTTTTTTATGACTTCGGTATTATCAGAGGTAAATAAAATATTCATAGGACCAAAATGACTCATTAAATCATTCGCAAAGCGTTTCACATAATCACCATTATATAAAATCACGTTTTGTGACATTAATTGTTGGGGGGTGATCGATTTAGTTAACGCTAAAGGTGACGTTTTGCCTACATACACCTTCATCTTTCCTTCGAGTATGACTTCAAATCGCAAATCTTCTCTTTTTTTTATTAATTCCTCGTAAATCGTGATGAGGCCAATATCAATCTGGTTATTTTCGACATGTTCAATAATGTGCTGTGTGCTTTTTTCCGAGATTTCTATATTTACATTTGGGAAAGCGTTTTTAAAGGAAGATAAAGGTTCTAACAGGAACAACATAAAGCCAGGGATCGATGATAGCTTTAAATTTCCTGAAATAACACTGTTGAAGGATTGGGCTTCCTCTTTAAATTCTTGAAGTCTTACTAATACCTCGTATGCCTTTTTAATTAACGTTTTGCCTTCAGGAGTAGGAACGGCGCCGAGTCGTCGGTGACGAGTAAATAATTTAACACCCAACTCCTCTTCTAATCTAGTAATGGATTGACTGATCCCCGATTGTGAAACATGGAGCTTCTCTGCAGCTATTGAAATCGACCCTGTTTCTGCAACCTTTACAATGTATTCCAATTGTTCAATATGCATAGGTTTCTCCTTTTTAATATAGAAGCTCAGCTTATATTAACTTCATTAATGGTTGATTTATTTAAGTGTAAATTATATATATACTAAATTCAAGCAATTAATAATTTTCTAAAAAATTTAAAAGGAGGAAGAAAGTATGAATTTAAATGAGAGTTTAAAGTACAGTGCAGCAAGATTTCCAAATCGCACCGCTTATACGTATCTGTATGAAAGTACGACGTATGCAGAACTTGATAGTTATGTAGATTCTGCTGCAGCCGGGTTAGCGGCTGGAGGAATCAAAAAAGGAGATAAAGTAGCGATTATGCTAGGGAATTGTCCAGAGTTTGTCATTGCTTACTATGGGATTCTTCGAGCAGGTGCAGTGGTAGTCCCGATAAATCCTTCCTATACTTCAGGAGAAATATCCTATATTTTATCGAATAGCCAAGCAAAAGCTGTGATTGCCGATTCGTCTTTAGAAGCGACATTATCTCCATTGAGAGAGAAACTAGAACATTTGAAAATGGTTATCTACACTGATTCAATACAATTCGAATGGACTTGGGAGCGTCTTATTCTGGATCCAACAGAAAAATTTGAAAGCCCTTCCATTGAAGAAGACGATTTGGCCGTCATTCTTTATACCTCCGGCACAACAGGTAAACCGAAAGGCGCCATGCTATCTCATCGAAATATGGCTTCCAATGCTGCTTCGATGTCCCAGCTTGCTGAGTTCACCGAAGAAGATCGTATCATTGCGGTTCTTCCTATGTTTCATGTGTTTTGTATAGCAACTTGCATTAACATTCCGATTGCGTGCGGGGCAGCCATAGTGATTGTTCCGAAATTTAGCCCAACCGAAGTAATAAACACTATTAGAAAAGAAAAAGCAACATTATTTGCCGGAGTTCCCACCATGTTTAGTTTTCTGTTACAGGTTCCAGGAGCGACAGCAGAAGATTTTTCATCGATTCGGGCTTGTTTTTCAGGAGGTGCTTCGATTCCAGTTGAATTATTACATAGATTCGAAGAGAAGTATAAGGTTTCCATTTTAGAGGGATATGGTCTTTCTGAAACGGCTCCCGTGACAGCCTTCAATCCGTTAAGAGGAAAACGTAAACCAGGCTCTGTGGGTTTAGATATACCGGAAGTAGTGAATAAAGTTGTCGATCACAATGGAATGGAAGTTCCTAGTGGAGAAATCGGTGAATTAATTGTAAAAGGTCCAAATGTGATGATGGGCTATTTGGGAATGCCAGAAGCTACGGCTTCTGCTTTGAAAGACGGATGGTTTTACACGGGAGATTTAGCTCGAATGGATGAAGACGGATACATTTATATCGTTGAC
This sequence comes from Neobacillus sp. CF12, assembly GCF_030348765.1. Classification (GTDB taxonomy): domain Bacteria; phylum Bacillota; class Bacilli; order Bacillales; family Cytobacillaceae; genus Neobacillus. The sequence goes on along the minus strand of NZ_JAUCEU010000007.1, from coordinate 1,833,581 downwards.
CGTAAAAAAGATATGATCCTCGTTGGCGGATACAATGTCTATCCGAGAGAAGTGGAGGAAGTATTATACCAACACCCGGCCATTGTGGAATGTGCTGTGATCGGAATACGTGATAAAGAATACGGAGAAATCGTGAAAGCTTTCGTAGTCATGAATGATGAAAGTATAACGATGGATGACATCCTGTTCTTCTGCCAAGACAAACTAGCAAAGTACAAGCTGCCAAAGCAAATGGAATTTATGAAGGAATTACCTAAAAATAGCACAGGTAAGATTTTAAGAAGAGCTTTGCGTGTTGAAGAAGTGGAAGTTAAGTAGTTTCATAAGGTACTTTTTTTAAAATAAGAATGTTTTTTGAAATAAGAAGGAGGAATGGCTATGAAAGCAGCTGTGCACACATTGGAATTTCCACTCTTTATTAACGGGGAATGGAAACCAGCGATAAGCGGAGAAACATTTGAGGTAGTAAACCCTGCAACCGGTGAAATCGCAGCAAAGGTGGCAAAAGCCGGTAAAGAAGATGTGGAGGCGGCCGTTTCATCTGCACGTCAGGCTTTTGATTCGGGGGTATGGTCTAAAAAAACTCCTCAAGAACGTGCGAACGTACTCATCCAATTTGGAAACAAGATTCTGGAACATGCAGAAGAATTGGGGTACTTAGAATCAATTAGTTCAGGAGCAACACTACGACGTATTTCAAACATGGACATCTTAACCATTGTTGATCTCTTACAGCAAACAGCAAAGTTCACAGTTGAGTATCCCTATGTCGAATCCCTTCCTACTTTACCATTCCCTGGACCAAGCAATAACCAGGTCTGGCGGGAACCGATTGGAGTTGTAGCGGCAGTTACCGCTTGGAATTTTCCAATGATCTTGGCTATGTGGAAATTGGCTCCGGCGTTAGCAATGGGGAACTCTATTGTGGTCAAACCAGCTTCCAATACGCCATTATCTACATTGAAATTAGCGGAATTGGCTACCGAAGCAGGAATACCAGCTGGTGTATTCAATGTTGTACCTGGTCCTGGAGCGAGCATTGGAGAAGCACTCGTGACCCATCCAAGTGTGGACAAAGTCGCTTTTACCGGATCTACAGAAGTCGGTAGCCGTATTATGCAGATGGCAGCCGGAACGGTGAAACGCGTAACGCTTGAGTTAGGGGGGAAATCACCAGCAATCGTGTTGCCGGATGCGGACTTGAGTATTACCATTCCAGGAATTTTATTCGGTTTCTTATCGCACTCTGGACAAATTTGTGAATCTGGGACTCGTGTTCTTGTACATGAATCCATTTATGAACAAGTCATTGAACAATTATCGAAGCTTGCAAGCACCATTACAATTGGAAATCCATTAGATATCGCGACAGGTATGGGTCCGCTGGTATCACAGCAGCAGTTGGATACCGTTCTTTCGTATATTGAATCCGGTATTCAAGAAGGGGCGCGATTGGTTTGCGGTGGAAAGCGTAGAATCGTAGAAGGATTTGAAGATGGATATTTTGTTGAACCTACTATTTTTGCAGATGTTCATAATGATATGAAGATTGCGAGAGAAGAAATATTTGGTCCTGTTCTCTCCGTCATTCGTTACTCCACTGTTGAAGAGGCAATTCAAATAGCGAACGATACCATTTATGGATTAGCAGGTGGTGTTTGGACTAAGGATGTGAACGAAGGAATGAAAATAGCCCGTGAATTAAAGGCTGGTACGATCTGGATCAATGATTGGCACATGCTCAGAAGTGATGCGCCATTTGGCGGATACAAGCAAAGCGGGTTTGGCAGGGAACTAGGACGTCATGCGTTGGACGAATATTCTCAAGTCAAGCATGTCCACTGCTCACTAGTACCTGAACTAAGCCAAAGAACATGGTATCAAATGTTATTGGGATAACTTAGATCCATTTATTAATAAAAATCTAAAAAAGCAGGTGACTGTATGTCGATATCATTTTTTCAATTTTCTGTAAGAACGGTTGTCAATAGCGGGGCGGGATCTAGAACGTTGCTTCCTGAGATGATTAAGGGGCTTGGCGGTAAACGAGCAGTGCTTTATACGGATAAAGGGTTAACCCAAGCCGGAATTACAAAGAAAATTATAGAATTGTTTGAACTCATGCCTGGGACACCAGAGCTAGTCGGAGTGTTTGAAGAGATTGAACAGGATGCAAAAGGTGAAATCATTAATCGCGGAGCCCGTTTCTTTAAAGAGTGCAACGGTGATTCCTTCATTGCTCTTGGCGGAGGCAGCGTCTTAGATACAGTTAAAGGGATCAAGTGGATGATTCATAAAGGTCTGGATGATATCCGTGACTCGCTGCTTACCGGAAATGTAATGGAATGGTGGCCGGAGGCGCAATTTATTCCGATTCCGCATGTAGCAATTGCAACAACGGCGGGAACGGGTGCTGAAGTATCACCAGTAGCGGTTATTCTTAATGAAAAAATTGGAATGAAAACAAACCTTCTTCATCCATTTATCAATGCAGATATGGCGATACTAGACCCGGATTTAACGTTAGGACTTCCTCCTAAAATCACTGCCTTTACAGGATTTGATGCCTTGACACATGCAGTGGAAGCTTATTTTTCACCAAAGGCCAATCCGATGACAGATGCCTATGCCTTGCAATCGATTCGTATGATTGTTGATCATTTACAGACTGCGGTACACAACGGAGGCGATCTTTCAGCAAGAGCGAATATGCTGATGGCAAGTTCAATGGCCATTTCTGCTTTTTGTTTATGTCTGAATGCCGTTCCCATTCACAATATGGCACATGCGATAGGGGCAAAATTCAATATTCCGCATGGACTAGCGAATGCTGTGCTTTTGCCAAACGTAATGGAATCTTTGCCTGGATACTACTTGCCACGAATCACAGGATTTGCGCAAGCGTTAGGTATTGTCAATCCATCAGAACAACCAGAAGAATGTTTAGCGGAAGTGATCGAATATATAAGAGATCTCCGCAAAGCGGTAAATTTACCTGACAGTTTTGCAGAATTTGAATGTAACGAAGATAAGCTGCATCTATTAGTGCCGGCAGTTCACCATGACCCAGCAGGAGTTTTCTTCAAGATACCAGCACAGATTATCACCAAAGTGGTAAATGAAGTGTTTGAGTTAAAAGCTATAGAGGCTTAAACCGAACATCGGCAATCTTGTAATACGGAAAACACTTGAAACCTCCTGTGAATGTAGGGTCGTGGACCTGACATGATTGCCAGGAAGTCAAAAGTGTTTTCCTTTTTTAGTGAATGAAAAAACAACAATCTTTGGAGGTTCTTATGAAAAGCAAAATATCTCATCCAAATAAATCCGCCACTTCATTTACAAAAGAGGCAAATCTATCAGTCTATGAATCATTAAATTTCGAAGATCAACAGGATTTCATAGACGCAAAACGCGGTTTTATTGCACCTTTAGAATCTAGCACGATTAAAAATCAATCTGGGGAAGTCGTTTGGGACATGAATCAGTTAGAATTTCTTGACGACTCTGCTCCAGAAACCGTGAACCCAAGTCTTTGGCGAAATGCACAATTACAGGCTATATCCGGTTTATTTGAAGTAGTAGAAGGTATTTATCAAGTTCGTGGACAATCCATCGCCACCACTTTCTTTATTGAAGGTAAACAAGGAGTCATTGTCTGTGATACATCAGCAAGTACGGAAACCGCTAAGGCTGCAATGGAATTATATTATAAACATCGTCCAAGAAAGCCCGTTTCAGCTATTATTATCAGTCAAAGTCATGCGGACCATTTTGGGGGAATTCAAGCTGTTCTAAAATATGCCGCTGATCCGGCGATCCCAATTATTGTTCCGCAGCATTTTACGAAAGAAGCCTTAAGTGAAAATGTCCTTTTAGGTACCATCATGGCGCGCCGTGCCGAGTATCAGTTTGGTAAAAATATACCAGATGGCAGGACAGGCTCTGTTTCTATCGGCATTGGTTCTACTATGAGTTCTGGGACGATGAGTTTTGCGCTGCCTACGTTTGAAATTGAAAACGAGGTCCATACCATGGAGATTGATGGGGTAACCTTCAAATTTTTGTTAACGCCAAACACAGAAGCACCAGCTGAAATGCATTTTTATATCAAAGACTGCAAAGCATTATTTGTTTCAGAGAACGCAAATCAATTAATGCACCAAATTTATACGGTAAGAGGTGCAAAAACACGGGATGCCCTGCATTGGGCAAATTCACTCGATAAGACGATTCATTTATTTGAACAAGAAGAGATTGATGCCTTACTTATGATCCATGCATGGCCTGTTTGGGGCAAAGATCGGGCTTTAGGACATTTGAAATTGCAGCGCGATTTATATAAATACATGCATGACCAGACTGTGCGGTTAGCAAATCATGGGTTAACGATGGAAGAAATAGCTGAAACCATCAAGCTTCCAAAATCCTTGGATATGTATTGGGGCAATCGCGGGTATTACGGTACCTTAAAGCATAATGCAAAGGGGATATATAATTTTTACTTAGGCTATTATAGTGCACACCCATCAGATTTAGATCCACTACCACAAGTAGAAGCGGGTCTTAAATATGTAGAATACATGGGTGGAGCGGCTGCGATTTTGGAAAAAGCAAAAGCTGACTTTGAAAACGGGGAATACCGCTGGGTAGCGCAGGTATTAAAAAACGTTGTAATGGCCGACCCAGAAAATACCGAAGCCAAACATTTATTAGCTGATGCCTTCGAACAATTAGGGTACCAAGCGGAATCAGCCAATTGGCGGAATATTTATCTTGTTGGTGCATCCGAACTAAGAAATGGAATGAATAAAGATAATGCCCCATTAGATGTTTCTGGAATCGTTCACCATATGCCGGTAGATGATTTCTTAAAACTGATGGCAGTTAAATTAAACGGACCAAAAGCAGATGGAAAAAAAATAACGTTGAATGTAACTCTATCAGATTCTAACCAAAAATATGCCATTTATATTGAAAATGCTGTTTTGATTTATAAAGAAGGCATGGTAGACGCTAACCCGGATGTTACCTTAACTCTTAATCAATTAATATTTTATGGAATTGGCCTGGGTCTTCTTTCACCTGAACAAGCAGTAGCATCAGGTAAATTACTGATTTCTGGTGACCAAACGAAACTGAATGAATTTTTATCACTCTTAGATGAGTTCGACCGTTTTATCAATATCGTAACGCCTTAATAAAAAAAATAATAAATATGATTCTATTTTTCCAAAATGCACCTGCTCGTGCTCGATAGGCAGGCCTTGCAGGTGAATTTTTCACCTAAGGTATGATGGTGGCTTTAATCAAAAAATGAAAGGTAGGATCTTTGATGAAACGTTGGGCGAAATGGATTATTTTACTTGCACTTTTTATTATGTCCATTGTTAATTTTGCTGATAAGTCCATTACGGGATTGGCCGGTATCCATATTATGAAGGATTTAGATCTTACCTCAACTCAGTTTGGAATAGTAGCTAGTAGTTTTTTTTGGTTGTTCTCCATAGCTGGAATACTAGGCGGTGCTTTGTCGGACCGGTTGGGCACAGGTAAGCTCCTAGCTATTATGGCGATTATTTGGACAATCGCTCAATCGATGGTGCTGTTTGTTTCAAGTTTACCATTATTGATATTTAGTAGAGTATTACTGGGTGCTGGAGAGGGTGCTTTTTCTGCAACTGCCGTCAGTCATATTAGTAAATGGTTTAAACCTGAATCGCGAGCTCTTGCCATATCGATAATAAATTTTGGCAATGTTGTGGGCATAGCCGTTACAGCCCCAATAATGGTTTTTCTAATTTCAAATTACGGCTGGAAACAAGCATTTTTTATTTCTGGTATTTGTAGCTTTCTCTGGTTAATAGCTTGGCTATGGCTAGGCAGGCTTAGAGCAGATGATTCATTAGAAGAAGATGAAGGTAGACAGAAAAACGAACAAGACAAAAATGGGAAAGATGTCTGGAAGGCGTTACGATCTCCTATTTTTATTTTAACAGTCTTAGTAGCATTTATCGCCTATTCAATTATTGTCTTCGGACTTACCTTTAATCCTGCATATCTAATCAAAGTAAAGGGATTATCTGAACAACAGGCAGCCAATGTGATTGCCATCTCCGGATTAATTGGGGCACTTTTAGGAATCTTCCTTGCTTTTTGTTCCGATCGTTTATTCAAAAAAACTCAAAGTTTATGGATGTCGAGAGTTTTGTTTACTGGTATTTGTGTGGTTCTAGCAGGTGTATTATACGCGCTTTATCCTCTAGTGAATGGAGCAGGTTCCATTATCATCATCCTTTCGCTAGTAAACACATTAGTTGTCACCATCAACACACTTAATCCGGCAGTAGTCATCAGTTTACTCCCCGAGCGTAAGGGTGTGATGGCAGGTACTTATTATGGAATTATGTCTTCATCCGGTATTGTTGCTCCAGTTATTTTTGGGCAACTCATTCAAAATTCTGGTACAAATCCACCAGGTGGTTTTGATACATCCATTTATGGAATGTCTGTAGCTATGGTGCTAGCAGCAATCCTCATATTCCTTTTCGGAAAACCAAAACAACGAGTCTCAAAAATGGGTGAAAATAAATTAGTAAAATATTTATAAAAGGATGATACGAATATGGCTGCAAAAAAAGAGAATCTAAAAGAGTCATTGAAAGAAACAAAAACGGGAAAGAAAAAACAGGAAGTTGCCGAAACGGTAGATGAACTATTAGTAGAGGAAGAACAGAATGAGGACATCACTGTTGATGGCGAAAAGGATGCATCGCTTTCTAGCCTAGACCTACTCTGGAGATATGCATTTCATGAATTAGATCAATGGGACAAGTGTGCTGATCGTCGTGACGAATTCTTCTTAAAAGAGGTAAAGCATTTCTCTGAAAGTGTAAAACGGAATCAGGGAAATATAGAAACAATAGCAGAGCAATTTATTAAGGAATTTACTGAATGGGAAAAGACTGCCCGCGATGAGTTTTTAATGTCAACCACCATCTTACAGCAATTTTTTCCAAATAGGTCTTATGAAGAAATTAATGCGCAATTTGATCAGATTCAAAATTCATTATTATCGCTCTTAAGTACTCCGCGACAAACCATCGAAAGCTTCCAGGCGATGGAGTTGTATCTAGAAATGATTAATCAGTCTATTGAACTTAGGAAAAAAGGAAGATTGCAATATATCAATACTGTAAAACAAGCTGTAAATCCGCTCTATGAATATCAAAAAGGATTTGTCAATTTGTTAACAACACAATTCAAAGAACTTTTATTCCCGCTAAATAAATATTTAGAAAAAACGGAAGAACTTTAAAAGTCTTAATTTTAAGGAGAGCGACAGCATGTCAAATGAAAAAAAATATGATCCATTTATGGGATTGAACCAATTGAGTGAAATGTGGGACAAACAATTAACTGGCCTATTATATAACATCGCAGATAACAAAGAATTTGTTCGCACAGCAAGTTTCGGAATTAATAACTATTCAGTGTACCTAGAGAAGCTTAGAAAGAACCAAGAACTTTTTGCTTCTCTATTGAATATCCCGACAAAGAAAGATGTTGCGAATGCCGCAAAGCTATCGATTCAGACAGAAGAAAAAATAGATATTTTAGAAGAACAAATTTGGAAATTACAAGACAGTGTAAGTTCAATTACGAAAGAAAATGCAGGCATGTTCGAAGAAATCGTAAATATTGTTATGCAAATGAAGAATGAAGTTCAAAAAATGGCTAAAGAGGTGGCGGAAACTAAAAAAATAAATGATGATCTTCAGGGATTGCGGAAAGAAATTGAGAGAGGACTCATCGGAATCGTGCGGGAAAAGCCAAAAAAAGAACCAGAAAAAAAGCAGGATAAAGATCTAGTTCTTTCTGGTATAAATAAATAACATTTAGAGAGCAGTGATAATAATGAAAGAATTAGGAACAAATCTTTTTCCAAGCTTAGACGTAGAAAAAGAAACGAAGCGGTGGAACCAGCTTTATAAAATTATGACAGAGCCAAAGCCAGAAATTATACCAACACCGAGACAGGCTGTCTGGAAGAAAAATAAAGCAACCTTATGGTATCATCCTGCAAAGGAAAAAAGACATGCGATCCCAGTATTTCTAGTCTACTCTCTGTTAAATAAGGTGTACATTCTTGACATTGGTGAAGGAAGCAGCGTTGTAGGCGGACTTACCGAGCGCGGCTATGATGTCTACCTATTAGATTGGGGCTCCCCTGGACACGAAGATTCTGATATCACACTTGATAAATATATCATTGATTATCTAGAAAACAGCTTAAAACGAGCTTTACGACATTCAGGTGCAAAGGAAATATCCCTTGCCGGTTATTGCCTAGGTGGAACCATTGCAGCCATCCTGGCATCCATAACGGAGCTGCCAATTAAGAATTTATCCCTTGCAGCTGTTCCAATCGATTTTAGTATCGGCGTCCTTCCTGATAAATTGCTGGAAGGACTACAAAAAGGGGAGCTAAGTGTTGACAGTTTTGCCGATGCACATGAGACCATTCCTTCAGAAATTCTGTATTTAATGTTTAGGTTGCTTTCACCGGGCGATGGAAGTACTATAATCAATCTGTTCACCCGTGCACATGATGCGAAATATGTAGAAAAGTGGCGCCGAATGGATAAGTGGACAAAGGACACTGCTTCGTTTGCGGGTGCCGCTTTCAAACAAATGTTTAATGATCTCTATCAAAACAACAAACTCTTAAAAGGAGAATTGATGATTGGCGGGAGGAAGGTGGATTTAAAAAATATAAACTGTCCGCTTTTTGTCTTCTCTTGCTCACGCGACACACTTATATTAGAGAAGCAAAGTCTACCGGTATTGAACCTTGTTTCAAGTAAGGATAAAACGTATGAGGTATTTGAAGGTGGACATGTCTCACTGGTCTTGACCGGGGTGTTTGCTGAAATTTGGGATAAATGGCTTTCGGATCGATCACAGGAAGATCAAGAGGTACATGTATAATTTTTTTCTTTTAAAATCGGACTAATAGTGTTTATGAAGGGATTTAATCATTAATGAAAGCTATATATAAAATAGAAGAGTCACCAGGTGAAAGTGTAAAGTATGCCCAACAGCATTTAGCAAATGAAAGAACGTATCTTGCATGGATACGAACAGCTATATCAATAACAGGTGTAGGTTTTTTAACCACTTCCCTACACTTTACAACGAAAATCAGTTCTAATTCTTATATGAATAATCTAGTCATTATTCTTGGAATCTTTGCGTGTGTGATCGGTGTTATTACGAGTGTGTTGTCGACGATACAATACACCAAGAAAAGAAGGGAAATTGCGAATGGTATCTTCACACCGTCAAACCAATCTATTCTATTTGTTTCTATTTTATTTGTTCTGTTAGTGTTCATGATTTTTATGTATCTCTCTTTTTTATTATTAGTGAAGTCTTAATTATGATTGGTTCCGTTCACCTATACAATTTTCGTTAGTTTTTAGTAAAACCCTTGCATTAGCAAGGGTTTTTTCGACGTCTAGTGAGAAGTTGACACGTGTTCCAGTAAATTAGCAGTTATTTATTGTTCTGAAAGGTGTCATTATCTTTTATATATTGATAAATATTTATTGCTAAATGAATATTAAATAATGGTTGACTATCATTCAAGTCTGTTAATAGAATTTCCTCAATTCTTTTTAAACGATAACTTAAGGTATTTGTGTGAATATGTAAAGAATCAGCCGTTTTCTTGATGTTTTGATTCTGGTCTAAATAAACAATCAGCGTACTCAACAATTCGCCTTTTCTAGATTGTTCGTATTGAATAAGGGGACCTAATACTTCTTGGATAAAATCGATTAATTCTTCCTTTGAATTTTGTAAAATAAACCTCTGAACCCCTAGATCTGTATAACTAAGGACTCTATCTTCAAAAAGATAGTTTTTAAGAAACGTTATGCACTTTGTCGCTTCTACAAATGACCCATGAACAAGAGTAATCCCTTGCTTAATTCTTCCGATGCCAACCAAAACGTCTAACTCACTATATTTATTTTTAATCTCTAGCTGTAACTTTTTTGCAAGTTCTTTTATTTCAGCAACAAAATTGGACGAGGAAACTCCGGAATGCAAGGATAGGAGAGCCACAATTTGATTTTCATCCCTTACTGCAGTAACTTGAAAGTTCCTCCCAAGTAATGTCATATTGGTCATATGGAGTAAATTCCTTAGAACGGGATCACCAATAACCTTTTGCTCGTTTAACTTATCTTTAATCGTAATAATAATGGCCACGTAGTTCCAGTTAGGGTCAAAATTTAAATTTTTTGCTTTCTTAATGAGTACCTCATCCATCTGTCCTGAAAAAAGCTTCGTCACGAATTCTCCTCTTAAACGCTGCTGTGTTTCAAAAACGGCTTGCTCTTTTACAAGTTCAAGTGAGATGACAGTGCAAGCATGTTCAAGAGCAGCTATATCGACTTTACTCATTTTTTGTTTAGAAAGAATTATTAGCCCGCCTAGAGACTTTTGTTTTGATCCAAGCGGCAATACAACTAATTGATACGGATCATCAATTAATGTTATTTCGGAAACGGTATGTGAGTTTTCCAGTGTTAGGATAATTTGTTTTGTATACGCTTTCATATATTCGGTCATTTCTTTGGAAAATGAGGAATGGCAGGCAGAAGCTCTAAGCTCTCCTATTTCATCAAAGAGAAACATATGCTGGCCAATGGTTTTATGTAAAAAATTCATAATCGATTGAATTCCTTCACCATTGACCACTAGATTGGCTAAGTTTCTATGTATTTCAATGGAATGGGAGAGCTTGCGCACCATTATTTCCTTTTCATGATAAAGACTGGATTTCTCCAAGGCAATGGCTGCTTGATGACCAATCGCTTCTAATAGATTAATATCCTCTTGCTTAAACTGCAAAGATTGTTCAAAGGAGTCCAAAGTAATGACGCCAATACACTCCCCCTTTTGTAAAATAGGTGAAGAAATAACAGAAGTAAAATGAAAGTTACTCGGTATAGCCCGATCCAATAAATCCCTATTATATGGTGTTAATGTAGATAGTGCCTGTTTAACTTCTACCTCATCCCAAAACATAAGGCATTTTTTTGCGGCAAATGACATCCCCGTCATGGATTCACCGCTAACTAGCTTAATTTGCCTAAAAACATGTGGATAAAATAATCCTTGAGCCGATTTTGCAATGAGTAGGTTCTGGTTTTTGTCAAAAATCCATATAGAACCTCCCCCTGCAGCTTCAACGACTGATATTGTTTCGGTCATGATTGAATCAAAAATGGTATCAATATCTAATTTGGAATTGATCACGTTGGATACTTGGATTAAGGATTTTAGTTGCCGATGGGTTAATGTATCTTGCAACGTTTCATCATCCTTTCTCTGCGTACATTTCGCATTTTCAAGTTTTTTGTGTAAAAGACACAAATTTATCACAACTATATTCATGGAAATGTACATAGCATAAAACTGTTAATAGTTATATTCTGATTATATGAAAATTTCGAAAGTAATGAAAGGGGTTGGCATGGAGTTTAGTGAGTTTAATAGTTTGTTTTAATCTTTTTTGCTAAACACAATCAGAAAAGTTAGGAAGGGGTTTTATATAAATGAATTTTGATTTAACGAAAGAACAAGAGATGATACGAAATTTAATTCGAGATTTTGCTGATGCAGAAGTTGCTCCTGGAGCAGATGAACGAGATCGAACGAGGGAATTCCCTAAGGATGTTTTTACGAAGTTAGGAGAACTAGGAATCATGGGTCTGCCTTTCCCTGAACAATATGGTGGTGGAGAAGCAGATACGATCAGCTTTGCCATTGTGGTTGAAGAACTTAGTCGTGTGTGTGCATCAACAGGAATTACATATTCAGCTCATATTTCTTTAGGCGGGGCTCCACTTAATTTATTTGGTACCCACGAACAAAAAGAAAAATACTTAACACCCATTTCTACAGGAGAATCTTTAGGAGCATTCGGATTGACTGAACCAAATGCAGGATCCGATGCAGGGGGAACCCAAACAACAGCAGTTCTTGATGGAGATGAGTGGGTCATTAACGGCTCTAAATGTTTTATAACAAATGCAAGTTACGCCAATCACTTAGCAGTGACAGCAGTAACAGACCGCTCAAAGGGAATCAACGGTATCAGCGCATTTATCGTTCCTACCAATGCACCAGGATTCACTGTGCTCGACAACTACGAAAAAATGGGTCTGCATGCCTCAAATACTACAGAATTAATCCTAGAAAATGTAAGAGTTCCGAAAGAAAATCTGCTAGGAACAATTGGAAGCGGTTACAAGCAATTTTTAGCTACTCTTGATGGGGGAAGAATTGGAATTGGTGCAATGGCCGTAGGGATTGCTCAAGGAGCATATGAAAAATCTCTTCAATATGCAAAAGAAAGAAAGCAGTTTGGAAAAAGTTTATCAAACTTCCAGGCAATCCAATTTAAGCTGGCGGACATGGCAATGAATATCGAATTAGCCAGGAATATGGTTTTCAAAGCAGCTTGGTTAAAGGATCAAGGTCGTGTATTTAAGAAGGAAGCGGCCTTCGCGAAATTATTTGCTTCGGAAATATGTATGCGTGCATGTGACCAAGCGGTTCAAATTCATGGTGGATATGGATATATGAAGGAATATCAAGTGGAGCGTTTCTTCCGTGATGCGAAACTCTTGGAAATTGGTGAAGGAACATCTGAAGTTCAACGTATGGTCATTGCTAAACAAATTGGATGCTAATCAATTTTTGTGGTGAATAAATAAAATTGTTAAAGGAGCCATGACATGGATATTAGTGGAATTTTACAAGTCGTTTCAAATAGCAAACTTATTTATCCAGCAGAAGAAAAAGTGCGTTCAACCTCCATTGGCAGCAACGAAGCTTTTCAAGAACTACTTAAACAATCCCAAGACGATCCTGCGGCCTTTTGGGATCGGGCAGCACGGGAACTTGTTTGGTATGAACCATGGAATGAAACCATAAGTGGAAAACTCCCTGATTTTCGCTTTTTTACGGACGGCATCAGTAACCCGAGTGTAAATTTACTTGATCGTCATATCGAAAATGGGGCAGGAAACCGAACCGCCTTAATTTGGGAGGGTGAAAACGGGGATAGCAAGTTTTACACATATACTATGCTTCTTGCGGAAGTAAATCGCTTTGCGAATGTCCTTAAATCGTTTGGTGTAAAAAAAGGTGATTGTGTAGCTGTTTTTCTTCCAAATCTGGCCGAAGCCTTTATTACGGTATTAGCCTGTTTTCGAATTGGTGCAATCTACAATACGATTTTCTCAGGTTATTCCGAAAAATCATTAACAGACAGACTGATCAATTTTGAGCCCAAAGTATTGGTCACTGCAGATGCAACAAAACGCCGAGGCAAATTGATTCCTTTAAAAGAGAAAGTCGACAACGTTCTACCATCAATTCCATCTGTTGAAGCTGTTATTGTTGTAGATCGATTAGGTTCCGAGGTTCAAATGAAAGATGGCCGAGATTACTGGTGGCATGAGCAGACAAAAGCGGCAAGTATCATTTGTGAGCCTGAGAGAATTGAAGCGAATGAGAGCGGGATTGTGTTTTATACAAGTGGTACGACAGGAAAACCAAAAGGTGTTGTGCATTCCGGTATGGCTTTTGTCATTCAGAATTACATTTATGCCAAGTATCATATGGATCATCATCATGACGATGTTTTCTGGTGTACCGCAGATATCGGCTGGTTAACCATGCATATTTGGGGAATTACAGGAGCCTTAGCGAATGGTGTAACAACTGTTGTCTATGAAGGGGCAGTTGATTATCCAACAAAAGATCGTTTTTATCAAATCATTGAAAAATACAGGGTGAATAAACTGTTTACGGCACCAACAGCATTAAGAATGTTAAAAAGTATGGGAGAAAAGGCAGTTGAGAAATATGATTTATCTTGTCTCGATGTTATATCCCTTGTAGGAGAGCCTTTCGACCCGGAAACCTGGCAATGGACCTATGAAGTTTTGGGGAAGAAGAAAGTCTATATTAATAATACTTGGGGTCAAACCGAAACAGCGGGATCGCCTATAGCCGGGGCAGCATGGCTGACGCCAATGAAACCAGGTGCCGCGGGAACTGCCTTTTTAGGTGCCGTTATGGAAATAGTTGATGAAGAAGGCAACCCAGTTAAACCTGGAAGGTTGGGAAACCTGGTTATTAGAAAACCATTCCCTATGCTATGCAGAACACTTTGGAAAGAACCAGAGCGATATTACGCATCCTATTTTAGCCAAGTAGAAGGCTGCTATTATGCGAGCGACCTGGCGTTAGTAGATGATGATGGATATTTATGGGTAGTTGGCCGTTCAGATGACGCATTTAATGTAGCTGGACACCGCTTAAGTACGATGGAAATGGAAAGCGCTGTTCTAGGATGTTTGGGTGTTGCTGAAACCGCCATTATTGGAATCCCTGATGAAATTAAAGGGGAAGTGCCGCTCGTATTTGTCCGTCTTGCTGATGGTTATCAAGGAACCGAAGAAGTAAAACAACAAATAAATGATCAGATTATTCAACAAATTGGTAAGCTTGCCGTTCCAAAGACCATAATTTTTACTGATATGCTGCCGAAAACAGTCAGCGGAAAAATCATGCGCCGTTTATTAAAGGAAATTGTTGTTTCAGGAAAGGTTCAAGGTGACATTACAGGACTAGAAGATCCAGCGACCGTTGCACAAATCCAAAAACTAGTTGCTGAAAAAGCATCGGTAAAATAATTATTAATCAGACCAGTTATTTGTCGGATAAATGATCGGCAAATGACTGGTTCCATTTACAAGATTAAGAGATAGAGATAAACGAAAAAAATACTGCAAATGAATGTTTCATTTTTACATATCTTTGTAATAAAGCAACAAGTTTTATTTAGAAAGGGTGAAAGGCATGTTCAAAAAAGTGTTAATTGCTAATCGCGGCGAGATTGCTGTTCGTGTAATCCGTACCTGCAATGCCTTAGGGATTAAAACAATTGCAGTGTATTCAGAAGCTGATAGTGATGCGCCACATGTAAAAATGGCAGATGAGGCCTATCTAATTGGAGGTTCCCGGGTAGCAGAGAGCTATTTAAATATCACTAAAATACTAGAGGTTGCTCAGGTTTCAGGAGCGGAGGCAATCCATCCGGGATACGGTCTGTTATCTGAAAATGCTGAATTTGCACGTCGTTGTGAGGAAGCACGTCTTATCTTCATTGGGCCTTCTCCGAAGGTTATTTCTAAAATGGGAAATAAGATTGAATCTCGCAAAGTAATGGAAGAGGCAGGTGTACCTGTCGTTCCAGGGATTACCTACCCACTGGCAGATGCAGAGGAAGCGGTAGAAGTGGCGGACCGCATCGGTTATCCCGTTATGCTGAAAGCCTCCGCTGGAGGTGGCGGTATTGGAATGCAGGTGGTCCAAAACGGAGATGAAATCCGAAAGGCTTTTGCTGGCAACCAAAAACGGGCTACTGATTTCTTTGGTGATGGATCGATGTACATTGAAAAATTTGTTGAAAATCCGAGACATATTGAAATCCAAATCTTGGCAGACGGTTTTGGAAATACCGTTTATCTGTGGGAACGAGAGTGTTCGATTCAGCGTCGTCATCAAAAAGTCGTAGAGGAAGCCCCTTCATCGTTCATTACGGAAATAACCCGTACCAAGATGGGAGAGGCAGCCGTAAAAGCGGCAAAATCAATTGGGTATAAAAATGCAGGTACTATCGAGTTCTTAGTGGATGAAGAGCAAAATTTCTACTTTCTAGAAATGAATACTCGTTTGCAAGTGGAGCATCCGGTTACGGAAGAAATTACAGGTTTAGACTTAGTTGAGCAACAATTGCAAATTGCAGCAGGGGAAGCGCTGAAATTTTCTCAAGAAGAGGTAAAACGTGAAGGGCATGCCATTGAGGTTAGAATCTATGCAGAAGACCCCAAAACATTTTTCCCTTCGCCTGGAAAAATAACGAAATTAAAGTTGCCGAACGGACCTGGAGTTCGACATGAATTAGGCATTAACGGTCAATCGGTAGTTACTCCTTTTTATGATCCAATGATTGCAAAACTTGTTGTCAAGGGCAGTAACCGTGAAGAGGCAATAAACCGCCTGCAAGCTGCATTAGCTGATTATCATATTGAAGGGATTAAAACAAATATACCCATGCTGCAAGAGGTAATTGACCATCCTGCATTCCATTCAGGAGATACAACAACAGACTTTGTTAGCAAGTATGTAAAAATAAAAAAACAAACATTGTAAACATAGGAGGAAAAAATCATGAGTAAAATCATTGCAAGTATGGCAGGAAGTGTATGGAAGGTATTAGTTCAAGTTGGAGATCAGGTAGAAGCAGGTCAAGATGTTGTGATTCTAGAATCGATGAAAATGGAAATTCCAATAGAAGCTGAACTCAGTGGAACGGTGAAAGAAGTAAAAGTGGCTGAAGGCGACTTTGTAAATGAAGGCGACATCATTGTTGAAGTTGAATAAAGTCCTAAAAAAAGAGTTGTCATAAATACTAAAATCTCACTTTCTTGGAAAGTGGGATTTTTTATATTTAGGTACATGAATGGTTCTGTTTATTAATAAGGAAAACTGAGCACGTTAAAAGAGAATATTATTAGGGCAACTCCAACGTACTCAGCCAGGAGGATAAAAACGAATGAAAAATACACAAAAGATAGTATTTCCAGAAGTTTTTTTATGGGGTGGTGCAACCGCAGCGAATCAGATCGAAGGGGGATATACTGAAGGAAATAAGGGTTTAAATATTGCAGATGTTCTACCGGGTGGGAAAGAGCGCCTTAAAATATTAATGTCCGCTGGTTTTAACTTTGAAATCAACCACGAAAAATACACCTATCCCAATCATGAAGCTATAGATTTTTATCATCGTTACCAAGAAGATATCGCTCTGTTTGCAGAAATGGGCTTTAAAGTGTTTCGGATGTCGATAGCTTGGCCAAGGATTTTCCCTAGTGGTGATGAGCAGGAGCCAAATGAAGAGGGGTTGGCATTTTACGACCGGGTTTTTGATGAATTACTGAAATATGAAATAGAACCAGTGGTAACAATTTCTCACTATGAAATGCCGCTGCACCTTGTGAAAGAATATGGGGGCTGGAGGAATCGTCATGTTGTTTCTTTCTTTGAAAAATACACCAAAGTTATACTTAAGCGTTATAAAGATAAAGTAAAATATTGGATGACGTTTAATGAAATCAATGGTGCCCTGAAGATGCCGATTATGAGTATGGGATTTTCTCCCCAAACAGAAGAAAATCGATACCAGGAGACATTCCAAGCCTTCCATCATCAATTTGTTGCTAGTGCTCTAGCGGTTAAAGCATGTAAGGAAATTATTCCTGATGCAAAAATAGGCTGCATGATTCTTTTTGCGCCTGTTTATTCTTACGATTGTAATCCTGAAAACATTATGTATGCCTTAAAAGAAGAGGAAATGTTTAACTATTTCTGTGCGGATGTCCATGTACGCGGGGAGTATCCAGCCTTCATTAAGCGATTCTTCAAGGAGAAAAATATTGAATTAGAGATCCATGAAGGTGATTGGAAGACAATCAAAGAAGGCACAGTAGATTATATTGGGTTAAGTTATTACATGTCTCGCACGGATAAAATGGAAAAGTCAGAAGAAGAAAAAGCACAAGGAAATATTGTTGGCGGTGTTAAGAATCCATTCCTTAAGGCGAGTGATTGGGGCTGGGAAATTGATCCGGTTGGGTTACGTATCAGTTTAAACAAGCTTTATGGCAGATACCAGGTCCCTTTATTTGTGGTTGAAAATGGCTTAGGGGCGTACGACCAAGTAGAGGAAGATGGTTCCATCAACGATAACTACCGGATTAATTATCTACGCGAACATGTAGTGGCGATGGGAGAGGCAATAGAAGATGGCGTGGAACTGATGGGTTATACAGCCTGGGGGTGTATAGACTTAGTCAGTATGTCAACCGGTGAAATGTCCAAGCGTTATGGATTTATCTACGTCGATAAAAACGATGACGGAAGTGGAACACTGGAACGCAAAAGGAAGAAATCATTCCATTGGTATAAAAAAGTGATAGAAAGTAATGGAGAGGATCTTTAAGCAATAACCAAGGTAACCGAGGAATCAAGGGGGACGGTTCTCCTGGCCTAAAAGGGCCAGAAGAACCGTCCCTTTGGTTTTCTTGCTTTTTGTTGACATCGTTTACAACTTGGAATATATTTTAACTACAAGTTAAAACGTTGTGTCGGAGACTAGGAGATTCACACTGATTAACCTATTATACTAGGTTGTTTCTGCGTGGGTCTCTTTTTTTATCATGGCATTTGGAGGTAACTATAATGGAAGAAAGATATATTTTGTCTTTAGATCAAGGAACGACTAGTTCAAGAGCGATTCTGTTTAATAAGAAAGGCCAGATCGTTCATTCTGCTCAAAAGGAATTTACACAGTATTTTCCTAAGCCAGGCTGGGTGGAACATAATGCAAATGAAATATGGGGCTCCGTATTGGCCGTAATCGCGGGGGTATTAACAGAATCAGGCATTAAACCTGAACAGATTGCTGGAATTGGAATCACGAACCAGCGTGAAACGACGGTTGTATGGGATCGGGAAACAGGAAAACCAGTCTATCCTGCGATTGTATGGCAGTCGAGACAAACGAGTAAGATTTGCGATGAGTTAATTGAAAAAGGATATAATACTCTTTTCAGAGAAAAAACAGGGCTTTTAATCGATGCTTATTTCTCAGGGACCAAAGTAAAATGGATACTGGACAATGTTGAGGGTGCCAGAGAAAAAGCAGACCAAGGAAAATTGTTATTTGGAACCATTGATACCTGGTTAATTTGGAAGTTATCTGGTGGTAAGGCCCATGTTACAGATTATAGTAATGCATCTCGTACATTGATGTTCAATATATATGATTTAAAATGGGATGAGGAATTATTAGATCTATTAGGAGTTCCTAAATCCATGCTTCCTGATGTAAAATCCTCATCCGAGATTTATGCGCATACTGTAAATTATCATTTTTTTGGAAAGGAAATACCGATCGCGGGTGCTGCTGGTGATCAGCAAGCTGCATTGTTCGGCCAGGCGTGTTTTGAGCAAGGGATGGCAAAAAATACGTATGGTACGGGTTGTTTTATGCTGATGAATACGGGTGAAAAAGCTGTCCGTTCAGACCATGGGCTTTTAACGACCATTGCTTGGGGGGTTAATGGAAAGGTTGAATATGCCCTTGAAGGAAGTATTTTCGTTGCTGGTTCGGCAATCCAGTGGCTTCGTGATGGATTAAGAATGTTAAAGGACGCTAAACATAGTGAAAGACTCGCCCGAAAGGTTGGTTCAACAGACGGGGTTTATGTCGTTCCGGCTTTTGTTGGTTTGGGAACACCTTATTGGGATAGTGATGTTCGGGGTGCCGTTTTTGGCTTAACACGTGGTACGACAAAAGAACATTTTGTTCGAGCAACGTTGGAATCCCTTGCTTACCAAACGAAAGATGTGTTAGCTGCGATGGAAACAGATTCCGGAATCGAAGTAAAAACTCTTCGGGTCGATGGCGGTGCGGTAAAAAATGATTTCGTCATGCAATTCCAAAGTGATATTTTACATGTACCGGTTGAAAGACCAGTTGTGAATGAAACGACAGCGCTCGGAGCAGCTTATCTTGCTGGTCTCGCTACAGGTTTTTGGAGCAGTCAGGAAGAGATTTCCAATCAGTGGGCGATTGAAACATGCTTCGAACCTAACATGGCTGACGAAACCAGCGTAGAACTTTACAACGGATGGAAAAAAGCAGTGAAGGCAGCGATGGCATTTAAATAAAAAAGACTTCATAGAACAAATGAAATAAGATTGGGATGGTTCATTCATGCATAAAATATTACCTGCTTCAACTTCCTTAAAGGATTTCGAAAAATTCTTATCAAGTGACTACGAAATAGGATTATTCCTGGATGTTCATATCGCTCAATTAAAGAACATTGCTGCTTTGGCTAAACTGCATAGGAAAAAGATGATTTATCATTTAGACCTTGTCCAAGGGTTAAAAAATGATGAATATGGGACAGAATTTATTTGTCAGGAATACAAGCCATTGGGGGTTATTTCAACCAAGTCCGGTGTGATTTTAAAAGCGAAGAAAAAAGGAGTATTAGCTATACAGCGCATGTTTTTATTGGACTCTTATGCATTGGAGAAGAGTTATTCCATTATCGAAAAGACAAAACCCGATTACGTGGAAGTGTTGCCTGGGGTAATCCCTTCCATGATTCAAGAAATTAAAGATCGAACACAAACAAAAATTATTGCTGGCGGACTTATCCGAACCGTTGAGGACGCACAACTAGTATTAGATGCAGGAGCGGAGTCTATTACCACCTCTAATAAGGAAATTTGGGACCATTTTAAAGGTGTTTAGTTATATTTGAGTTTATTCATTATAAAAAAGTAATTTTACCTTTTCTAAAATGAAATGATAAGTTATAATAATACTAAGTTAATAGTACGGTTCGAGATTCTGAGAGACCAAAACGCAAGTTATAGCATCTGCTATAATGCACGTTTTGGTCTCTTTTTTTTTTCAAATCGCTCATTCGAACATTACTTAGGAGGAACCATAAATGACATTTTCAACTTTAAAAAGAGAAGAACAGCTTAAAACTATATCGGAAGAAGAATATGACTTGCTTATAATTGGTGGAGGCATCACAGGGGCAGGCATCGCATTGGATGCTTCCCTTCGAGGAATGAAGGTTGCTCTGATAGACATGCAGGACTTTGCGGCTGGCACATCTAGCCGTTCAACAAAACTAGTTCATGGAGGATTAAGGTACTTAAAACAATTTCAAGTGGGATTGGTTGCAGAAGTTGGGAAAGAGAGAGCCATCGTCTATGAAAATGGCCCACATGTCACCACCCCAGAATGGATGCTCCTTCCTCTGCATAAAGGCGGAACATTTGGTCCCTTAAGCACGTCAATCGGTTTACGCGTTTACGATTATTTAGCTGGGGTAAAAAAATCCGAACGTCGAAGCATGCTTTCACGGGATGAAACCATATCAAAAGAGCCGCTTATAAAAAGAGAAGGACTCAAGGGTGGAGGATATTATGTTGAATACCGTACCGATGATGCCCGCCTAACAATTGAAGTCATAAAGGCTGCCTTTGAAAATGGAGCGAATTTAATTAATTATGTAAAAGCCGAGGAGTTTATTTATCAAAATGAAGTGATAATTGGTATCAAAGCTAAGGATATGTTTACAAACAAGGTAGTAGACATTCATGCGAAAAAGGTGGTAAACGCAGGAGGTCCCTGGGTTGATAGTATTCGTAAAAAGGATTACGCAAGGAATAACAAGCAGCTCCGTCTTACAAAAGGTGTTCACCTTGTAATGGATCAGACTGTCTTCCCGCTCCGCCAAGCTGTATATTTTGACACTCCAGACGGACGGATGGTGTTCGCCATTCCCCGTGACGGGAAAACCTATGTGGGAACAACGGATACGTTTTATGGTGAAGACGCAACTCGTCCAAAAATGAATGAGGAAGACCGTGAATATATATTAAATGCCATACATTTTATGTTCCCGGAGGTAAAGGTTACGCACAAAGACATCGAATCGAGTTGGGCAGGCGTTCGTCCATTAATCTACGAAGAAGGAAAGGATCCTTCAGAGATTTCCCGTAAAGATGAAATATGGGAAGGAGAGAGTGGTCTAATTACAATCGCTGGTGGAAAGCTAACTGGATATCGGAAGATGGCTGAATCGGTCGTAGATTTGATTGCAAAACGACTTGGTGAAAAAGGGCAAGTCTTTAAAGAATCTCAAACAAAGGCATACCCTATTTCAGGAGGGAATGTCGGAGGTTCTAAAGGATTTCAGCACTATATCTCCCTTAAAGAGCAGGAAGCATTGGAGTTTGGATTCACCAAGGAAGAAGGACGCCGGCTAGTCCAAATGTACGGTTCAAATGTGAATACAATTTTCCAGTACGCCAAGACATTTGATGCGGTAGAAAACACAAAGTTAACAAAGAACGTTTATGCGCAATTAATGTACTCCATTGATCATGAAATGGCCGCAACTCCTGCAGATTTCTTTATTCGTCGCACAGGTGCTCTATTTTTTAATATCGAATGGGTCCGTACATGGAAGAATGAGGTTATAGCCTTTATGGAAGACATTTTGGGGTGGAATAAGGAACAAACCGCCCTCTATAAAGAAGAGTTGGAAAAAGAGTTAACTGACGCAGTTACTCCTGCCGATTTTCGACATAAAAAGGTCATATGAGGGAAGAGAAACCAAGGGGACGGTTCCCCTGGCCCAAAAGGGCCGGGAGAACCGTCCCCTCGGTCTATAATTTATATTGTTCCAACCTGCTGAAATATTGGATAAGGAATTGATAGAAATTCTTTTCGGATGGTGCAATTTCTCGGTGTTTCGGAGTAATAATTCCAACTGTACGCATTGCTTTTGGCATTTCTATCGGTACTTTGACGGTGAACCGGGGAACAGAGTCATAGAAAGTACTTTCAGGTAATAGGCTAACGCCGATTCCTGCGGAAACAAGTCCTTTTAGAGCATCCATATCCTCCCCTTCAGATGCAATGTTCGGTTGAAAGCCAGCCTCATGACAAGCATCTACAGCAATCTTTCGAAGGACATACCCATCTGGAAATAAGACGAATCGATCGGTTCGCAAGTCACTTAAATAGAGACTTTTTCTATCCGCCAAGGGGTGATGCTCAGGAAGCAAGGCAACGATATTTTCCATAAATAAAATCTTAGCCTCAAGATCAGGTTCCTTCATAGGGACTGGGCCGAGAAAGGCTAAATCGATTTCACCTTTTTTAACCGCATTGATTAAGTAGGCATACGAGCCATGCCGCAAATGGAAATTAACATTAGGCGCAACTTCCTTATAAGCTGAAATAAGAGTTGGAAGCCAATAGATAGAAAGACTTGAAGGATATCCAATATGAAGCGTTCCTCCTAGTGGATTGAGATATTCTTCTACTTTTTCCTTTCCTTCTTCTAATGTGTCTAAAGCACTTTTAGCAAATTGCAAAAAGATTTTTCCGACCTGTGTAATCTTAATGTTCCTCCCAACCTTTTCTAATAACTTAACTCCCAGCTCCTCTTCTAGCTTGGTAATTTGATAACTAACGGCAGATTGTGCCACGTTTAAATTATCAGCTGCCTCTGTAACATGCTGCCGTTCCGCAACTTCGATTAAATAGCGTAATTGACGAAGTTCCAATGCTATTCCACCTTTCATTGATATAAGAATTAGATTGATTTGATATAAATTATATATTGTTTGTATCAATTAGAAAACCTAAAATAGGTCATATAATATTTCGACAATTTAACTTACAGGGAGAGATTGGATATGACGTTTCATCAACTACCAAAAGCACAAGGTCTCTACCGTCCAGAATTTGAACATGATGCTTGTGGAATCGGCTTGTATGCTCACATAAAAGGAATCTCCACACATGATATTGTGGCAAAAGGGCTAAAAATGCTTTGTCAATTGGATCATCGCGGCGGGCAGGGAAGTGACCCGCTAACAGGCGATGGCGCGGGACTTATGGTTCAAATACCGGATCTATTTTTCCGCAAAGAATGTTCAACGATAAACTTTCCTGAAAAAGGGAAATACGGTGTGGGGATGCTGTTTTTCTCAAAGAATGATGGTGAACGCGAAGCAATTGAATCATATATCAATAAAATGGTCGAACTAGAGGGGCATAGGGTGCTTGGCTGGAGAACGGTTCCGGTCAATACTGAATCAATAGGGATAACGGCGCAGGAAAGTTGTCCTGTCATTCGCCAGTTGTTTGTTGCTGACAACGAAAAAGGTGCGGATTCACTAGCGTTTGAACGCAAATTATACGTAATTCGCAAACTTGCCGAAAAATGGGCAATGGCTTCAGGATTTCGTTTTTATTTTGCTAGTCTTTCGAGCAGAACGATTGTTTACAAAGGGCTATTAACGCCTGAACAAGTAGATCAGTTTTATTTGGATTTGCAGGATGAGAATTTTGTCTCTGCGTTTGCATTAGTGCATTCACGCTTTAGTACAAACACCTTTCCAAGCTGGGAAAGAGCACATCCTAACCGTTATTTAATTCACAATGGTGAGATAAATACACTTCAGGGAAACATTCATTGGATGAAGGCGCGAGAAAGTCAATTTGTATCAGCGGCGTTTGGAGCGGATTTGAAAAAAGTACTGCCAATCCTCGATACAGATGGAAGTGATTCTTCCATTTTAGACAATGCGCTGGAATTTTTAGTGCTTGCCGGCCGAAAACCTGCGCATGCAGCCATGATGCTTGTTCCTGAGCCATGGTCTGAAAATCCTCATATCACTGAAGAAAAGCGAGCTTTCTATGAATACCACAGTACATTAATGGAGCCATGGGATGGGCCGTCAGCTATTTCTTTTACGGACGGCAAACAAATTGGAGCTATTTTGGATCGGAACGGTCTTCGTCCGGCCCGGTATTATGTTACAGACGATGACTACATTATTTTTTCATCAGAGGTTGGTGTCATTGATATAGAGCCGGAAAAAGTATTGTACAAAGAGCGCCTGCGTCCTGGAAAAATGCTTTTGATTGATTTAGAAGAAGGACGAATAATCTCCGACGAGGAAATAAAATCACAGTTGGCACAGGAGCTGCCATATCAGCAATGGTTAAATGATCAACTTGTTCAACTGGAAGACAGAGAAGAGTCTGAGGGAGAAAATTTAGCAGATTTACTTGTCCTTCAAAAAGCCTTTGGATATACGTATGAAGATATTCAAAAATATATCCTTCCAGCAGTATCTGAGGGCAAAGATCCGCTTGGAGCGATGGGAAATGATATGCCTCTTGCAGTTTTATCAGACCGGCCACAAAACTTGTTTAACTACTTTAAGCAATTATTTGCACAAGTAACCAATCCGCCGGTTGACGCGATTCGTGAAGCAATTGTTACTTCCGCCATTTCCTATTTAGGAGCAGAAGGGAATTTACTTCATCCATCGGCAGAAAATTGTCGTCGGATTCAGTTGGAGACACCAATCCTTACTAATATTCAACTTGAAGAAATTAAGACCAGCGAATCATTTAAAAGCAATGTAATCGACATCTTGTTCACAGAGAATTTAGAGAAGAGCCTTAATGAAATTTGCCGTCAAGCAGACAAAGCAATAGCAGGCGGTACCAGTTTAATTATCCTATCAGACCGAAAAATGAATGCAACAGAGGTAGCCATTCCATCTTTATTGGCAGCGAGCACCCTGCATCAACATTTGATTCGTGAAGGATTAAGAACGAAAGCAAGTATTATTATTGAAACAGGGGAAGTAAGAGAAGTACACCATTTTGCGGTGCTGCTTGGATATGGTGTTGACGCAATAAACCCTTATCTTGCGTTCGCTACCTATCAACAAGCAATCAGGGAAGGTACGATGCCGTTCTCTTATCAAGAAGCGGTTAAGAAGTATATTTATGCCATGACTGAGGGTGTAGTGAAGGTCATGTCCAAAATGGGAATTTCAACCGTGCAGAGCTACCGTGGTGCGCAAATTTTTGAAGCAGTCGGAATCAGTTCTGATGTTATTGACACTTACTTTACTGGCACGGTTTCCCAACTTGGGGGAATTGGTTTAGATACAATTGCCAAAGAAGCGAATCTTCGACACAGGGAAGCTTATAGTGAATTGGCTGATAAGACATTAGAATCAGGAAGTAACTTCCAATGGAGACATGATGGAGAACACCATGCCTTTAATCCTGGAACCATCCATACATTGCAATGGGCTTGCCGTAACGGTGATTATGAATTATTTAAAAAATACTCGACACAGGCAAATGAAGAAAGACTTGGTTTCTTACGCAACTTATTTACCTTTAACGGAACACGTCCATCTGTGCCGATGGAAGAAGTAGAATCCGTTGATTCAATCGTCCGACGCTTTAAAACAGGAGCGATGTCGTTCGGATCTATCAGTAAGGAAGCGCATGAAACATTAGCGATTGCCATGAACCGCTTAGGTGGAAAAAGCAATTCCGGTGAAGGCGGGGAAGATTCAAGCCGGTTTGGTATCGATGAAAATGGTGACAACAGAGGAAGTGCGATTAAACAGGTTGCTTCTGGCCGTTTTGGTGTAAAGAGTCATTATCTTGTTAATGCCGAAGAACTGCAAATTAAAATGGCACAAGGTGCAAAGCCTGGTGAAGGCGGCCAGTTGATGGGTACAAAGGTTTATCCATGGGTTGCCGACGTTCGTGGAGCAACGCCAGGAGTCAGCTTAATTTCACCGCCGCCGCACCATGATATTTACTCCATTGAAGATTTGGCACAGTTGATTCATGATTTGAAAAATGCCAATCGTGATGCTCGTATTAGCGTAAAGCTTGTTTCAAAAGGCGGTGTCGGAACCATTGCTGCAGGTGTTGCAAAAGCAGTAGCCGATGTTATTGTTATCAGTGGTTATGATGGCGGAACGGGTGCATCGCCAAAAACGAGCATTCAGCACGCCGGATTGCCGTGGGAACTTGGTTTAGCAGAGGCACACCAAACGCTTATGCTGAATGGTTTGCGCGAGCGGGTTGTGCTTGAAACAGATGGGAAATTAATGACTGGCAAGGACGTTGTTATGGCGGCTTTGCTCGGAGCAGAGGAATTTGGTTTTGCAACCGCACCGCTGGTTGTTCTGGGCTGCGTCATGATGCGTGTATGTCATTTGGATACATGTCCAGTTGGAATTGCTACTCAAAACCCTGAGCTTCGCAGAAAGTTCACGGGTGAAGCGGATTATATCGTTAACTTTATGCGTTTCATTGCACAAGAAGTGCGTGAGATTATGGCTGAGCTTGGTTTCAGAACTGTTGAGGAAATGGTCGGGAGCACAGATGTATTAACGGTAAGTGAGCGGGCAAAAGCACATTGGAAGGCGCAGCATTTAGATTTAACTGCATTGCTTTACAAGCCTGAAGGACAGCGCACCTTTAAACGTCCACAAAATCATAGAATTAACGAATCGCTTGATATCAAAGAAATTCTTCCAGCTGTTCAACCAGCTTTGCAGCAGGGGACACCGGTAGATTTAAGTTTCCCTATTACGAATATCAATCGTGTGGTTGGAACCATCGTTGGAAGTGAAATTTCCAAACAGTATGGTGAGGACGGTCTTCCGGAGGATACCATTACCTTACGCTTTACCGGTTCTGCCGGACAAAGTTTTGGTGCCTTTGTACCGAAAGGCATGACACTCCATCTTACCGGGGATGCCAACGATTATGTAGGTAAAGGTCTATCTGGCGGAAAAATTATCGTCAGAGCAGATGAGCATACCAAAATTGCTTCAGGCGAAAATGTCATCGCAGGAAATGTCGCTTTTATCGGGTCAACAAGCGGTGAGGCTTATATTAACGGTCGTGCTGGGGAACGTTTTGCTGTTCGTAACAGCGGGGTAAATGTAGTGGTTGAAGGAATTGGTGACCATGGCTGTGAGTATATGACTGGCGGACGAGTGGTTGTCTTAGGTGATGTTGGCAAAAACTTTGCAGCAGGAATGTCTGGCGGTATTGCCTACGTTTTAGCAGAAGACAAGAATGCATTTAAGCATTTGTGTAATCAAGAATTAATTGAATTTGAATCCGTATCAACTGCTGAAGAGCAGGATGAGCTAAAACAGTTAATCGAAAACCATTTCCGTTACACGCAAAGTGTAAAGGCTAGCTGTGTTCTAGAGAACTGGAAAGAATGTGTGAGAAAATTTGTCAAGGTCATTCCAAAGGATTATAAACGGATGATTCATTTGATTGAAGAGCAAAAATTAGCAGGATTATCGGAAGAAGAAGCAGTAATGAGCGCCTTTTTAGCGAATTCCTCTACAAAACCAAAACCATCTAAACAGCAGGAAGCTGCAAACCGCTAAGAAAGGAGAGAGGCACAATGGGGAAACCAACTGGATTTATGGAATATTCTCGCGAAAAAGTGGGGGAAAGAGATCCACTGATACGCTTAAATGATTGGAAGGAGTATAGTGTTCCTTTTTCTGATGAAAAGTTACGAATACAGGGAGCGCGGTGCATGGATTGCTCCGTTCCCTTCTGTCATACCGGGATGGAGATTCAAGGAGCCACATCAGGCTGCCCGATTCACAACCTGATTCCAGAATGGAATGATCTAGTGTATCGCGGCCGTTGGAAAGAAGCACTCGACCGGTTGATGAAAACAAATAATTTTCCTGAGTTTACAGGAAGGGTTTGTCCGGCGCCATGTGAAGGTTCATGTACACTCGCGATTTCCGACCCTGCGGTAACAATCAAGAATATTGAACAAGCAATCATCGATAAAGGTTTTGAGAACGGATGGATCACACCAAAGATTCCAAGGTCCCGAACTGGAAAGAAAGTCGCCATTATTGGTTCAGGTCCTGCAGGTTTGGCAGCTGCTGATCAGCTTAATCAAGCTGGTCACTCGGTAACGGTTTTTGAACGTGCTGACCGCCCTGGTGGTTTGCTGATGTATGGAATTCCGAACATGAAGCTTGAAAAAGAAGTTGTAGAACGTCGTGTTCGTTTATTGACACAGGAAGGCATTGACTTTGTTACGAATACAGAAGTGGGTAAAGATGTCACAGCTGCAGAACTTCAAGCACAGTTCGATGCCGTCATCCTTTGTACAGGAGCCCAAAAGCAGCGGGATTTAGTAATTGATGGCCGTGGAGCAAAAGGAATTCACTTTGCCATGGATTATTTATCCTTAGCGACTAAAAGTCTATTAGATTCGAACTTTGAAGATGGTAAATTTATTAATGTAGAAGATAAAGACGTTATCGTTATCGGTGGCGGGGACACAGGTGCCGATTGCGTGGCAACAGCGCTTCGTCAAAAAGCCAAGAGCGTCGTGCAGTTCGGCAAGCATCCGCAATTACCAGGTGAACGTACAGCTGAAAATTTATGGCCAGCTTATCCGAACGTTTTTACCATGGATTATGCGTATAAGGAAGCAGAAACCAAATTTGGGGAAGATCCACGCCAATACTCAATTCAAACAAAAAAAATTGTCGCCGATGAGAATGGAAATCTTAAAGAGCTACACACTATCCAAATGGAGAAGTTAAAGGATGAAGAAGGTCGTTATTATTTTAAAGAAATCCCAGGAACTGAAAAAGTATGGCCAGCTCAGTTTGTGTTTATCGCAATCGGCTTTGAAGGTACTGAACAGCCTTTATTAAGCCATTTCGGTGTGGAGGCAGTCAACCAAAAGGTTGCTGCAAAGTACGGTGAGTTTAAAACCAACGTAAAAGGAGTGTTCGCTGCAGGCGATGCCAGAAGAGGTCAAAGCCTCATCGTTTGGGCAATCAATGAAGGCCGTGAAGTCGCACAGGAAGTTCACAAATATTTGATTGGATAATAACCAAGGGTAACCAAGGGGACGGTTCTCCTGGCCAAAAATGGCCAGGAGAACCGTCCCCTTGGTCTATATCACTGCGTTTCCGCTACGCTAGATGATTCATCCGGCCTTTGCCCATTCTGCAAATCTGCAATGGTCAGTCCAAAGTCCATTTGGAAATGTGGATAATCTTTAAAATCTTTCCAATCTCCGCCCCACTCGAATCCTAATGACTTTGCCATTTTCACCACTTCCGACCAATCGGACTTTCCATTTTGATTGCCATCATATTGCCGATCCCAAATAACATCACCTGAAGGAGTTTCAAGTGCAAAATCAATCGCAAGCCCATAATTATGATAGGATTCTCCACCTTTTGCATTCGTGACAATACTACCCTCTGCTGTACGTCCCTGTTCATAAATCGTGTTCTGCTCCTCTACACTGCGAAAACCGTCAGTAATCAAAATTACAATGCCCTTTTTGGCTGCTTGTTGGACTAATTGATCACTTCGTTCCTTTATTATTGGATGGAGTTCCGTTGGCAGAGGCACATTTTGGTCTTGTTTAATGCCTGTTGCTTTAGACGGTTTGGTTTCGTTTTCTCTAAATATAAAAATAGTACTAATCCCTAGAACAACTAGAAAAAGTAACCATTTAATCCAATTTCTTTTCATGATGCCTCTTCCTCTCGTTTAGAAGTTTACTAGGCTCCTTCTAAGCAGAGCTTTCTTCTTCCTATTCCTCTATTTCTATCACTCTTCTATTGTTCCCTATTTACCTTAAACAATTCTTAACTAGTATAAAACTAATCTGTTACATAATAAACAATCATAATCTTCTAGTAAAGAGGACTGACTCTTTTTTAATTTCATTTTTAAGAAAAGTTTAAGGTTGCGCCCTCATAATAAGGCTATTCAGTTATTCATGCACATTACTGCCAAAAAAGGGGGGCGAAAAAATTTGAAGTTAAAAATAATTATTCTAATACTCGTCATGGGAATACTCATAGGCGTGAATTATGCGCAAGCACAAAAATCAGAATCTAGCACTACTACAGAAATAAGAAATGAAATAGAGGAAACAAACCAAGAACAACTTACGAATATATCTGATTCAAATTCGGTTGCATCATCTTCTGATACAATACTGAATACGGACGAAATTCAAGTTGTAAGTCAGGTGCAGGATGGAAAAGTAGTTAACGTTCCGCATATCCGACAAATGCCTGAATTACCACGTGGCTGCGAAGTTACGAGTCTAGCAATGCTCCTTCAGTATGCGGGTGTTTCTGTGGACAAAATGACGCTTGCAAACGAAATTACCACCATTCCTTTTCGTGATTCGAACGGATTAAATGGAAATCCAAATGATGGATTTGTTGGGGATATCTATTCGTTTGATAATCCTGGATATGGCGTTTACCATGCCCCGATTGCAGCTTTAGCTGAAACCTATTTACCAGGGAGAATTATAGATTTAACAGGCGAAAGTATTGAGTCTGTTTATAATATGATAGAAAATAGTTCTCCTGTTTGGGTCATTACAAATTCAAGATTTTCTCAGCTGCCAGAAAGTGAATTTACCACTTGGCAAACAGCATCCGGGGAAATTCAAATTACCTATCGTGAGCACAGTGTATTAGTGGTAGGCTATGACGAAAATAATGTGTATCTAAACGATCCGTTAGCAGATCAACCATATACTGCCGTTCCAAGAGATAGTTTTGAAGAATCATGGATTCAAATGGGAAAGCAAGCTATTAGTTATCAATAAATATTTTTAAAATGAGTTGCAAAAATGAACATACATCACCATTTCATCACAATCTTTTGGTAAAGATAAAACCATACCACAAACGAACTAGAAAGGGATTTACTGTGAAAAAACCATTAATACTTATCGCTGATGATGAAATAAGGCTGGGAAAACTTGTTTCCGACTTTCTAGTAAACTCCGGATTTGGAGTGTTGACTGCAACTGATGGGAAGCAGGCAATTAACCTCTTTATAGAATATCGAAATAAAATTGATCTCATTATCCTAGACGTAATGATGCCGCAAATGGATGGTTGGAAAGTTTTAAAAGAAATAAAAAGTATATCCTCGGTTCCGATTATCATGCTTACTGCAAAAGCGGAAGAATCTGACCAATTAACGGGATTCAAACTTGGTGCAAACGATTATGTAACCAAACCATTTTCCCCAAGTGTTCTCGTTGCTAGAGTTGAAAATCTATTGAAAAGAACCGGGAAAATCGGTGGTGAAAAAATTATATCAAGAAATCTTTCAATCGATTTAATTGAACATGCAGCCTATATTGATGAACGACCTATTGAAATGACTCCAAAAGAATTCGATTTGTTGGTATATTTCATTCAAAATGAAGGAATTGCGTTATCAAGGGACAACATATTAAATGCAGTTTGGAATCACGATTATTTTGGTGACCTTCGAACGGTGGATACTCATGTTAAACAGCTGCGAGCTAAACTTGGTGTATTCAGTTATTATATTGAAACTGTCCGAGGAATTGGATACAGAATGAGGTGCAAGGCTGAGGATGTCGATAAGGGTTAAATTATTTTTTATACTAACATCTATTATTCTTCTATTTGTCATCCTAACTCAGTTTTTTGGAATCCTCTTTCTTGAGGATTTTTATATTTCTTCAAAAAAGAAATCATTAAAGGAAAGTTTTGGCCAAGTACAACAAATAGTTTCTACAGAGAGTAATTATGAAGAAAGCCTTGCAGCACTGCAGGATAATAAAAATATAAATATCCTTATTACAGATAAAGAGTACAATGTCATTTTTATGACAGCTCTATTAAAACGTAAGGATAAAGTCCCGGTGGACACTGGTAAATTATTGGATAAGCATGAAGAACATCTAAATGATGAGATTGGTAGTTTATCAAAAGAACAAAAGATAGTTACTCGTACAGATCCAAGGACAGGAACAGAATTCTTGAGTTTATATTCCATCATTAAACTTCCAGATGGTGTGGAAGGCTATGTAGAAATTAGTTCATCCATCGATGCCATGAAAGACAGCATCCATGCAGCAAGTAATTTTATCCTCTATTTATCATTGTTGGTTACTGTAATCGGAACAATTACTATAATTTATGTATCTAGTAAGATTTCAAAACCAATCGTAAAGATCGGCAAATTAACCGCTGATATGGCAAATCTGGACTTTTCACAAAGAATTGAGGTCAACTCAAATGATGAAATAGGTGATCTTTGCAAAAATATCAATTTGCTATCTGTAAAGTTAGATAAAACCCTTAATGAACTGGCAAACGCTAATCTACAATTGAAAAAGGATATCGAGATGAAAGAAAGAATTGATCAATCAAGAAAAGAATTAATTGCCAATGTATCACATGAACTTAAAACGCCCATTTCGCTCATTGCAGGATATTCTGAGGGGCTAAAGGTAAATGTAAATAAAGACGATAAGGATTTTTATTGTGATGTGATTATTGACGAAGCGGATAAAATGAACAGATTAGTACTAAGCCTTTTAGACCTTTCTCAGGTTGAAGGTGGATACAAACAAATGAAGAAAGAATGGATGAATGTAAAAGAACTGATTGAAGGTAGTTTTGAAAAATACAAATTGATCTTTAACGAGAAAGGGATTCATGTAACACTTTCTTATGAAGGTGATTGTGATGTATTTGCAGACCCAGAAAGAATAGAACAAGTATTAACGAATTATCTTACAAATGCCATGAATCACGTTGATAATAGAAAACAAATTATCATTGAAGTAGAAGAGCAGGGGGAAAAAGTAATTGTTCGTGTTTTCAATTCCGGAAAACCTATTCCTGCTGATGAGATAGATAAAATTTGGGACAGCTTTTATAAAATTGATAAAGCTCGTACCCGTGAATATGGTGGGTCGGGACTCGGATTAACCATTGTAAAAGCGATTATTGAGGCACATGGTGGAAAATATGGAACTACCAATCATGACGAAAGGGTTGAATTTTGGTTCACCCTAAATAAAGAATAAAGGCAAAACAGCTCCTGAATCCAGGTGCTGTTTTTTAATGCTATTTTATTCTTTAATTCGTTAATAATTTATTAATCGAATCTTCACATAGACATCACATACCGTTTCTAAAATAAAGCTAGTAAAACTAGTAGATTGTTAACAAGGAAAGGGTTGAATCATTTTGAAGAAAAAGGCAATAGCAATTATTCTGTCCTGCTCTTTAGGAATGTTTTTAATGGCAGGTTGTACAAAAGAAGCAGAAGCAGTCCCTGTAAAAACGACCGAGCAGAAAGTAGTGAAAGGAAATTTGGAAGTCGGTCTTGCAGCAGATGGTAGAATCAGCAGATCGATTACAAATTTGAATTTTGAAGTGTCTGGTACGGTTAAGAAGATTAATGTTGTAATAGGACAACCAGTTAAAGCTGGCGACATTCTTGCAGAACTTGATGATACGGATTTACAACTTGCGCTTACCCAAGCACAGAATGCATTGAGTAAGGCTGAAGCTAATTATACAGATGCCGTGAATCAGAGGGAAATCAATCAGATGGAATCTAAAATAAAGGTTGATGAAGCAAAAACGAAATGGAATGAAAAGCCTGATGATGCTTCTCTAAAAGCGGCATATGAACTAGAGCAAAAGAAGTATCAAAATCTTGTAAACAATAATTCTACAATTGAGAACGCTAAATTGAGTGTAGAAGAGGCAAAAAACAAACTTCAGGAAGCAAAAAATAATTTGAACAAGATTTATCTAAAAGCACCTATCGATGGTGAAATTATGAACCTTAACTATAAGGTAGGTGAAGTTGTGACAGGAAGTCAGGCCGGAACCAATAATAATTCAGCTTCATCAGGAAGTGCATTTATGACGATCGTAGATCCGAGTGTTATTTATGTGAAAGCTACAGCTACAGAGACAGATATTTCAGGGATTGAAATTACTCAGCAAATGAGAGTGGCCATTGACTCCGTATCGCTTGAAAATGTTGCAGGTGAAGTCGTATCTGTTAGTGATACTCCATCTATTGACAGTTCAGGTGTTGTTACCTATGAAGTTACCGGAAAACTCGCAGAGCCAAATGAAATGATTAAAGATGGAATGACAGCTTTTATTACTTTTTTAAAGAAGGAAAAGACGGATGTTCTACTAGTACCAAACAAAGCGATATTTGTTGAAGACGGTAAGCAATATGTAAATGTTAAAACATCTGGTGAAGAACCTGAAAAAAGGGCTATTACCGGCGGCTTAACAAATGGAATCCAAACCGAAGTGGTTGAAGGTCTTAAAGAAGGAGAGACCGTTGTCATAGGTGGTGTACAACAATGAAATTAGTTGAGCAGTTACGTTCCGTTATGCTCAGCGTGTCTACTAATAAGTTTAGAGTAATCCTGACATCACTCGGAATCATAATAGGTACCTTTACCATCATTATGGTTGTTGGTATCGGAAAAGCCAGTGAAAAAGCAGTAGAAGACCAGTTTAAGAGACTTTCTGTTGAGAGCATTACGATTACAAAGGCGCGTGGAGCAGGAGGAAGAGGCATGTCCCCCTCAACCTCATCGAAGTCTCTCACAAAGCAAGACGCGCTTCAAATGTCTGAACTTCTTACTAATGTTAAGAGTGTGGGGATCAGTATTGGTACTTCTTCAGAAGTGGCCAATGGGTTAACCACTTCAACCGCAAGTATTCAAGGAATCAATGAGGCTTATGCGGCCATTACCAATTTGACTCCATTGAGTGGAGATATTTTTACAGATGAAGATGGTCTATTAAGAAATAAAGTTGTCGTCCTTGGCTATAATTTAGCCGATTTGTTGTTCGAGGGTGATGTCAATGCAGCAGTCGGTTCAAAAGTCTTGTTAAAAGGAACGTCTTATACTGTTACAGGTGTTTTGAATCGAATAGGCGGATCTGGCGGGATTAGTTCCGGCGGAGGCGCTATGGCGAATTCATCGACAGCAGATGATATGGCATTTATCCCTTATGATGTTGCATTAAAGTACACTACCGGTACAAGTGGGACTAGAGGTGGAGGCGGCGGTTCTGGAATGATCACGATTATTGCTCAGGCAAACGATATTAATAGTGTTCAACCTGCAATCGAAGAAATAAAGCAATATATTGGTGAAATCACAGGTGATTCAGAATCGTATACTGTCGTTGATGCAGGAAGTACTTTAGCTTCAGCACAGGAGACGTCAAGTACCATGTCTGCTTTGTTGGTAGCGGTGGCAGCCATCGTCATGATAGTTAGTGGAATAGGAATTATGAACGTGCTTATGGTGGCAGTGAAGGAACGAACACGTGAGATTGGTATTCTCAAAAGTATTGGTGCAGCAAGGCAGGTAATATTGCTTGAGTTCTTGTTTGAGGCAATATTCATCAGTCTGTGCGGTGGTTTGCTAGGGGTATTACTGAGTGTAGTCGCACCATGGGTACTATCATTTACAGAAATTAATTATTTAGCTTCCATTGAAGGAATTATTCTAGGATTAGGATTTTCTGTGATTACCGGGATTTTCTTTGGATACTATCCTGCTGCAAAGGCATCAAAGCTAAAGCCGATTGAAGCATTAAATTATGATTGATAGGAGTGTAACATCTTGAAAAAATTACGCTTAATAAACATTTTGGCATCTGGACTGATAATTTTAACGATTGTGGGTTGTTCAAGTGCAGCCGCTTCAGAAGAACAAGCAACAACAGAAGAGACTACTAGTAAAGAAGCCAGTAAGAGTTCAACAGATTTAGGAGAAATTGATGTATACGGCGAAGTATCAGAGGTTATTGGAAATGAAGTAACGTTAAAGCTCTTAGAAATACCTGATATGTCTGCGATGAATAGAGAAAAAGGTACAGGCGGCGAAAAACCTGCTGATAAAGCCGAAGGTAGCGCACCTGCTGGAGACACCACTAACGGTGCGGCAGCTGGAGCCACTGCTGGAACCCCAGGTGGCGGAGGAATGAGAGAAAAAAATTATACAGGGGAAGAGAAAACCATTGTGATTCCTGTTGGTACGCCTATTGTGT
The DNA here is from genome assembly GCF_030348765.1 of Neobacillus sp. CF12. Taxonomy (GTDB): domain Bacteria; phylum Bacillota; class Bacilli; order Bacillales; family Cytobacillaceae; genus Neobacillus. The sequence goes on along the minus strand of NZ_JAUCEU010000007.1, from coordinate 1,797,071 downwards.
CAATGACCAGGGGTGAAGAAGGAATGGTTGAAAGTGAAATAAGCCTGAATGAATTAACATCTGGCATCACATTGTCCATTTACTATCAGGAAGATGGAAAAACAATCGAGAAAATAACAATCAGAAAACCGAGAACAGGTGGTGGCAGTCAAGGTGGACAAGGTGGCAAAACCGGTAATTAAGATGACAAATATCAATAAGTCATATGGTAAAGGAGAGAATAAAGTCGATGTTTTAAAAGAAGTCTCATTAACGGTTGACCAAGGAGAATTCGTTGCTATTCTTGGTCCATCAGGTTCCGGGAAAACAACATTGATGAACTTGATCGGTCTTATTGATACGATTGACAACGGAGATTATTTTCTCGATGAAGTAAATATTAAAGAGCATTCAGAAAAAAACTATGCAAGAATCAGAAATGAAAAAATCGGGTTCGTTTTTCAAAAATTCAACCTTATTTCTAAATATACAGCACTTTATAATGTAGCCCTGCCTCTTCTGCTTCGAGGGGAAAGTTATAAAATGGCTAAACAGAAAGCAACTGAAACCCTAACAAGAGTGGGTCTAAGTGATCGAATTCATCACCGTCCTAACCAGCTCTCTGGTGGGCAGCAGCAGCGGGTTGCCATCGCACGTGCATTGGTCGGCGAATGTCCTTTGATCTTGGCAGATGAGCCAACCGGTGCCCTTGACCAAAAAACAGGAAGAGAAGTGCTATCCTTTATTCAAAAGCTTAATAGTGAAGGTAAAACAATCGTTATGATTACTCATGATGAAAGTATTGCGTCAATGGCGAAAAGAATTATATATGTAGAGGACGGAATGATCAAATAAAAACACCAAGGGGACGGTTCTCCTGGCCAAAAGTGGCCAGGGGAACCGTCCCCTTGGTTTTCCCTTGGTTTTCCCTTTAGTAATAAAAGTAAAACCTTTACTTTGTTGGGTGTCTAAACAAAGTTATTTTAGATAAAATGAATTCAGAAAAGGAAGAAAGTTCTAAAAGGGATCTCTTTATCAAATGAAATTTATAAAGGAGGTTGTGTAACAGGTCGTCATTACATAAATTGAATCCTTTTAACATGCAAATTACCATCCCATTAATTCCCCGCTTTTGTTCTGAGATTTTAGTAAGCATTTTCAAAATGGAAATTTTTTATTAAAAAGGAGAATGAAATATGCTAAAAGTTTTACGTAAACCTATCCTTTCTGGATTAGCTTTAGCCTTATTATTACCTGTAGGATCGACAGTTGGTGCAGAAACAAATATCTCAAATAAACCAAGTATTAGCGGATTAACAGCACCACAATTGGACCAACGATATAAAGATTCTTTCACCATAGGTGCAGCCGTTGAGCCATATCAACTTTTGGATGCAAAAGACTCACAAATGTTAAAGCGTCATTTTAATAGTATAGTAGCTGAGAATGTAATGAAGCCTAGTAGCATTCATCCATCAGAAAACGTATATAACTTTGAACAAGCTGATAAAATTATGGAATTTGCAAAGGAAAATGGAATGGAAGTACGCGGCCATACTCTTGTTTGGCATAGTCAGGTGCCAAATTGGTTCTTCACTGATAAAGAAGGAAAATGGATGCCAAATGAGATAGATCCAGTAAAACGCTCCGCAAACAAAGAGCTTTTATTACAGCGTTTACGTGATCATATTAAAACAGTGGTAACACGTTATAAAGATGATGTAAAATCTTGGGATGTTGTGAATGAGGTAATTGATGAATGGGGCAGTCAACCTGGCGGCCTTCGAAATTCAGCCTGGTACCAGATTGCCGGAACTGATTATATTAAAGTTGCTTTTGAAACAGCAAGAGAATATGCAGCACAAGACGCTAAGCTATATATCAATGATTACAACTCTGAAGTAACACCAAAAAGAACATATCTTTACAACCTAGTAAAAAGTTTAAAAGAGCAAGGCGTTCCAATTGATGGTGTTGGGCATCAGGCTCACATTCAAATCGGCTGGCCATCTGAAAAAGAAATTGAAGACACCATTAACATGTTTGCTGAACTTGGGTTAGACAACCAAATTACTGAGCTTGATGTCAGCATGTATGGCTGGCCAGTAATGGCGTATCCTTCCTATGATTCTATTCCAGGACAGAAATTCATAGATCAAGCAGACCGTTATGACCGTTTATTTAAATTATATGAGAAATTGGGCGATAAAATCAGTAATGTGACATTCTGGGGAATTGCCGATAACCATACATGGTTAAATGACCGTGCAGATGTTTACTATGATGCAGAAGGTAACGTAGTAACAAACACAAATGCAACATATGCTAGAGTAGTCAGAAGATCAGGAAAAGATGCACCATTTGTATTTGATCCAGAATATAATGTAAAACCAGCCTATTGGGCGATTATTGATCACAAATAACAAACACCAAGGGGACGGTTCTCCTGGCCAAAAGTGGCCAGGAGAACCGTCCCTTTGGTTTCTTTGGTTTTCGTTATTATAGTAAGAAAATTTCATTTACCAACCACACCGTAACTAGTTTATAATAAAAGGATGTCCAAAACGGATAGTAGGGGTCTATAATATGACTCTAAGAAGATGCAAGTAGGTGAGTACAATCAACATCATTGAAACACGGGTGAGAGGTTTTATAGCTGATATTCAACACCCTAAACAAAAAAAGAAGATAAATAGTAACGATTTAGAACTACAGTTGCGCAAGCTTTTGGATGATTATTTCGAAATGGATGGATATTCGTTATTTTATCGTGCAATTGAAACATTACAATCTGAGGGACAACTTATTCCTATTCAAAATAATCAATATAATGGCAGAACACCAGCTTTACCTTTATATTACTGGGTTAATATAAAAGTTCAGGAACACAAATGGGATCGACTGGCGATGATGAAATTAAGTGATCAGTTTGATTTTTCCTTTTATGAGCGGCATCCCGAGTGGCAGACGCAAGACGAATGGGTTCGCATCCAGAATGTGTATGCTTTCATACAATCTAGCCAGGAACGAGCAATCGTGTCAGTCGAAGAAAGAAGTTTGGAGCTCTTTGGTCATGAAAAATTCTTACTAGACGATGAAAGCTTTCCTGAGGGAAAAGGTTTTTTAACTAGAATTGGAGTATCTGAAGACAAGCTAAAAATGCTGAATTATGGAGAACCATTTGTATTTTGGATGAAACAAGGGAAAGAAATAAAAGATATTCAGCGGGTACTGATTGTTGAGAATCTATCTTTCTTTCATACTTCTATTAAGTTATTGGAAGCAAATCTTCTTGATTATGAACCTGAACTGATAATCTATGGTGAAGGGAAGAAAATCGAACGGAGCTTTTCCTTTTTCTTTAAAATGTTTCCACCCAACAACTATCTTTTTTATTATGCGGGGGATCTTGATACGGAGGGATACGGTATTATCGTTCGACTAATTGAAAAATACCCGGATTGCTGTATTCAGCCTGCCTTGAAAATCTATCGTAAAATGCTTGAATGTCTAGAACAAAGGAATGACCAAAAACTAGGGCAAACACAAAACTTCAAATACCGTGATGCCTTTTTTCAATGGTTTACCGAAGGAGAGCAAAACCTACTAATGCAATTATGGCAGGAAAATAAACGGATTCCACAAGAAGTGTTAACAATTGAAACATGGAGGAGATGGCAGTGAACGAATCATGGGAAGGATTCGCACAGCGAATGCAACGATTAAATCCACTGTTTGAACTTGGGAGAGGAATGGAAGTAGGTGAGTTGAAACCTCATATCCAAACCATTCTCATGCAGGTGCTGCTCACCATCTTTTATCGAGAATTAAATGATGATGATCATCGTCGTAAATCAGATATCAAATACATGGTTGAAGATACTATTAAACAGATGAAGCTTTTAGCGGACGAGAAGCAGATTGAACGGATTACAAGCGGGCTCTTGTATCAGGGAAAAGAAGAGTTTAGTAGACCGTTTGAAGCCTTATATTACGATGAAATCAGACAATCCTGGGAAACGCAAACATTTCGATATGTGACCATGGATGAATTATATACGAATTTAGAAATCGGCGGATCGATTATTTATAAACTTACTGATATCGCTCAGGAAATGATTTTTATGAGCAGAGAGATGGCTGAGGAATTCTCCATCACCATTGAACAACTCTATAGTATGCAGTTGATTAAGAACGGTAATTTTAGAAAAGCTACGCGAAACCTCGATCACCTCATTTCACGAGTAAACCGCCTAATGGCAAATGAATTCTCTTTTCAAAAGGAAATGATCAACAATCCCAAAATTTTATTGATTGAAGAAGAATGGCAACGGGCAGACAATCGTGTTGAAATTGAAAAGCAATTTGAAGAAGAAAAAAATCACTTCCGGACCATTACTAGTATGATTGATAAAACGAAACGCAGGAATGAAGAAGATGATCCTATCCAGAAAGAATTGATTCTTCTCCAAGAAAAGATTGGCCATACTAGGCAATTACATGATCGTTTTGCGAAGTTAGTCATTCAAAATATTTCCTTTGAGATGAAATTAAAAGCAGAGAACCCATCTTTGTTTTGGGAAAACAGTTTGGTTTCATTTCGAGAGCATTACTATGAAAATTGGTTCATGAAAGAAGGCGTTCAAAGCTTTACGGTCATAGAAAAAGTCCTTTCACCTCTTTTTTCACCGAAGAATGAATTTATTTTGCCGCTCGATTGGATTTGGGGCGAGCAAGAATTCGATGAAAAACAAATATCCGAGACATTAGTTGAAGATGAGGGTGAAGAAAGTATAACTACTCTCCGAGTGACCAATTGGGATTCTGTTATTAAGGCATGGAGTTATGTTTTTCAATTTTTACAAACAAACGGAGAGTTTTCGTTAACGGATATAAAATCGCTTCCATTAGAAGTACAGGATTTATGGTTTGAAGAATCGGAAACGATTGATTTGTGGATGATGTTCGATAAAAAGCCGTTAAAGGTTCAAGTGCTGCATCGGAAGGAAGAAACCTTAAGCGATGAAAGGGAAATTCTTCTTTCTAAACTGATGAAGGAATATCCACAATTTGAAATGTTTGAGGGTTTGAAAATCTATACCATGTTTGATCATCGAGCGGAGCCTTTCCAGTGGTATCGAATGAAAATCACCCCTTTTAAAATATGTATAGAGGAGAAAAATTGATGAATGCAGAAACCATCAAAAGAGCGTCAGCTGTCTATTTTACTCTATTAAAAGATAAAGTAATTGACGAAAATAGTGAACACTTCCAGACCTATTTTGAACCGGAAGTAAGACAGACAGTGCTTTTATTAGCAGACGAATCCGGTACATATATCATTGAAGCACCTAAACGTATTCATTTAGTGGTTCAGCCTACTGGTTCGGTCTTTGCCACGAATTTTACCCATTTGAAAGAAAAGCATAAACAAGTGGAAACCAAAAAACACTTTCACCTTATTAGCGTTGTTATTATGTCATTTTTAGCAGCCATTGATCGCAGCCAGGCGGCAAAAATCCGCACGAAGCGGGAAGGGATAAGCTTTTACGCATTAGAACGTCAAGTCAACGACCTTATGATTAAGTGGGAGAGCATTCTAAAAACTCAACCAACCTTCGGGGAAGAAGAACGAATTGATATGAAGGAAGTTGTGACTACATGGAAATACATGGAGGTCGACACAGACGATTTTGGGTTAAAAAAAGGAAATCGACGAACTAGAATCGGTTTAATTGCCGGTGCAATGCGCTTATTAGAGACAGAGGGGCTGATCGTCATTCTAGACCGAGACGATATCGCTAGGGTTATTCCTAAGACTGAGTTATTTGAGCGAATTGAATACTTGTATCACGATTATGACCGTTATGAACTTTTTAAAAAGTTAATGACGACAGAGGAGGATGAGCATGCCGAAAATCCATCGAATTAGAATTGTCAACCTGAAGTATGATGGCATGCAAAAGCAATATAAAGATACCACGTTTAATTTCCATAATGATGAGACATCAACAAATGGGCTCATTGCGATGATGAATGGCGGAGGGAAAGGTGTGTTCCTCCAAACCATCTTCCAAATCCTAAAACCTGGAACTTCGTGGGGAAAGCAAAACAATCGATATTATCAGCAATTCTTTTTTAATAATAAAGAGCAATTTATTCCCTATACCTTTCATGTGCTCATTCAATGGGAATTAGACGGGGCCGATCGCCGGCATCTGATTACAGGTGGAATGTTCTCTGCTGAACAACGAATCTCCATGAGTGAAGAAACTGGTAATGAAAATAAAACATTGGAGCAGGAAGCAAAGATCCTCCCTAATATTACCTTTTACACCAGAGAATTTGAGCGGAAAGAAGAGGCAGCACTTGAGCATATTCCACTTTTTGAAAATGATGAGGTTGCTGATACCGAAAGCTTGAAGGATTATTTAAAATGGAACGGATATGACGTTTACCGCGATACGAAGAAGCACTATCGCATATTAGATACATACGGAATTAACCGTAAAGACTGGGATATCATGAAGGATATCAACAAAGACGAAGGCGGCGTTGGAAAATACTTCGAGGGTGCAGAGGATGACCATTCCTTATTCCAAAAACGAATCATTCCTACCGTGAGTCAAGTGTTACATCGAACCGAACATCAAAAAAACGATCTTGTAGAGATTTTTAAGAGTCAGGCAAGTATTGCAAAGGACCTGCCAGTTCTCTTAAAAAGAGAGCAAGCCCATAAAGAATTTTTAGAAGATATTGTCCCATTTGAAGAGCACTTAGCAAAAGGGGTAGAACATAAAGAAATTGTTCATGCAAGTATACAGACAGGAAGACAACTGCTTGGTGCGCTGCAGCATTTGAAGAAATCGGAAGAGGAAAGTTTGCTTACTTTAGAAAAAGACATGGAGAAATTAATCATAAGGCAAGCAGAACTTCGCTATCAAAAAGATAATTTAGAGTTTGCAAAAGCTCACCGAGAGGTCATGGATTGGGATAAGAAATTAGTCGAAGAAAGAGCTAAACATGCTTCATTACAAGAAATTGTTAAAGCGAAACTGGAACGAAAAGAACAACTAGTCTTTCAAGCTTTATTAAAGGAGTGGAGCGAAAACGAACAAAGTATTCGCTCTTTGTCACAGCAAATAGCAACATTGGAACAAAATAGCGGCTTAGAGCAAGTGAATCAAAGAATGGCCGAAATCAAAGAAGAAGCTAAAAAGCAATGGGAGCAATCCTATCTAGCGATACAAGACGGTGTTAAACAGTATTTGGGATATCAAAAGTTTTTAAAGAAAAAAGGGACGGATTACGCACAACAGGATAAACAAAAGACAAAAGACATTGCTCAGCTAAGTACTGAAATTGATTTTCTTTACACGCAAATGCATAACTTTGAGTCTAAGGAAGCGGCACTCATCCAATTATTCGGCGATCGCTTAAGCTATGACTTAAAAGGCTTGACCGAAAGTTTCATGAAACAAATTGACGAGAAAAAAGCAAGATTAGTAGAGTTGCAAGCGAAAGATAAAGAATCTAGTGAAAAGCAAAACAAGTTAGCCACCTCACATGGAACACTTGTCCAATCGATTCAGTTTTCGGAAGAAAAATGTGAAGAATTATCCCAAGCAAATGAAGTGCAAAAGCAAAAAGAAGCAAAACTATTAGATAGGCTTCTTGGGGTGTTAGATGACGTCGCATCCCCGTTTACTCACTCACTGTTATCAAAGTATAGCTTACAAATAGAAGAAATCCTGAATCAAAACCGCCAACAGGCCGAACAGATGAAAAAAGAACTTTGGGAAACACAACTTGACCATTCCTTAAACGATGAGCCTTTCTGGGTGGCAAATAATGATGTGAAAGAATTGAAGGAATGGATTGATGAGAAGACTGGAATTGATGTGTTTTATGGAACTCAATTTCTTCAATCATTGCGTCCAGAGGAATTAGCGAATACCCTCATCACCTATCCGCTCCTTCCATATGGTTTGGTCGTAAGCGGCCAGCAATGGCAAAAAATTAACCAGCAGGTTCTTTCCGGAAGAATGTTTAAAAGCCCTGTTCCAATTTTCTTGCGTGAGGAAATGAACCATGAACATCATCAGGCATCTTTTGTAATCATTAACGGAACGGAAAAAGAGCTTTTATCGGATAAAAACCAATTTACGAATTGGAAAATAAAGATTGCTAAGCAAATAGAGGAAAAGAAAGATGCTCTCCTTGAAATTGAAAAAACAGAAATATCGTTACGTCGTATATTAAAAGAGATCGATCGATTTTTATCAGGTGAGCTTTCTAGTGATATCGAAAAATCTATCACGAAGGAGCAAAACGCTCTTGTTTCCCTCGAGTCGAAATTACAGGATATCAAAATACAAGAAGAGAAAGAAAAAGAAATACAACTTGAGTTAAAAGAACAACTGGAAAAAACAAAAGCCAGGATAGAAAAGCTGACAAAAGATGTAGAAACATTAGAGGCTTTTGACCAAGAAAAAACGCTTCACCAAGAAAATAAACGGGTCAAACTAGAGAAAGAGAAACAAAAGGAAGCCTTGATTATCCAGCAGCAAGAAATAGCAAAAGAGCATCAAAATATTGTTGATCTGCAAAACCAATGGAATCAAACCTATTTAGAATGGAAGCTTACAACGGAACAAAATATTAAGGAGTTATCCTTCTTTATTGAAGAAGCCGTTTTTCCTCCTGAACAAAAAGCGGACCAAAGTGAAGAGATTCCTCATCTTTCACTGCATTTACTACAAGAGATAAATGGGCATATCGACGAGTTAAAACAGCTTCAAAAATCAAAAGAAGAACAAGCTAGAGAACTACTTGTTCTTCAAGCGAAAAAAGAAACCGAGCAAAAGCAGCAAAAGAAATTAGAGAAAAAACTAACTACTCAAAACGAGGATTGGAAAGATGTTCCGGAACCATCTGAACCAATCAGTATTTTAGAAAACATGCTGCAGAGTGCACAGAAGGAAGCAAAGGCAGCGGAAAAAGACGAGCGGGAACAAGGAACGGCTGTAACCGTAGCGGAAACGTCCTTGAAACACGCCACAGAACAACGTGAAAAGTCTGGAAAGAAAGTCGAGAAGCATGAAAAACAGCCTGAAGAATGGGCAGATCTTGACTTAGTGGTAAAAGAAGTAGAAATTAAAGACCAAACGAAGTTAGCGAAAGAGGAAGTAAAACAGGCTGAGAAACGCAAAAAAGAAACTGAAAATAATATTACTGGCTATGAAGGAGATTTGTTAACACTATCCGTCATCCTAAAGGAAGAAGCGGGAGTATTTACGAATGATGATGTAGAAAAGATTAAGAGTCAGGGGAAAGCATGTATCTTATCCTGGTGTGAAGAACATCAAGCGATCCAAGAAGAAGGCCAAGAAAAGCATGCGAAAATTGATCAATCATTGCGTAACTTAAAGCTTACAATTGAAGGCAAAGATTGGGAGATTGTTTTCAAAAATGAAGTATTAACAACCCTTGACCATATGGATACAAGGCATTATTCACATATTCAAAGCATTGTTAAAAATATGAAGCGTTTTTCACAAAGTGGACTGGAACAATTGGAACGCGATAAGGAAAGGGCAGAAAAGGCGCAAACCTTCTGGGCTAGTCGTGCAAGCATGAAGGTAATGAGCATTTCAGAAGCCATTCGTTCCATGGTTGCAAAAATGAAACTGAAAAATGAACGTGGATCGTTTCCACTTGTTCAGTTAAAGGAAGATATTTTACCTAAAAAGCCTGAAGATATTGAACCACTGTTAAAGCAGCATTTTGTAGCTGCTATAAACAAAATAACCAAACAATTTGATTTAATTGATGACCATAATCGAGCGTTAGATGAAGAAGTCAAACAGTTGATTAGTGATGAACAAATCTTATTTGTGTCACTTAGAAATCGATACCCTGAACTGCTTGTTTATAATATGAGAACGGATAATGCCTTTATGTACGGGAAACCGCAAAGAGAGCATTATTCAACCTGGCAGACGATTAATCAAGGTTCTAAGACAAAATCGGATGGCAGTGGAGGACAAAAGTTATCGGCACGAATGGTGATGATGATGATGTTGCTATCCGTTAAAAGTGAAACCGATCAAAGCTGGGTTCCTTTAGTCTGTGATAATCCGTTCGGACAGGCTGCATCGGCACATGTCCTTGACCCAATCTTCGCCGTTGCTGAAAAACTGAAATTCCAATTCATCGTCGTCACACCGCCAGAATTGGTGAAAACAGAAATCAGCCAAAGATTTGATGCCTATTATAAATTAGACTTCATTCGTGAAAAAGGAAAAGAAATTGTTTCCGATACGATCGTACCAGCATTCCGGATTTATCAAGGTGAGGAAGTTGCGCAGGTAAGATAACACAATGATAAAATCAAGGATTAACTTAAAAATTTCTCTTTTTTAGGGGATATTTAGGTAATTTGAAACAAAAGTGCTTTTCAAACAATTTATAGACTATTCACTCTATTGTGTATTAAAATAAACAAAAATAATCTTGTCTTACAACTTAGGTAATAAAACTTTTAAGACATACTGGAGGCAACTATGAACTTTGTTAGTACACGCGGAAATGTAAGTGAAATTGGTTTTATTGATACAGTCTTAATGGGATTGGCAAATGACGGAGGACTATTAGTACCGGAGAAAATCCCGCAGATTCCTGCAGAAAAGTTAGAAGAAATGTCCAAGCTTACGTATCAAGAATTAGCATACGAAGTATTTTCCTATTATGTTGATGGTGAAATCCCAGACAATGAGTTAAAGGCTCTAATCGAGAAAAGCTATGCAACCTTCCGCCACCAAAAGGTAACACCTGTTCAAAAGTTGAAGAATAACATGTATGTTCTAGAATTGTTCCACGGTCCGACCTTTGCTTTTAAAGATATTGCTCTGCAATTCTTAGGAAATTTATATTCATATGTATCAAAGAAGACAGGTGAGTCGATTCATATTCTCGGTGCTACATCAGGAGATACCGGTGCCTCAGCCATTGAGGGTGTAAGAGGAAAAGAAGGCATCCGCATTTGTATTTTGCACCCCCATGGCAAAGTAAGTAAGGTACAAGAATTACAGATGACGACTGTTAATGACAAAAGTGTTTTGAATCTAGCAATAAAAGGAACGTTTGATGATGGTCAAAGAATCATCAAGGAATTGTTCGCAGATGTGGAATTTAAAAACAAATACCACATGCGAGCGATAAATTCTATTAACTTTGTTCGTATTATGGCGCAAACAGTTTATTATTTCTATGCGTATTTCCAAGTGAAAAAAGAGACCGATTTAAAGAAAATAAACTTTAGCGTGCCAACTGGTAATTTTGGAGATATCTTTGCAGGTTATCTTGCAAAGAAAATGGGTCTACCGATTGGTAAACTTATCGTTGCGACCAACGAGAATAATATTTTAGAAGGTTTTATCCATGATGGAGTGTACAAGCCTGGTGAATTCCGCAGTACATTTAGCCCTTCGATGGATATCCAAGTAGCTAGCAATTTTGAGCGCTATCTGTACTACTTGCTAGGAGAAAATCCAAGCGCCGTGTCAATCTTAATGGAGAAGTTCAAAACAGAAGGAAAAATTGTTGTGAACGAGGAACTGCTCCAACAGGTGAAAGTGGATTTTGCCGCCTATGGAGTTGAAGGGGAAGATTGCTTGCAAACCATAAGCAAGTACTATGCAGAAACGAATTATTTATTAGATCCACATACTGCTTGTGGGGTTGCTGCATTTGAAAGTTGTAATAACCCTAGTGAGATTTGTGTCACACTTGCAACTGCTCATCCGGCAAAATTTAATGAATCCATTGAACGTTGTAATATCGAACAGACATACCCTGAGCAAATTAGTGAATTGTTTAATAAACCACAACATTTAGAAGTTGTTGAAGCCGAAAAAGCTGAAGTTGTCCGTAATTTAGAAAAGCTTTTTACTGTTTCAGCTAAATAATAAAAATAAAAATAAAACTCTTAGGTAGAAAATGAGATTGGTGCTCATTGCTACCTAGGAGTAATTTTTTTGGTCACTAATTTCCTTTATTCTTGTGTTTATGGTTTAAAAGTAATAAAGGTACTCAGACATTAAATAGATGCACGATTTGCCCCCATAGTTTTCCTCCAGGAGATTTGAGCGATGACTAAAACGAAAAGAGCACATAATCCAACCCCAGCCAAAATGTAAAATCCGGTAGCATACGTTCCTGTCAATTGTTTAAGTGACCCGAGTATAGTGGGTACAAAGAATCCGCCCACCCCGCCAGCAGCTCCGACAATACCTGTTATTACACCAATTTCCTCTTGAAATCGCTGAGGAACTAATTGGAAAACCGCGCCATTTCCCATTCCAAAACAAAGCATCCCAATAAACAATACAGTAATAGCAAACGGCAGGGCAGGAAGCAGGCTTATACTGAACATGGTGATTCCGACTCCAATAAATAAGAAGGTTAACAAGCGTACTCCGCCGATTTTATCTGCGATGAATCCCCCAACTGGTCGGAAAAAACTTCCTGCTGCGACACATAAGGTAACGAAATCCCCAGCACGTACCTTTGTTAATTCATATTGGTCTACAAAAAAGATGCTTAAAAAGCTGGATAGTCCGACAAAGCCGCCAAAGGTAACACTATAAAGCAGGCAGAAATATAAGGTGTCTTTTTGTTTAAAAACCTGAAAGTATTCTTTAATCGGTTTTGCTTTCGGTTGGGAGGGGGCATCTTTAGCCATTACCACATATAAAACCATAACAACGAGAAGAGGAATAAGGGCAAGTCCCATTACATTATGCCAGCCAATATTTTCGGCCAAACGTGGTCCGAATAAAGTAGCCAATAGCGTACCGCTGTTCCCCGCACCTGCAATGCCCATGGCCAATCCCTGTAAATGCGGCGGGTACCACCGGCTCGCCATCGGAATGGCTGCCGCAAAGCTTGCCCCTGCTACTCCAAGAAGAATTCCAATTAGGAAAAGTTCTGTAACACTTTGACCGTATAACCATCCCCATATTAGTGGAATCATTGTAACCGTCATCCCACTGATCGCTGTTTTTTTAGGACCAATTCGATCTGTTAAGAAACCAAGAATCAGTCGAAAAAAAGAACCGCTTAAGATGGGAACCGCTACAATTACGCCTCTCTCAGAAGGAGAAAGATTGAAATCGTTTGTGATATAAACCCCTAATGCCCCCAACATAACCCAAATCATGAAACTGATATCAAAGTATAGAAATGAGGCAACTAATGATGGAGCATGGCCCGCCTTTTTTAAATCTGCTAATTTCATCTTATCTACTCCTCTCAAATAATCTTGTTTTTTTCTATCAGGAGTTACCACCCGATATTTTTTGTTCCTTTTGAAAATAGGACTTTAGCTAGTAAAATGACGAATGAAACCAATCCGATATTTTTTTTCATTTTCCATACCTCCTAATTTTTATAGTTTTAAGAATAATTCGACACTTAGGTTTTGTCTCAATTGTTGTTAAGAAAGCTTACACATGTATTTTTTTCTGCCATGCAAAATCGGTATAATTACAGGGTTTATCGCTTAATCAAATAAAACAAAACTCACCAGTGATTCTTTACTCTTTTAGCTAACAAAAAACTAGTATGTTAGGAAATATAACGTGTTTCATTTTTTTATTTTGACTTTATGTAATAATTGATGGCATTAAGTTTAATGTGAGATGAAATAACAGCTGGAGGTTTAAAATGGGTAAAAAAAAGCTGGTATTAGTGGGAAATGGAATGGCGGGTGTCCGCTGTATAGAGGAAATTTTAAAGCTGGATCCATCAGGATTTGAGATTACTATTTTTGGAAGTGAACCCCATGTAAATTATAATCGAATTCTTTTATCCTCCATTTTACAGGGTGGCACTTCTTTTGGAGATATTACGCTGCATGACCGTGAATGGTATGAGCGACATCATATTCATTTATACACTGGAGAAACAGTAGTCCAAATTGATAAGCATTCACAGGTTGTCAAAACAGATCAACACCGAATCGTCTCTTATGATCAATTGATTATCGCTACTGGTTCCCTCCCGTTTTCGCTTCCGATTCCAGGTGCCGATAAACAGGGAGTCGTTACGTTCAGAACAATAGAAGATTGTCAGAAAATAATGGAGATCTCTAAAAAAAGTAAAAATACAGTGGTGATTGGTGGAGGTGTGCTGGGATTAGAAGCAGCAAAGGGACTTCTTAATCTCGGGATGACAGTGAATGTCGTTCATATTGGCCCATATTTAATGGAGAGACAGTTAGATGAAACAGCTGCAACAATGCTTCAAAAAGAATTAGAACGTCAAGGAATGAAGTTCCTATTAGAAAAAGAAACGAAGGAAATAATTGGCGGTACTAAAGCAAATGGTCTCCGCTTTAAAGATGGGACAGAAGTGGATGCTGATCTGGTTGTGATGGCTGCAGGTGTCAGGCCGAATGTTCAACTCGCAAAGAAATCCGGAATTGAAACCAACCGAGCGATTCTAGTTAATGATTATATGGAGACGAGTGTGCCGAACATTTACGCAGTAGGAGAATGTGTCGAGCATCGAGGGATGATTTATGGGTTGGTACAGCCTCTTTATGAACAAGGGAAAGCATTAGCACAACGGATATGTGGCAACGAAGGCCTTGGCTACCAAGGAAGTGTTCTATCTACCCAACTGAAAATTTCAGGTGTAGACCTGTTTTCAGTTGGAATGATCCATGATAAGGATTCTTCAACCCAATCGATAAAGATCTATGATGAGGTTGAGAGAATTTATAAAAAAGTAGTTTTTCAAGATCATAAGATTATTGGTGCGGTATTGTACGGTGAAACAAAGGAACGAACCAAGCTGCTGGACATGATTCTCAAACATCAAGATGTGTCGGATGTAGAAAAGGTTTCACTTTTTCCACAGGTGAAGGACGGTGGATTTTCTATTGCATCTTTTCCTGTCAGTAAGATCATTTGCAATTGTAATAGTGTGACGAAAGGAACTATTCTGGAGGCGATTCAACGAGAAGGGTTAAATACTGTTGAAGAAATTAAAAAATGTACGAAAGCTTCAAGCTCTTGCGGCGGATGTAAACCACTCGTGGCCGACCTGTTGTCCTATCTACAGAATAACGATGTTGAAGAAGTCATAGATGAAAAGACAGGACTCTGTTCATGTACAACTTTAAATGATGATGAATTGGTTCAGGAGATGCAGAGACAAGGGTTATCAACTATACAGGAAGTCATGGAAGTCTTAGATTGGAAAAATAACGAAGGCTGTTCGATTTGCCGCCCCGCGATTAACTATTATTTAGGAATGATTAATCCTGAATATGAGAGTAAACAACGAGCTCTTTTTATAAACGAAAATAGGAATGCAGTATTCCAATCCGATGGGACCTATACCCTTATCCCACAAATGTATGGTGGTATCACAAATCCAGAGCAATTAAGAAAAATTGCTCAAGTTGCTGAGAAATATCATATAAATGATGTCGCGATCACGAGTGACCAAAGAATTCTTTTACTTGGTGTTAAAAAAGAAGATTTGTCAGATGTATGGTCGGAATTAAACATGCGCTTAAGTTCACCGCAGGTTAATGGTGTCCAAAACATTAAAACATGTATAGGAGAACATATTTGTTCATGCGATAAAAAACCATCTATTGAACTGGCAGTAAGCCTCGAAAAGCAATTAGAATTTTTCACTACCCCTTATCGGGTCAAAATGGGAATATCCTCTTGTTTGCATAACGAAGCAGGCTCGACCACAAAAGATGTTGGCGTAATTAGGGTTGAACGTGGATGGGAAATTTATATCGGCGGAAGCGGTGGGCGCCATGTTCGTGCTGGTGAGTTATTATGTGTTGCTGCAACCACTGAGGAAGCGCTGGAACTAATCAGTGGTTTTGTTCAATATTATCGTGAGACAGCTAATTATTTGGAGCGTACATGGGAATGGGTAGAAAGAGTCGGATTGGTTCATGTAAGGGAAGTATTATTTGATGAAGAACTTCGCCACCAGCTGCTCCAGCATTTGGAAGAGGAGATTACTTTACGCAAGAAATTAGTAGAGAGAAGCCTCTATTAACCAATTTATAGAAACATGCCAAATAGGGGGAGTGACGAGTGACTGAATTGTTATTGAAGTATTTCCGCACAAAGCAGCAGGAAGTGGGGACCGAAAAAAAATATGATACACAATGTCCATTTTGCAGTATGCAATGTAAGATGCAGCTGCTAGAACAGTCCGTTGTTACTAGAAAAAAATATGTAACCATTGGAAGAAACAACCCTACATCGGAGGGTCGATTGTGTATGAAGGGGATGAATGCCCATCAACATAGCTTTCATCATGAGCGGTTGAAATATCCATTACTTAAAAGAAATGGAGAATTTGTCACCGTTAGCTGGGAAGAGGCATTGAAACATATTAAGAATAACTTTACTAGAATTCAGGAGGAAGAAGGGCTGAATTCCTTAGCTGTTTATGGGAGTGCCTCCATCACAAATGAGGAAGCCTATTTACTTGGAAAATTTGCTCGGGTTGCCTTGAAAACGAGATTTATTGATTATAATGGCAGATTGTGCATGTCAGCAGCGGCATCAGCAGCCAGTCAAACGTTTGGGATCGACAGAGGATTTACAAATACTCTGCACGAAATTCCATTTACTCGCTGTATCATTCTTGCGGGTACGAATATCGCTGAATGTCAGCCAACGATCATGCCCTATTTTGAGAAAGCAAAAGAAAACGGTGCCTATATTATTGCGATTGATCCACGCGAAACAGCAACAACAAAAATGGCTGACGTACATTTAAAAATCAAACCTGGAACAGACGCAGCTTTAGCAAACGGACTGTTAAAGGTGATTATTGAGGAAAACTATGTTGATCATGCATTTATAAATGAACGGGTCAAAAATTTTGAGGAAGTCCAACAACATCTATTATCTACGGATTTACAAGAAATTGAGGAAATAACAGGTGTTCCAAAAGAGCAAATTCAAAAAGTAGCTCGTAAGTTTGGAAAAGAGGAAACGGGAATGATTTTTACTGCTAGAGGGGTGGAACAGCATACTGATGGCTCTATAGCTGTACGTAATTTCCTGAATATTCTACTTTCAACAGGCAAAATCGGCAAGCAGAATTGTGGTTTTGGAGCGATTACAGGACAGGGAAATGGTCAGGGTGCTAGGGAACATGGACAAAAAGCAGACCAACTGCCAGGATATCGGTCGATTGAAAATGAGGAACACCGTGCATATATTGCAAGTGTTTGGGGCGTGGAAAAAGACGATATACCTAGAAAAGGTGTTTCTGCGTTTGAAATGATGGAAAAAATCGATAACGGTGAGATTGCGGGTATGTTTTTAATGTGCTCGAATCCGGTTGTGTCCAATCCAAACGCACAATTTGTTAAAAAGGCATTAAAAAAGTTAAAGTTCTTCGTAGCTGTAGATTTATTTGTGTCAGAGACTGCGAGATTAGCAGACGTCATTTTACCGGCTTCCTCTTATTTAGAGGATGAAGGAACCATGACGAATTTAGAAGGAAGAGTAACATTGAGGGAAGCGAGTTATCCTTGTCCAGGAGAAGTGAAACATGATTGGCAAATTATCTGCGAGGTAGCTCGTGTTCTTGGAAAAGGAGAATACTTTAACTTTTCTTCTGCGGAAGAAATCTTTAATGAATTACGGGTGGCGAGCCGTGGTGGAAAAGCGGATTATTATGGCATCACCTATCATCGTCTGCGGAAGGAAAGCGGCATCCTTTGGCCGTGCCCTGACCTAGAGCATGAAGGCACAAAACGTTTATTTGAAACTTCGTTTTCCCATCCTGATGGCAGGGCCGAGATGGTGGCAGTCTCAAACCGTCCAGACCCGGCTAAGGAACAGGTGAGTGAGGAGTATCCCCTCTATTTAACAACAGGAAGAGTGATGTCACACTATTTAACAGGAGTACAAACAAGAAAAAGTCCTGCTTTGGCCGCTAGAGATGTAGAATCATTTGTAGAAATTCATCCGGCAACTGCCAAAAAATTTGGGATTGAAGATCGTTCATTAGTAAAGATTGAATCCAAAAGAGGCAGTATTGTTGTCAGGAGTATATGGTCAGAAGCTATCCGTCAGGATACGGTTTTTGTTCCTTTTCATTGGGCAGACTCGCAAAATGTGAATCTATTAGTTTCAAATGAACTGGATCCGATATGCAAAATGCCAGGATTTAAATTAAGTGCTGTAAAAGTAAAGTCTGTAATCGATTTATACGCTCATTAACATGACCATTGCCTCATCTATTACCCATTGCCAGCCATGTACCTAATCATGACGTGTTTATGGAGGAGGATTTGTTAGGCCCAATGATAAAATCGAGCATTAATATAAATCTCACTTTCTGAATGGAAGGTGGGATTTTTATATGTACAAGAAGAACCTAAGAAAGCAGGTAAGTGACAAGCACAGTTTAATGGAAGAATAGTTTGTAAGTTTTTTATGAAATTAAAATAAAAAAAAAGAGGAGAAAAAGCCTATTCAAAATCGATAGAATTTGCTGTTGATTGGTAATAATATGAACTATTATTGCAATTTTTATCCCTCTCTAAATTGAAAGGCCTGTTATAAATGAACCATCTATGTAACACCATACTATTTTTCTATTTACAATCTTCATAATTTTTTAATAAATCCTAGTTATAATCAAAGCCGTGGTAAAAATATGTAATCTGAGAGGGGAAATATCATGACAAATTTGGACGAAATGATTAGGAAGTTTAACGAACAAAATTTGAAAAAGAACTTTGACCGCCGCAGCTTTCTTCATGGCGCCGGCAAGATCGCAGGGCTGTCCCTTGGGTTAACCATTGCTCAATCTTTGGGAGGATTTAAAGTAGATGCGGCTCCGAATTTCAGCGAATATCCTTTTTCTCTTGGTGTAGCTTCCGGCGATCCGCTATCAGACAGTGTCGTATTATGGACAAGACTGGCTCCCGACCCATTAAATGGTGGAGGAATGCCATCTCATGTCGTTCCTGTTAATTGGGAGGTTGCAACAGACGAAAACTTCCGTAACATCATCAAACGAGGAACGGAACATGCTTCGCCCAATCTGGCACATTCTGTACATGTAGAAGTGAGCGGTCTGAAGGCGAATACGGTTTATTTTTACCGTTTCAAGACCGGAAATGAACTAAGCCCTGTTGGAAAAACAAAAACCCTTCCATCAGCAGGTGCCAGCGTAGCAAGCATGACATTCGCATTCGCTTCCTGTCAACAGTATGAACACGGCTATTTTACTGCGTACAAGCATTTAGCAAAAGAAGATCTTGATCTTGTGTTCCACCTTGGCGATTACATATATGAATACGGTACGAACGAGTATCTTTCACCAACGGGCAATGTCCGCGCCCACAAAGGCGATGAAATTATCACAATTGAAGATTACCGCACTCGCCATGCCCA
The DNA here is from genome assembly GCF_030348765.1 of Neobacillus sp. CF12. GTDB lineage: Bacteria > Bacillota > Bacilli > Bacillales > Cytobacillaceae > Neobacillus. The sequence continues at coordinate 1,777,626 of NZ_JAUCEU010000007.1, read as the reverse complement.
ATATCGTTCTGATGAACACCTCAAGGCTGCACACGCTTCATTTCCATGGGTGGTTACATGGGATGATCATGAAGTGGAAAACAACTACGCAAATGTCATTCCAGAAAAAGGCCAGTCTGTTGAGGCTTTTATCAAGCGTCGTGCTGCTGCGTACCAGGCTTATTACGAACATATGCCGCTCCGCAGGTCGTCATTGCCACACGATGGCGGTATGCAATTATACCGGGATTTTACATATGGTGATTTGGCGAACTTCTATGTTCTTGATACACGTCAGTACCGTGATGACCAGGCGAATGGTGATGGATCGAAAGCTCATACACCTGAATCCTTGGATCCAAAGCGTACTCTTCTGGGAACAGAACAAGAAAAATGGTTGTTTGGCAATCTAGGTAGCTCAAAATCTCATTGGAATGTCCTTGCCCAGCAGATATTTTTTGCGCAACGGAAATCTGGAAGCATTACAGCGCCAAAATTCAGTATGGATTCCTGGGATGGATATCCTGCCGCGCGTCAGCGTATTACTGATTTTGTTGCTGGCAGTAACATCAACAACGTTATCGTTCTTACTGGTGATGTGCATGCAAGCTGGGCTTCTAACCTTACGACTGATTACAACAATCCAGAGGCCCCGATTTTTGGAGCAGAGTTTGTTGGAACATCGATTACTTCAGGTGGAAACGGGTCAGATTGGCGTGCAGACACGGCAAAATCTTTAGCGGATAACCCGCACATTAAATTCTTTAATAATTACCGTGGTTATGTTCGTTGTCAGGTCACTCCTGAACAATGGCGTGCAGATTACCGTGTTGTCCCATTTGTAACCGAGCAGGGAGCAGATATATCAACAAGAGCATCATTTGTTTTTGAGAAAGACCAGCAAGGGCTCAAAGAAATAGCGGCTACTACAGTACCTATGGGTGTTCAAATGTCTGATGAAGTGGAAGAAGATCGCCACCGTGCCCACTCCCGCGCGCACGAAAAGCAAATGGAGAAAAAGCGCAAACGCGAAGGCGTTACGAATTAATTTTGATGGTGTAGAAAGAGAGCAGGGGGATTACCCAGCTCTCTTTTTTTGTAGGGTCATTAAAAGTTATTCGGTAATCGATAGGTGCAATAAGGTAGCTGGGTATATGTCATGCTTTTGTCACAGATTCTTCATCTTATCTTTATATCTTAAACCTACAATCTATCTGTATCGAAACAAAATATAGACGATTTTAGGAGGATATTTCCACATGAACATGACGCATTATATGGGCCTACTAGCTGATAATCAACCATGGAATCTGATTATTTTTATGGCGATTCCGGTTATCTGTGCTGAAACAATTGCTGTAACAGAATTGTCCATTTTGTTTACGAGAAATCTAAATGGTAAATTAAGATTAGTTAACAAAATTACATCTATTTTTGTAGGATTTTATTTTACTGGTATTTTCATTTACTTGCTACTTAATGCTGTTATTCCGATCACATCTAAAGGGGAATGGCATGGATGGATTGATGTAGTCGCTGTAGGGTTTTATTTACTAGGAATTGTCCCATTGCTAGGAATGGCACTTTTGGATTTAAATATCATTTATAAAAACAAATCACAGGAAGAAAAATTAAAAGTCCATGCGTTCTTTGTTGGTATGTTTCTAATCTTAGCACACATCGCCATGATCGCTGGAATGGTTGACCCAACGATTGTATCTGACATGCCTACTATGGGTCACGATATGTAAGTTCTTGGAAATAAACAAAAAAATCTCACCTTCTATTTGGAAGGTGGGATTTTTTTTTGCACGCAGCAATTTCCTAATCGGCGTTTTCTGTAAGATGGATCCTTGGTGTTGAATCCGGTTACAAAAAAGAATACGAACAATAGGTAAAATTTTATAATAATCGTTCGTGTTTTACGCAAAAATACAGCTTGAATTAAGTGAAAGTGTAGGTTATGATAATCAAAAAGCAAACGATAGGGAGATGTGTACATAATGTTTGGTATTCAAGCAAAAAAAGTTTTGTTACTCGGTTCCGGTGAACTTGGAAAAGAAACGATCATCGAGGCACAGCGTTTAGGATTGGAGACAATTGCGGTAGACCGGTATGATAATGCTCCGGCAATGCAGGTGGCACATCGTTCCTATGTAGTGGACATGCTTGATGGAGCAGAGCTTCGTAGAGTAATAGAGTTGGAAAAACCGGACTTTGTGGTTCCTGAAATTGAGGCAATTTCAACAGAAACATTAATAGACCTTGAAAATGAGGGTGTTAATATTGTACCAACTGCCAAGGCAGTGAATTTGACAATGGACCGAGAAGGAATCCGACGATTGGCAAGTGAAGAACTCGGACTTCCTACGGCCAAATACAAGTTTGCCAACACACTGGAAGAATTAAAAATCGCCGTTCAAGAAATCGGAACTCCATGTGTAATTAAACCTATTATGAGTTCGTCTGGAAAAGGGCAAAGTGTTTGTCGTTCCATCGAGGATGTAGAAACGTCTTGGAATGAAGCTATTTCAGGTGGCAGAGCTAAAAAAACGCGAGTCATAGTCGAAGAATTTATCCACTTCGATTCTGAGATCACCCTTTTAACAGTACGTTCAGCTTCAGGAACAACCTACTGTGCTCCAATAGGTCATGTGCAAAAAGATGGTGACTACATAGAATCCTGGCAGCCACATCACATGACAGCGGAACAAATCACTGATTCGCAGTTCATAGCTAAAAAAATCACGGATGCTCTTGGCGGGTATGGACTTTTTGGCGTTGAATTATTTCTTTCTCAAAATGGTGTCTATTTTAGTGAGGTTTCACCAAGACCTCATGATACGGGCATGGTAACAATGGCTACACAAGATTTGTCTGAATTTTCCTTGCACATCAGAGCCATTTTAGGATATCCGATTCAAGGTGTTCAGCTGTTATCTCCTGGTGCAAGTCACACGATTAAAGCATGGAAAGAAAGCAAAGAGTACGAGATTACTGGAGTTGCAGACAGCCTGACTGTCCCTAATACACAGGTAAGGGTCTTTGGTAAACCCGAAACAAAAATTGGCCGCCGGATGGCAGTTGTTTTAAGTACGGGTGAATCTGTTGATAAGGCAAGAAAAAGAGCTCAATTAGCTGCTTCAAAAATAAACATAACTCAGAAATAAATTCAATTTGTGATCTGCAGCAAGATTCTAAAATAGAAAAGGGGACTGAAGAATGAATACTAAGAATCGTTGGCTAATCGCTCTTTCAGCTGTTGGAATTCATATATCGATTGGGTCGGTATACGCCTGGAGTGTTTTTACAAATCCGCTGCAACAACAGATGGGTTGGGGATTAAAACAAATTTCCTTGACGTTTAGTTTGGCAATCTTATTTTTAGGTTTATCTGCAGCTTTTCTAGGTCACTTTGTTGAGAAATTTGGACCGAGAGCTGCTGGAACGTTAAGTGCGTTGTTTTTTGGAACTGGTATTGCAGGTGCAGGTTTAGCCATCCAATTAGAATCATTGCTATTACTCTATTTATTTTACGGAATGATTGCCGGAATTGGGTTAGGGGTTGGCTATATTACACCTGTCTCTACATTGGTAAAGTGGTTCCCGGACCGGAGAGGTCTTGCAACGGGCCTTGCCATTATGGGATTTGGTTTTGCTTCTTTAATCAGCAGTCCAATCATGAATAAATTAATTGTACAATATGGAATTTCCAATACTTTCTATATTCTAGGAGCGACCTACTTTGTTATCATATTTTGTTCTGCTCAATATCTTGCGCCCCCAAAAGAAGGATGGGTCCCTAAGGGCATGGAAGCCATAACTAAAAAATCAGGTACGAAGAAAATCAAAGAGGATCTTCGTCAGTTAACCGCCAATGAGGCTGTGAAAACAAGACAGTTTTGGGCCTTATGGGTAATGCTTTTTATTAATGTTACCTGTGGAATTGCGATTCTATCGGTAGCATCTCCTATGGCTCAGGAGCTGGTAGGGATTTCCGCTACTGGGGCAGCTGCGATGGTTGGGATTATGGGGTTATTTAACGGATCAGGAAGAATTGTTTGGGCTACAATATCTGATTACATCGGAAGACCAAATGTTTACACCTTATTTTTTGCATTTCAAATTGTTGCCTTTTTTATGTTGCCAAATATAACCGTTGGAATATTATTTTCTATCATTGTTTATATGATCATGACCTGTTATGGAGGAGGATTTTCCGCTATTCCAGCCTATATCGGTGACTTATTTGGAACAAAACAGCTTGGGGCCATTCATGGCTACATCCTAACTGCTTGGGCTGCAGCCGGTCTCGTTGGGCCAATATTTGTTGCTTGGGTGCGGGAAATGACAGGCAGCTATCAGGGAACATTGGTTATCTTCTCAGGAATTTTTGTTATAGCATTTGCCATTTCACTCTTAATTCGTCTCGATATCAGGAAATTGAGGATGCAGAACGAACATCAATTAATGAAAAAAGTAGAGAATTTTTAGAGTTTAAAATCATTTCTGTGTTCCATACAAATTCATTATTAAGTGATAAAGGAAAAGGCTGCTGGTTTGCAGTCTTTTTACTTTGAGTGTGTAGACAAGGAAAGTTTGTCAAAATAAACAAATGTTCCTTTAAAAAGCGAGTGTTGAAAGAAAATCTGTAATCTCTATAATAAGAAATGTAGGCATATTCATAGTAAATACAAATTTAAGTTTTATAGAAAGCTTATAATAAAAAATATAAAAATCAGCATGAGGTGCCGGATGGTAGAGGGCAAAATAATTAAGTTTTATCGTGAAAAAGCGGGAATAACGCAGGGGCAACTAGTTGGTGGCATTTGTTCTGTTACGCATTTAAGTAAGATAGAGAGAGGAATAACAGAATACTCTGAAGAAATTACGTACCTAGTATCGAAGAAATTAAAAATCTCTCTCGAGGATGAGAAGGAACGTTACGAAATGCTCCGACAGAAATTAAATCTTTGGCACGAGGCGTTGGTCATGCAGGAAACTAAAGAATCGGAAAGATTAAAAAGTGAAATTGAAAATGATATATTCATTGAATTACAGGACTTTCAAGTGTTTTATCAATTACTTTTAGCGAGATATTACTTATCGCAGCATAAATTGGATTCAGCCTTGGTCATTATTCAGGACCTGCAAAAAAATGAAACCTCTTTTTCTCCGCAAGACCGTAATATGCTAAAGCACGTTCAAGGAATCTATTACTTTCTTACAGGAAAATATCGCGATTGTATACAAATCTTAATATCGATTGATCAAAGTCAATACAATCAATATGAATATTATTATCATTTGGCTCTCGCTTATCATACGGTACAGGCGAATATTATTTCCTATTATTATGCGGAAAAAGTTCTTGATTACTTCCAAAAAACGTTAAATATTAAGAGAGTCATTGATACTGAAATGATTATGATTATTCAATTAAATTCGAAGGAACATCATGATTTTATCGAGACGAAGGAACGATATGAACAATTGATTCGTACTTGTGACATTATTTTAGATATAGGCCGTAAATCCAAGCTGTTGCACAACCTTGCTTTTGAACTGTATAGGAGAAAAAAATATAAAGAAGCAGCGGACTTTTACCAACAGGCAATGAATATAACGGATGAAAGTGCCACTCACTATTTAACAGGTCTGGATGGCTATATTAGTACGTGCTATAAAGGAAATTTACTTAGTAAAGAAAGTTTAATGGAATTAGCCAACAAAGGTCTAAAATTAGCAAATTCGACTAACTCAACTTTATGGATATCCTTTCAATTACAACTCTATCAACTGAATGAAGAAGAGGATAAGTACTATCAATTTATTGAATCAACGGTCCTTCCACATTTAAATCATATTGGCTACAATATGTTAATAAAGCATTATGAAAAAAAACTTTTTCACTATTATGTTAAAAAGGGTGAACTTCAAAAAGGCTTAGAGTTTGCTCACTCTTATATGCAGGAAAAGAAACGCACTCTTGATGATGAATAAACAATCCTTCAAACGCCGCCAGGGAGTTTTGCTCACTGGTGGCGTTTTGATTTGGGGTAATGAAAAAGGATGGATACGTGACTTTATTCCTGTTTTATCTCCAAGATTAGGAATGATTTCTGAATTTATTGCAAAAATGTTATTTTGCTAACCAAAATAATCATATTTACCCAAAAAATTCCATACCAAAAACCCCAATTTACTTCTAAATGTAAACCTCTTACTATTAACTTAATTGCTGAAATTATTTTAATCGATTTAATATTCTGAATGAAATTGGAATGATTAATAGAAGAGGCTGCAAGGATGACAATAAAAATGCGAGAGGTAGGAAAACAAACTATGAAATTTACTAAAAAGAGAATCATTAAAAAAGCAACCGCCCTTACGTTAGGAATAGGTTTAGTTTCTAGCAGTCTAGTACCCCCTTATCTTAGTTCGATATCTAAAGTTCATGCTGTTTCAATTACCAATGGGGAATCTATCTTAGCAAATTTAACTTCTGAACAAAGACAAGCCTTAAATAAACTATCCTCAAGTGAACAAAGCGGACTTTTTCTAAATACAAATGTGGATTTAAGTAGCGAAACTTCAGTATCGGTAATCATTTCTTTTAACAATAAACCGCAAAAGGTAGCTGTATTAGAAGCGGCTGCTAAAGGAAAAAGCTTAACAAATGAACAAGCTAAAACGAAAGCAGAGGCAGATCACAAAACATTTAAAAATGATTTAGCAGCACTTCTTAAAGATAAGCCTTACAAAGTAAAACGTGAATACAAACATGCGTTTAACGGTGTGGCGCTGGAAGTACCTGCAAACCTGATTCAGGAACTGATGAAATCTGAAGCTGTTCAAGCGATTTATAGCGATGCAACGGTGAAGGCAGAGGAGCCAGTTCCAGAAGCAGAAAAGTCCGCTGAATCGCAAGGTCAAGGAATGGCGGACGAGCGCTCGTTCTTAAAGGTCGATCAATTACATCAAGAAGGTTATACGGGTAAAGGTGTAAAGATTGCTGTTCTCGATACAGGAATCGATTACAACCACCCGGATTTAAAGGATGCCTATAAGGGCGGATACGATTTCGTTCAAAATGACACGGATCCGATGGAGACTACTTATGAGGACTGGGTAAAGGCAGGCAAACCAGGTGGAGACGCAGCAACTTATGTGACATCTCACGGAACCCATGTTTCAGGTACTATTGCTGGTCAGGGTAAAAATAGTAGTGAATACGCCACAAAGGGAATTGCTCCTGATGCAGATTTATACGCGTATCGTGTCCTTGGCCCAGGGGGTACCGGATCTGCTGAGGGAATCATTGCAGCCATCGATCAAGCTGTGGCTGAAGGCATTGATGTCATGAATCTATCGTTAGGTGCTAACTTAAATGATCCAATGTATCCGACCAGTATTGCGATTAACAATGCGGTCCTAAGCGGTGTAACCGCAGTAGTTGCTGCAGGGAACGAAGGAAACAAATTGTATACACTAGGGTCTCCAGGAGCTGCAGCTTTAGCATTGACTGTTGGGGCAAGCAATGTGCCGATTTCGACACTAGCAGCAAAAGGAGCCATTGACGGTGTATCTGCAGATTTACGCTTTATGGCAAGAGGATACACTGACGACATTACGAAGTTAAAAGGTCAAAGTAATACAGTTGTTGATGTGGGACTCGGAGATAACTATACAGGAAAAGATGTTAAAGGAAAAATTGTCCTTATGAGCCGGGGAGTTTATACATTGGATTCTAAGATTGCCTTTGCCAAGGCTCAAGGTGCAGCTGCAGTTCTAATGTACAATGACAACTCTGCAGAGGGTCATATTCCAACTCACTTAGGTGAAGGAGTGAATTTCATTCCAACTTTCTCCTTAACGAATGGTGACGGACTTGCGTTGAAACAAAAATTACAAGCAGGAGTTGCAAGCTTCACTTTTACAGACATGAGTGATTTTAAAACACAGGGTGATACATTGGCAGACTTCAGCTCTCGCGGTCCTTCACGTGTGACCTATGATATTAAACCTGAAATTACTGCACCAGGGGTAAGTGTGTTATCTACCGTTCCAAGCTTTATTAATAGTCCAACCGAACCGACGAATTATACCTATGCCTATCAACGTTTGTCAGGAACATCTATGGCTACTCCATTTACTACAGGGGTTACGGCATTATTGCTACAAGCACAGCCTGATTTAGAGCCAGAAGATGTAAAAGCAATCTTAATGAATACAGCAGATTCGTTAAGCAAGCCATACAGTGTATTTGAACAGGGTGCCGGGCGTGTCGATCCTTATGAGGCCATTCATTCCACGATGGAAATCAAAGTCAAAGATAAAACCCCAATGATCATTAATGGAAAAGACAAGCAATTGAAGGAAGATACAGCTGCCATTAGTTTCGGCAAGATGGCTTTTAAGGGTAAGGATTTGAAAGATTCGCGCGAAGTGACGATTGAAAACAAGAGTAAAGAGGACAAAACCTTTGAAGTAATGGTTACCTTCCAAACGGATGTAAGAGAATCAAAGGATGCCGAAAAGAATGGTGTAGAAGTCAAGACAGAGGAGTCTATTAAAGTACCAGCAAACAGTCAGATTACTAGAAATGTCTCTCTATCTATTCCAAAAACAGCGGAAATAGGTGTTTATGAAGGGTATGTCGTTTATACCAACCAAGATAATCCATCTGAAACGTATCAAGTTCCATTTGGTGTTCGAGTGGTGAATGAGGGGATTGATACATTTAATGTCTCTAAGCCTTTATTTTCAACGGATACAGCTTGGCCAGCCAATTCTTATCCATTCCTTGGTTTTGAATTTTCATTAAAATCACATATGAAAACATTAGATGTTATTTTACATGATCTAAAGACTGGTAAAGACCTTGGGTTAGTTGGCAGCTTTGATCCGATCCTCGTTAATGATAATCAATCGATTTTTATCCCAAGAGGATTTAGTACTATATACTATCCGTTTACTAGTGATTCAAAAAATCCAATCAGTAGCATAGCAGAAGTTGCCGGACCGGGTCATTATCAGCTAAAACTCGTTGGAACAAATGAGGAAGGTCAAACATTTACAGCGTCATCGGATTTCATCTACGAACTTGCTGCGCCAATCATGACTTCTAGCTTTGATTCGCTAGACCAAAATGTTATTGAATATAACGATAGTCAATTTGATACAAATGGACAATTTTTATATGACTTTAACATTAATCTAAACGATCCTGAAGTGGAGGAAGCAAAACGTGATGGTATCCAAATAAATCAATCTAGCAATTCCGTTGTTTCTTTTTATAATAGTCCGTTTCCAGCAATTCCAATTAAGACAGATAAAAACGGAAATTACACTGATCAAATTTTAGTAAGAAAGCAAGCTGCACCTTTACAAGTTCAGTTTTACGGTTTTGATGCAGCAGGAAACTTTACTGCGGATGCTACCAGTATGTTAAGAGTCGTATTTGTAGATCATCAATTACCTTATTACTATTTAAAAGCAGATAAGCAAATCGTAACATCAGGTGAATCTGTCAACTATAGTGTTAAATCTAATAACATCAAAAATTTAAAAACAACTAAAATCACGTTACCTATTTTAAATACAAATCTGGCAACGATCGAAAATGTAGCCGTTAATGATGCAGTGAAACAATATGGGGATGCTCAAGTGACTGTTACATCTGCACCTTCTGGGTTAAGTATGAACTATACCTTTACTTTTACGTATTTAGGTACGAAAACCTTACCAGAAGATTTACAATTATTTAATTTCGACGTAAAAACATCCAACATGTATACCAGAAGTGTACCAGTTGATTGGTTTACAATGAGCGCTTCAACCATTGACCAATCCAATGTAGAGACGGAAGATGTTTACGCTTATACGGAAAGCTATACACCTAAATCAACTTATTCAAAATTAGATGGTGCGTTACAGCTAGAAGGTACAAAAGATCCTTCAACAGGTGAAATGAACTATGATTTAGATCAAAGAACCATTGGGGCAAAGGTGACAGTAACTTCCCCTGATGGAAAAAATATTGTTGAAGCCCCTTTTACAAATAAATTTGGTTCATACCAGGCAGAAGGATTAAAGGCAGAAAAAACCTCATATACGGTAAAGGTAGATGTTCCAGGTCACTTTACAATGCAGAAACAAGTCGTATTGTCTAATGAAGTTCGAGGAGAAACAATTGGTAAAAGATTAAACCATCATTTACCAGTAGCTGCTGCGGGTGATACCAATAAAGATGATGTCATTGATATTTTAGATGCTGTTGCTGTCCAAAAATATTGGGGTACTGATAACGCTGCAACAGACTTTAACTTTGATAAAGTGGTAGACGCTAAAGACATGAACTATCTTATCAAAAACTACGGATTGCAAAATCCTACTGTGGCAAATGCTCCAAAAGCTAAATCTTCTTATAAAGGAGCTACATTGGACAGCATTCTAAAAGAATTAGGATTGTAACAGACTAGTACGGTGTTATTAACAAAAGGGGGAGTAAACTCCCCTGATTGTCTTTATTAAGGTTAATTTATGAAACCTGTTTAAGAGTAAGCAAAAGTATTAAAGGTAGTCTTAATAAAACCAATAACCTAAGGGCCGTTTAATCACGGTCCTTTTTTAATTGCATTAATACAACTAAAAAATTTAGTGAAGAAGGTTTACAACAACTGATTCATAACTCCCATTCTTGTTTCTTGAAAAATATTTAATTTAATCTTTTATTATTATTGATATAGGATAATAGTAATTTAAGGGACACCTAATATATTTCCTCATTTCCTACAGGACAAATAACTTAAAAAACATAGGAATTAAACATTTCGGTAAAAGTTTTAGTGAATAAAATATTTTTTTAATAAAAAGTTTACCAGTACATATTTGGTTATTTGTTAGAAACATTTAGAAAATTATAAAAATAACCCTTGAAAACGCTTAAAAATGATGATAACATGCAGATAAGTTATAAAATGGTAAAACATTCAGAGATGTGCGGTAAAAAATTTACTAGTGAGGTAATGTTAAGATGGCAACGATTAAAGAAATAGCAGCTTTGTCACAAGTATCCCCTGCTACTGTGTCTAGGGTTTTAAATAATGATCAAACCATTACTGTTTTAGAAGAAACAAGGGAAAGGATATTGCAGACTGCAAAGAATTTAGGCTATAAAACTGTTTTGGAACGAAGAGTTGAACAGCATCAAGAATCTAACCAAAAGGATTTGAGTGTTGGTATTCTACTAAGTAAAACATTAGAAGAAGAAGTTGCTGACCCATACTTCTTAACCATTCGACAAGGGGTCGAGGAAGAATTACAGAACCAAGGAATTACCTCTACTTTCATGTTTCGGTGGAATGACGTAGGGACGAATCACCTAATACGAGACTTAGGTGGTTTGATAATTGTTGGGAAAATCAGTGAGAAAGCTTTGAAAACCGTTAGTGAGCATATTGAAAATGTTGTTTATATTCACCATTCTCCCAATGAAGATCTTTATGACTCAGTTGTAATAGATTTTGTTAAGTCTACGAAAACCGCTTTGCAGCACTTATTGGATATAGGCTACAGCCGGATTGGATATATTGGTGGAGTTGATATTGAATATTCAAATACGGAAACTGTCAGCATCGAGGATAAACGCCTAACCACCTATGAGGCTGTATTGAGAAAAAATGGACTATTTAATCCTAACTACATATTTGTAGGTGAGTATACGATGTCCCAAGGATATGAATTAATGAAGAAAGCTCTTCAACAAAATGATTACCCAGATGCTTTTTTTGTATCGAGTGATCCAATGGCGATAGGGGCATTAAAAGCAATTCAAGAGGCAAATCTATCAGTTCCTAATGATATAGCAATTGTAAGTTTTGATGACATTGAAATGGCGAGTTACACAAGTACACCATTAACAACGATAAAAGTGTATACAAAAGAAATGGGGCAAATAGGAGTTAAACTTCTAATTGAACGTATTAATGGAAGAAAATTACCTTTAAAGGTTACCGTTCCGACGAAATTAATAATTCGAGATAGTACTCCATGTACTCTCTCTAGATAACTCACATTGGATGAAGTAGTTTACTAGCAGCTTTGATGAAAGTAATTAAATGCGAAGGTGGTGGTTTATGTAATTTCATTTCATACATATCTTCACGTGTGGTTGGAATGGAAAAAGTATCATGCTCTTTTGCTATATTTTTTAAGTATAATAGTTAGCGCTTCCATAATGTATGTTTTGTATTAGTAAATAATCTATGAAACTATTAAGGAGTGGAGTTCATGACAAAGAAAAAGTATCTAACAATTTTATTTATATTCATAATAGCTTTATCAACTTTCTTGTCTGGTTGTAATAAAACAGAAAATACTTCAACGACAAAAGATGGAAAGAAACAAGTAACCATTGACTATTGGGCAGCATGGGCACCAGGATCGGAAGAAGAACGTAAAACAAAAGAACAAATCAAGAAGTTTGAAGAAGAACATCCAAATATTAAGATTAATACCCAAATTATTACATTCGATGCCCTGCATGATAAATTAGTTGCATCAATCAGTGCTGGAAATGCTCCAGATTTAAGCTGGGGCTTAAGTGAATGGTTTGGAGAATTTAACAAAATGGGTGCATTGCAAGATTTAACTCCTTACGTAGATAAATGGTCTGATAAAGACACTATTTATCCTAATGTTATGGAGGCATTAACATACGATGGAAAGATTACAGCTTTACCACAATATTTAGGGATCCGTGCTCTTTTGTATCATGAGGATATGTTAAAAGCTGCTGGAATAGATTCACCGCCTACAACTTTTGACGAACTTATTGATGTGGCAGATGAAATAAAAGAGGCAACTGGAAAAGAAGCTTTTGGTATTGCGGGTGCAGGAGTTCGCTCACCGCAAGAGTTACTGGCTTATTTAGCTTCAAATGATTTAGTAATTGCAGAAAAAATGAGTGATGGTAAATACAAAAATACCTGGAAGGATAATACAGAACAACTTGAGAGGGCTGCAGAAGTATTCAAGTATTATCAGGACTTGTTGGACAAAGGGGTAATTCCTGCAGATTCTAAGGCTTGGGGTTGGGAGGAAGAAGATACAAATTTCGCCATTGGTAAATATGCAATGGTCGTAAATGGACCGTGGATTCAAGATCGTGAAAAAGAAAATCCAGAAGAAATGAAAGATGTGAAAGTAGCTGCTCCTCCATACATTAAAACACCTGCAACTTTCCTTGAAATTAGCCCGTTATATTTATTTAAGGATAGTGAACACCCTGAAGAGACATGGGAATTTGCTAGTTACATTTTATCAGAGGAGTGGCAGAGTAATATCCGACCTACGAACTCACCACGCTCAGATGTAATTAGTGACAGTCAGTGGGGGAAAGGATTTACCGAATTAGCAGAAACAGGAATTACCTATCCTGAGATTTCACTTGGCGGAGTTACAAAGAATATGGAGGATGCTCTGGCTAAATCATTACTCCAAAACGAAGATCCGAAAAAAGTGGCTGAATGGTTATCCGATGCTATTAATGATAGTTTAAAAAAGTCCGGTGATCTTAGTAGTAAAAAGTAATTAGTCCTTATTGAGCAAGTATTGTCCAAACCGCGTACAATGCTTGCTCTTTACATAAATAATACGTTCTAAGGCTATTTCTTCTAGTCAAATATAAAGTCTTAGTTGTGAGAGATGGAGGTAAATCATCTTGAAATTAGAATCTCGACAAGTTAATAGCAGACTTCAAGGTTATGAAGCAAAAAGAAAATTAAGGATGACAAAGGGAAATAGGGATAAGTTTCATGCCTTCATCTTTGTATTCCCAGCAATATTATTTTTTCTCTTATTAATTGCTTTCCCGTTAATAAATGTTGTCTGGGACAGCTTTCATTTTAAAAACCTCCTCAATGCAGCTCAGTCCTCTTTTTCCGGCCTAGAAAATTATAAAACTGTGGTCCGTGATGAAAATTTCACCAAAATTCTTTCCAATACTGCCATTTGGACGTTGCTATCTGTAGCGGGTGAATTTATTTTGGGGTTAATTTCTGCGATTGCTTTAAACCAACAAATTAAGGGAAGGGCCATTTTTCGAGGGTTTATTATTATCCCCTGGGTTGTACCGATTGTTATAGCCGGTATGACATGGACTTGGATGTTAACTCCTGATTATGGAATTATTAATTTTATTCTAATAAAGTTAGGGATTCTCGATAGCTCTTATTTTTGGTTAGGGGAAATGGATACAGCATTATTAACTGTAACATTTGTGAATATATGGAGGAGTTTTCCTTATTATACGATTTGTTTCCTTGCGGCATTGCAATCAATTCCTAGAGATTTATTAGAAGCAGCTGCAATTGATGGCGCTGGTGTTTTTAAGCGATTCTTTAAAATCGTTTTACCTCAATTAAAACCTGTTGCATTTGTATTAGTATTTATTCACCTTATTTGGACATCAATCAATTTTGATTTTATTTGGGTAATGACAGAAGGCGGACCATTGAATTCAACTGAAACGCTGCCAATTATGATTTACCGATATGCAATGCAAGAATACGATGTTGGCTCAGCCTCAGCGTTAGCATCGATGATGATTGGATTCATGTTAACGATATTTGTTGTGAATTATTATTATAACGCTAAGAAGAATAGAGCCTAACAGATCGAAAATGGGGTGAAAATATGTTACTTAGTAAAAATGGGAGATTAGTCAGTAAAATTATTACCTATATAGTACTTGTCTTTTTCGCAATTTTTTGTGTCTTTCCATTTTTATGGATGTTGGTAACCTCCTTAAAACCAACAGATCAAATCAGGACGAGTAATCCTAGTTTCTTTATTGAAAATCCAACATTCTCGCATTTTGAAAATGTTTTGGTAAATACGCAATTTATCACTTTCTTTGTAAACAGTCTAATTGTAGCGATAACTACAACCATTATTTCAATGCTTGTTTCTATTTTTGCCGGATATGCTTTAAGCAGGTTTCAAAGGTTTAAAGGTATCAAAATAGTAAACGTTACGATGTTATTATCGCAAATGATACCAGGGGTACTATTATTAATTCCTCTATATATTCTCATGCAGAGGCTAGGATTATTGGACACTTATGCAGCTATGATATTGGCCTATACTACCTTTATGGTTCCGCTATGTACATTTATGTTAAAAGGATTCATTGATTCAATCCCATATGAATTAGAGGAAGCGGCTGAAATCGACGGGTGCTCCCGTTTGAGAATTATTTACCAAATCATCCTGCCAATTTCAATTCCTAGTCTGGTTGCAACTGCACTATTTGCATTTGTAAATGCTTGGAACGAATTTATGTTTGGATATGTATTTATTAATGATGAGGCACACCGAACTTTAACCCCCGGAATAACTTTATTCAAAGGTCTTTACACAACTGATTGGGGTAGTATTATGTCAGCATCAGTCCTTGCAGTACTTCCAGTTGTAATCTTGTTTATCTATTTACAAAAATTCTTAATTGAAGGTATGACTGCTGGATCTGTTAAGGGATAAAAGGACGGAGGATAGATATGTCAGAAGTAATCGAAAAAATCGCAAAAATTATTAGTATAAAAGAAAATGGAATTTACCTTATTTTTGAAGTAACGCAAGATAAGGACGTTAGGTTCCTTCACTTTTCAACCTGTCCTTCAAATGACTATATAAATTGGGATGATAGGAAAAGAAGTAAGCACCGCCTAGTTGAAGTTCATTTTTCAGGCGAGAATCAAAATGATCACCACGGCTCTAAGCATACTGGCACGAATCCTGGCTCTCGTTTAAAGTTCCAATCATTGAATGATACGACAAATTCTTTTGGCCGTAAATTGGTTTTTGAATTACTAGATGAAGAAACGAATGTAGGTGTCTTCTCTAACATTCAGTTTTATAATGGAATTCCGATTGTTAGGTCATGGACAGAAATCGTACATAAGGGCGAAGAACCTGTTGGAATTGAATACGTATCTTCCTTTGCTTATACAGGAATTGATAAAGAAGGTCTGACCAATAGGGAAGCGAAAATGAGACTCCATATTCCTCACAATACTTGGTATGGGGAAGCCCAATGGAAAAAATACACTTTACCAGATTTAGGATTATATACAGTTAATGAGTTTTCTATGAAGCGCTTGTCTTATTCAAGTACAGGAACGTGGTCTACCTCTGAGTATGCTCCAACTGGTTTTATTGAGAATCTTGAAACAGGTTCAGGGTTAATCTGGCAAATAGAACATCACGGTTCTTGGCACTGGGAAATTAGTGATATTGCTGATTCTCTTTATCTGCAGTTAAGTGGCCCTACTGAAAATGAGAGTCAATGGTGGAAAGAATTGAAACCAGGGCAAAAATTTGTTTCTGTGCCCGTTGCTGTGGGTGCAATTAATGGGGGATTCGAGCAAGCAATAACAGATATTACTAATTATCGAAGAAGAATTAGACGAGTAAATGAAGACAATAAAAAATTGCCCGTCATATTTAATGATTATATGAATTGTTTACTCGGCGATCCAACGACTGAAAAGCTGCTGCCTCTAATTGATGCAGCGGCAGAAGCAGGCTGTGAGTATTTTTGTGTTGATTGTGGCTGGTATTCTGATGGCTACTGGTGGGATGGTGTAGGTGAGTGGATTCCTTCTAAAGAGCGTTTTCCAAACGGAATTACGGAAGTCTTAGACTACATTCGAAGCAAAGGAATGGTACCTGGACTTTGGTTGGAATTGGAAGTAATGGGTGTGAATTGTCAGCTTGCGAATAACGTTCCGGATGATTGGTTTTTCTTACGTCACGATAAGAGAGTTATAGATCATTCTCGGTATCAATTAGACTACCGAAATCCAAATGTAATAGATTTCGCAAATAGTGTAATTGATAGATTAGTAAATCAGTATGGTGTTGGTTACATCAAAATGGACTATAACATTAATGCTGGTGTGGGAACAGAGTATAATGCGGATTCGATTGGTGATGGGTTACTAGAACATAATCTAGCATATTTAAATTGGCTTGATGGAATTTTTGCAAAATATCCTGATTTGGTAATAGAAAATTGTAGCAGTGGTGGTATGCGAATGGATTATAGTTTATTAAGCCGTCATAGTATCCAATCAAGCAGCGATCAAACGGATTATCTAAAAAATGGTGCGATTGCCGCCGCCGCCGCCTCCCTTGTGACACCGGAACAATGTGCAGTTTGGTCATATCCTTTAAATGAGGGAGATGACGAGGAAGTTATTTTTAATATGGTTAATAGTTTACTGCTTCGCATCCATCAAAGCGGGCATCTCTCCGAAATAAGTCATGATCGCTTTCTATTAGTTAAAGAAGCAATTGATTACTATAAAACCATTCGCCAATATATAGCTGCTGCCAACCCTATTTGGCCTACAGGTATACCAAATCTAGGGGATTCTTGGATGAGTTTTGGCTTAAGAAATAAGGACAAAAATTATCTGGCGGTGTGGAGATTAGATTCTAGTAAGGATGACTATTCGATCCCATTAAAGCATTTGGTTGATAAGGAAGTAGATGTAAAACTAGCATACCCATCAAAAGGGGATGCCAACTACCAATGGAATAAAAATAATGGAACCTTAACGGTTGTTATCCCTAAAATGAATGCTGCAAGATTATTTGAGGTTCACTTAAAGCAATAGTTTGCTAATTTCAGAAGTTAAAATTTGATATAAAACCATCTAGTTATTTCACCGTGGAGTACGATAAGGGATTGTAAAAAAATTGAATAAAAGGAGACAAAATTATGATTAAAAAAATCTTTGCCTGTCTTTTATGTGCAGCCTTAACAGGCAGCGGATTTAGCTTTTCTCCTGAAAAGACATCTGCTGCCACAAATCCACAGCTAGAAGTTGATTTATCTGTAGAAAAAGGAGAAATGTTAAACGGAGGAGCCGGATTCTTATATGGGATGAGCGAACCAAATGTCCCTGATATTAACACGATTATTCCACTTAAACCATATGCAACAGTGCAAAAAGCCCCAGATGGTTTGCAACACCCTAATGGTGATGCATTAAAGGTTTCAGACTATTTCCTTGAAGCCGGTGGTGAGCAGATCCAAATTTATGTACAGGATATTTATGAAAATTGGCCGTACGAATTTACTGGTATTCCGGATTATCTGAATAAAGTAGAAACGATTGTAAAGAAAGTGGTAGAGCACCCAAACAAAGATACCTTTGTGTATGTCCCTTTCAATGAACCAGATCATATATGGTATGGCGGTATGAGTACCCAGACACAACAACGGTTCTTTTCAGACTGGAAAACAGTCGTTGAGAAAATAAAATCGCTGCATCCAAATGCGCGTATTGCAGGACCAAATTTCGCTAGTTATAACAGTAATGTTTATCGTAATTTCTTCAAGTTTGCTAAAGAAAATAATGTGTTACCGGATATCGTAACATGGCATGAATTAGGCGATAATTTCTTCTCTGGTTGGAATTCTAGATATGATGACTATCGTTCGATCGAAAAAGAGTTAGGATTTGGGCCACTTGAAATAAATATTAATGAATATGCTCGTCCTAGAGATCCATCAAATCAGGGCATCCTTTTGCAGTTCCTCGCAAAATTCGAAAGAAGTAAAGTCTACGGAGCCCTGCCATATTGGCATATGGCTGACAATTTAAACGATTTAGTAGTTGAAAATAACAAAGTAAACGGAGCTTGGTGGCTGTATAAGTGGACAGCAGAGATGAAAGGACAACAAACTGTTCAGGTAACACCTCCAAACGTAAATGCCATGGGACTGGAAGGAATAGCAACCATTAATAAATCCAAAAAAAAGGCACAAGTGGTATTTGGTGGCGCAAATGGAAGTGCGGATCTTGTGTTAAAAGGAATAAATGGTCATAAGGAATTTGGCGATACAGTACATGTTACCGTTTGGGAAAGTGCTTGGACTGGTTTTGATGGTGCTGCTGGCAATCCAGTAGTCGTACATGAAAAGGACTATCCTGTCGTAGAAGGGAAAGTCGTAGTTCCAGTTTCAGATATGCACAATATGTCAGCGTACAAAGCCATTGTGACTCCAGCAACAGCAAAAACGACGTATCCAAAACAATCATGGAAAAAAATCTACGAAGCAGAAAACGCTGAACTTAGCGGTAAAGCAACTGTTTACGATTTAGAAAACAGTAGTGCCTATATCGAATGGCCAACATCTGGAGGTAAACAGGTTGGAGGCATTGATGATGAAAATAGCAAAGTGAAATTTATCGTCAGTGTTCCAGAAGACGGAAAATACTCGATGGATGTATTCTATGGAAACGGTCCGCTTGGCCCTGAACCTGCGATTGCAGATAGACGGAAAACAGCGAAGCACTCGCTTAAGGTTGATAACGGTGAGGCAACCGAAATTGTATATCCGGCGAATATTGGATTTAAATTTATTGGAATGAAGAAAGTTTTGCTCGATCTAAAAGCTGGGGAACACACGCTAACATTCTCTGGAATGCCAGTTATGCAAGATGGTCATCTAACAAGGGTAGCTCTTCTTGATAGGATTGACCTTACTCGTGTTGGTAGTTATCAAGGTGAAGTAGTTCCTAAAGTTGACCGGTATGAGGCGGAATACGCAGACATATATGGAGAAACTGCAGTAAGCACACAGCACAATAATTATAGTGGTACAGGTTATTTGAATTTTTCCGATGATGACAAATCAGGGGTTATGTTTGTTGTTAATGTAGAGAAAAATGGTTACTATGAGACTAAGTTAAGATACTCGACCAATAAAGCAAATAGCAGCGTAGAACTTTTTGTAGATCGTAACAAGGTGAAGGATTTAAAACTAGATAGAACAGGCTCGGAAGATCAATGGAGAACTCATTCTGAAATTCGATATCTAAAAGCAGGTATCAACTTAATAGAATTAAAGAATGGTAAGGGTAATCTAAATGTTGACTATCTCGAGATTAAAGCAGCCCCAAAGAAAACAGAAGAAATGATCCAGATTATTGAAGCTGAAGATACAGGTAACACAGTTGCTGGCTTAGCAAAAGTCCAAGACAACTCATATGCTTCTGGCGAAAAAAATGTAGGCTTTATCGGGAAAGGTGCTGACAATTACCTTCAGTTTAACGAGATTGTCGTACCAAAAAGTGGAAAGTATAAACTTATTGTTCATTATGCTAATAATGAACAAAAAGGTAACCATGATTATAATGCCAATGTTGTGGAAAGGCATGCAAAAATCAGTATAAATAATAATCCTGCTCAGAAAACATACTTTAGAAGTACCTACAGCTGGGAAAATTTCCGTTCCATTGTTCTGGATGTAGAGTTAGAGAAAGGTTCTAATACAATTCGATTCTATAACGATACACAGACACCAGATTTTGAACAATATGCCCCGGACATTGATAAGATTGAGATTGCTCCAACAGAAACAGTTGAAACAACCTTATCAGTAAAAGGTCCGCATTCTGTAGAAGTTAATGAGTCTTTCAGTCTTACTTATGCTCTTGCGAATGTAGTAGATAATGTTCATTCTCTAGAGATGAAGCTTACGTTTGAATCCGAAGTGATGGAGTTTGTCTCAGTTGAATCACTGGATAGTAAAATTAAGGTCACTGCAGTGCCGTCTACACAACTAGGTGAGGTGGAACTTCTAGTAGAAGGTGCCCCTGGACACTTCAAACAAGTAAGTGAATTGTTTAAAATCAATATGAAAGCAAAAGTAACTGAAAAGTTGACAGCCAATATTACGCTATCTAATGTGACATTTGATGATTCCATTTCGCTTGATGATTCGATACATTCTATTAATCTTTTCAATGATGTGTCCGAAATTATCCTAAATGGAGAAACATCTATCACGACCAATCGCGGTACCTTACAGTTGAAAGCACAGGTTCTACCTGCTAATGCTAACCAATCTGTTCAATGGTCCGTTAATGATTTAGATGGTTCACCAACAGAATTAGCTGACATCTCCTCGAATGGGTTGTTGTCTGCTAATAAGGAAGGGCAAAATGGTCAAGTGAAAGTGACCGCTATCGCAACTGATGGATCTGGAGTTGTTGTTGAATTAATCGTTACGATTACGAACCAACTAGTTCAGGTAACAGGAACACCATTTGGCAAAAATCCGCCGTGGGCACCAGGTGGGGAATTTGATAAAGCATTTGATGGAAATATCAATACATTCTATGATTATAGTCAAGCAAATGGCGGCTATACCGGACTAGACCTTGGAGAAGGTAACCAAACGGTGGTAAAAGAAGTGAGGTACTATCCACGTGCAGGATATACAAGCAGAATGGTCGGAGGGAAAATTCAAGGTTCTAACACTTCACCGACCGAAGGGTTTGTGGATTTATACACGATAACTTCCACACCGGAACTTGGATGGAATGTAACAGAGATTAATAACGAAACAACTTATCGTTATATCCGTTATGTTAGTCCAAATGGTGGATACGGAAATATAGCAGAGATGGAATTTTATAGTAATTAAGAACAAGTAGGTCATTACGGGCAAAATATATTAATGGGACCATTTTTTCGGAAATGGTCCTTTTTTATTTTAATAACAATGGAAAACTCAAGTCGTTCCCAAAATATTTGTTATTAAGTTTTTTAAAGGTGAAAATAGTATATAGATAAAGCTGATAAAATGATACTTATTAATCGAACATATCTAAATCACTTTAATGGAGGCATCAGAATTGCAAGAATTTCTTAAAGAAATCATTCCACTACCCCAGGAATTTTATGAACAGCCCACACTTGAACTAGCAAAGGCATTGCTAGGATGTCTCCTTGTAAAAGAAACACCTCAGGGAATGGCTGCAGGATATATTGTAGAAACAGAGGCATACATAGGTCCCGGTGATAGGGCTGCACATAGCTATAATAACCGGCGGACGGCAAGGACTGAGGTTATGTTCCAAAGTTCCGGCCTTTCCTATACATATCTGATGCATACACATTGCCTTTTTAATGTGGTCAGCGGCGGTGAAAAAAAACCGGAGGCTGTTTTGATCCGCGCGTTGGAACCTCGTTACGGGATCGAACTTATGAAAAGCAGAAGAGGTATTGATGACCTGAAAAATCTAACAAACGGTCCTGGAAAACTGACTAAATCATTGGGCATTTCAATGGAAGACTATGGGAGTTCACTCACGCTCCCACCTTTATATATAGCCAAAGGGTTTATTCGGGAAAGCATATCAGTCGGAAAAAGGATTGGAATCGATAACTCCGGTGAAGCCAGAGATTATCCTTGGCGTTTCTGGGTAACGAATAATAAATACGTTTCAAGACATCAGAAATCTGAATATGAAATTAATATAAGTCGACGAAGTTGAATTAGTTTAGGGGTTTTCAAACAGTTTTCCTTATCGAGTATTCGGCAAGCCAGGCAGGTATGATTATTCGTTCGGTATGGTTATGTTCGGGTTCAATTCTCTCCCGTCCTATCTTCATCCATTCTTGTAATGTATCTGGAAAATCATTTTCTTCATATGAAAATACAGCAATGTCAGTAATCGCAGGTGGAAAAGGGCTTTTTCGTATGTGATGTTTCAACTTCGCCATCACCTTGTCAAAGTCCATTTCTGAACAAGATTCGAACCATTGCAAAACCGTCTCGTCCTTGAGGATGCAGTTGGAATAAACCGATTCAATGAGTACTAGTAATTTAAGTACCTCTTTCTTTGTCATTACGATTCCTCCTGGAATACCATTTTCACTTGCTTGAATCACCCGTTCTTCCCTTTCGCCATCGATTCTTCTTTTTCAGTTTTTTCGGCTGATTGCTTCTTTTCTCCGTATCTAGTTTTGTCCTTAAAACCTTTTTGCAATACACTGTTAATTTCTCAGTCTGGATTCATAATGAAACAAAAAACACTCTTTCCGATTATCGGAAGAGTGTTTTTTTAGGACCTGCCCATTGTTAATATCTTTTTTCTGAATAAATATTAAGTTTACTCCCAAGTTTTACAGAAATGCGCATTGCGGTTTGGATAACTTTTTCGATAAATAACTGTTGTTTTTCGTCTGTTTGGTTGAAGGTTACGTAACCAATGCTTAATGCACCGATTAATTCGTTGGTGTGATTAAATATTGGAGCTGCGACAGCGGAGGTACCTTTTGTTCTTTCTCCATGGCTCTCTCCATAGCCTTTTTGGCGAATTGTATTTAGCAGATTCAAAAAGGACTTCCTTTCATCTTTTGGAATTAAACTATTGATGATTTTTCCTGCTTCGTCCTTATGCATATGTGCCAGCATGACTTTGTTTGCTGCCCCAATATTCATTGGGATTCTGATTCCCAGTTGATCATAAATCCGGATTGGGTTATGTGGGCAATCGATTCTTTCCACAACGATAGCTTCTAAGCCTATGGGCTTACTAAAATAAACACTTTCTTCTACCTCATGCATTAATTTCTCCATTTCAGGGCGGATTAGCCCGACAAAATCAAAGGTATCATACATCTGTAAACCATATTCAAGCCAAGTATACCCCATTGAATAAAGTTTGAGGTTCGGGTCCTGCTGAATTAATCCGTGCTTTATTAAGGATTGTAGCAGACGGTGCATGGTACTGACAGGCAAGTCACATTCCTTGGATAAGTCTGTAATTGAAAACCACTTTTTACTATCACTTTCCGATAAGACTTTTATTACTTGCATAGCACGGTCAATGGTTTGCATTTTAATCAACCCCTATAAATTAATTAATCAGTAAATTCGAAATATATTGACATGCTTTTCTACTTTTTATAATATCATAGTAAGAGTTTCCATTAAAAGAAAATGTTTTCCACTATGCGGAAAAAAGGAGGTTTGATGAAACTTGTTATCTTCGATGCACAAAAATCTTAACAAGGTTATTTTAAAACATCCTAAGCATGCTTTTATCAGTCAAGAGCATTTAAGGAATGAATGGAAAAAGTTTAACTACATCAATGAACCGGACTACATAAAGGCACAAAATGAATTTGAAAAGTTCCATGCAATTATTAAAGAACATGTTGCTGAAATTGAATTTTTACCTGTTTCAGAGACAGTTGGATTAGACTCGATTTATGCCCACGACCCTGTGAAGTTTACGAAAAATGGGGCAATTATTTTAAAATCAGGGAAAAAGCTGCGCCAGCCTGAGGCTGAGGCTTACAAACAATTTTTACTGGAAAAGAACATTCCTATAGTAGGAGAACTAACAGGGGATGCGATGGCTGATGGAGGAGACCTCGTCTGGCTCGATGACCGTACATTATTGATTGGACGCGGTTATCGGACGAATGATGAAGCCATCAGGCAGATCCAGGAAATGACAAAGGATATGGTTGACGAATGTATCGTTGTTCAATTGCCTCATGACCAGGGGGAAGAAGAATGTCTTCATCTTATGTCATTTATTAGTATTGTAGACGAAGATCTGGCAGTAGTTTATTCAAGACTCATGCCGGTATTCCTTCGGCAGCTGCTAATCAAGCGAGGCTTTCAATTAATAGAGGTACCTGATGAAGAGTACCACCTGCTTGGCTGCAATGTTCTTGCATTAGCACCAAGAGTCTGCGTAATGGTTTCGGGGAATCCGTCAACAAAGGGGCACCTGCTTGAAGCGGGAGCAACTGTCTATGAATATGAAGGAAATGAAATATCTTATTTGGGAACGGGGGGACCAACATGTCTTACATGTCCAGTAGTAAGAGTATAAAAAAGGAGGATAAGACCTTGTTTAATAATACGATTGTTAAAATACCGAGTGAAAGCTATATTAATGGCTTAACCACTTCCGATTTAGGAAGACCTATTTTTGAAAAAGCATTGGATCAGCATCAAGCGTATATTGAGGCGTTAAAGAAATGTGGAACAGAGGTAACTATTCTCCCTAGTAATATCGAGTTTCCGGATTCAACTTTTGTAGAAGATACAGCGGTACTGACTCCAAAGTTTGCTGTCATCTCTAATCCAGGAGCACTTTCACGGAATGGAGAAATCCATGAAATGGAACCTGTAATCCAGTCTTTCTATGAATCTATTTATTATATTAAGGCACCGGGAACGCTTGATGGGGGAGATATCCTGCAAATTGAAGATCATTTTTATATAGGAATTTCTGCCAGAACTAACCATGATGGT